>NZ_AHZV01000181.1 GCF_000250735.1 Anaerophaga thermohalophila str. Valhall
TTAAATTTTTAATGGCAAAAAATGAGGATGACATTATCAACATTCAAAAGACTATTCAAGAAGTACTATGAATGCGGTGTGAACATAAAGGATATCCATCAAATCAGGGTTTCACTTAAAGTGAAACTCTGACCTTCCCAAAGCCTTTGCCCTAATACTGAACTTCACTATAACCTATTTCAACCCTGTGCATGGTTACAGAGTCGGAATCTGCACAATCATAGTCCTGACTGAAAATGATGTAATTATACTTATCGAAAGGAGCTATTCCTAATTTATTTTTTAAATGTCGTAAACTGGTTTGTTGATTGATCCATTCATCATCGACAACGATAAATCGTTCTGTTAGCCCCTTTTTAAGTACCTTTTTTTTTTTGGTAAACCCGGAAATATCCCGCAGATTTCCTCTCCATAATCCAGCCATAAACCCGATATAAGCAATATCTTTAGTATACGACACATGGTCATAATAATGACCATCTATCCCGATTTGCCAATGAGCAGAAATTTGATAGTTATCACGTTGTATGGGATTCTCTATAAACTCAACATAACTTTTTATTGTATCAATGATACAAACAACTGTATCATTGGTTAATACCTGACTTTCAGCGTAAATACTATGTATCATAACTAAAAGTAAAAAAATAAACTTTCTCATAACTACTTGCAATTTTCGGTTGGCCATAATGGGATAAAATCCGTTTGATAAAAATTATAGTCCCTTTGGTTTTTTAAATCCCTGTAATAATCCTTAAAAGCATTTGTTTCTTTTAAGCCGCCCCAGGACAGAATTTCAAAAAAAGTATCAATATCCCAGTAATCGTTATCTGCGACAGCCCCTTCAAACAACTTTCGCTCACGGTCATGATCTGGAATTAGTCAGGGCTTCACTGCAAGTGAAACCCTGACTCTTGCCTTAATACTGGACTTCACTATACCCAATTTCCACCCTGTGCATGGTTACAGAATCGGAATCTGCACAATCATAGTCCTGACTGAAAATGATATAATTGTACTTACTAAAAGGGGCATAACCTAATTTTCGTCCCAATGAATTTAAACTGGTTTGTTGATTGATCCATTCATCATCGACAACAATAAATCTTTCTGTAAGACCCTTTTTAGGTACTCTTTTTTTAGGAAACCCAGAAATATTCCCAAGATTTCCACTCCACCAACCTGCGCTAAACACAATACAGGCAATATCCTTATCATACGGGACATGATCATAATAATGACCATCTATCCTGATTTGCCAATGATCAGGAGGTTGATAATTATCGCGTTTTATGGGATTTTTTACAAATTCAACATAACTGTTGGTGGTATCAATGATACAAACCACAGTATCGTCTGTTACCACTTGTGAGGAAAGTGAATTATAGGTTAGCAATCCACTAATAAAAAATATCACGAACTTCATAACTAATTGCAATTTTCGGTTGGCCATTTAGGGATAAAATCTGTCAAATAAAAATTATAATCCCTTTGGTTCTTCAAATCCCTGTAATAATCCTTAAAAGCATCGGTTTCTTTTAAGCCGCCCCAGGACAAAACTTCAAAAAAGGTATCAATATCCCAGAAATCGTTATCTCCAACTGCCCCTTCAAACAACCTCCGCTCACGGTCATGATCGGAAAGATAATAAAAAGAAGCCAATGCATCTTTCATGAAACCAATGTATTGGTCGGCCATATAATTATGTTGTGCCGTATCGCCATACTGAATCAGATATTGATTCCAATCTGAACTAAAATTCGGTTCCGGAGCAAGACCTTGATGAATTTCTTCTTGAAAAATTTTTCCAAAAAGATAAGCATGAAAACATTCATGGAGAATGGTACGCGCAAGGCTTATGGAAGGAGCATTCAAACGTTCCTGATCAATGATTATTACCATATCTTTAGGTATAGGATGATAAACACACCGTCCATTTGCATTAATACTATCTAACTGTCCAATGGTGAATACCAGATCAATCTGACTGGTATCCAGCTCAAACCCTGCCAGTAACCGGTTAATGATGTCCCCTTTGTCGAGCTTGTCCTTTACACATTGTGCGCTTGATGTTTCAAAGGATGGATGGTAATCGATATCAGGATTGGAGGGCGTAATTTCCTTTTCAGAGTTTTCATCCTTTTCTATATATGTTCCTGAACCCGAACTCCCGCCTCCGCCACCATCATCGGGGAACCAATCATCATAAACTCCCCCGCCACCTCCATCATCAATACTCATCACAGGTAATGTCCTGGTAAAACAAGAACGTTTCAGATAAGAGACATTTCCATTATAAATTAGATATATGTCATTACAGAACTCGACTTCAAGCAAGTAAATTGACTTTAATGAATTTTCATTCTGAGAACCATCAGAAATATATCCACTTATTATTTCTCCTCCCTTGTACTTCCACGCATTCGCAAAGCTTCCGTCCAGATGATTAAATACAATCAATCCGCTAAAGGATTCGCCGCGGTGGTAATAATCAACAGAGTCGATGCTGCCGCCCGAAGCAAGATAGTCTTCATCGGGGACAACTGTCATCAAAAAACCACGGGTTTCACCGCTTTCTTCATTTGCCTGAACCACTATGCGGGTACGTGAACGAACGGTCTCTTCCGTGCTTTCACTTTTTAACAGGCTGGTGCCGTTCAGGGCTTCGGAAAATGCCTCTTCATCGCCAACAGTAAACACGGGCGTTTCAACGTTATATTATATGTCCCACGTGTTGGGATATACTGTTTTCCCAATCGCCAAACAGGGGTACTTCGGCGGTCTGAACACCGGTACTTTTGGTCGACAATTCTCTTTCAAGAAAAACATTTCCCCCGGTTTGCTGATAAAACCACTGACGCGCATCATCAACACTTTGGTAATCAAAGTCTGTCAGAGTTGTATCGTTGGCTGAGACCTTCATTTCATCTTTTTCACAGCCGGTTAAAAACAACAATGGAAGGAAAACAAAAAGCAGACATACAAAATAAGAAATTTGCTTCACAGGTAAAGAGTTTAAGTTAGAATTGAATGAGTCTGGTCAAACCTGCATTATTCATAAATTATCTATTACG
>NZ_AHZV01000180.1 GCF_000250735.1 Anaerophaga thermohalophila str. Valhall
GGTATAAAAAGCATATTTTTGTTAAAATCAAGGCGTTTTAAATTTTTGTACCGGAGTTAACCCATTGTTAATGAGGATGCAAAAATTTAAAACAACACAGAGTTTGGCAACAAAGATGCTTTTTAGACCGGGCTCATTATATTATTTCGACAAATAACAAAATGATAAAAATACTGAACCGATTAAAAAACGATAGACCATGAAAACAAAAATTTCCGGAATTACCATTGAATGCATGCGTGGAGACATTGCATCACAACCAGACATGGAAGCGATTGTAAATGCTGCCAATGCGCAACTCAGAATTGGTGGCGGCGTGGCCGGGGCCATTCACCGGGCTGCCGGACCTGGCCTCGAAGAAGAGTGCCGCCCCATGGCTCCCATAAAACCAGGTGAAGCCGTAATTTCTGGTGGACATAATCTGCCAAATAAATATGTTATTCATTGTCTTGGACCCGTATATGGCAAAGACAAGCCTGAAGATAAATTATTGGCAGATTGTTACCGCAATGCGCTGAAACTTGCCGATGAGAACAACATACGTTCCATAGCTTTTCCGGCAATATCAACCGGGGCATTCGGATATCCAATCAGAGAGGCTGCCGAAGTGACTCTTGATACAATTAAAGAAGTTGCTCCAGCGCTGAAAAATGTAAAAACCATACGGTTCGTACTTTTCAGCAAAGGAGATTACGAAATCTACAAAGAAATGATAGAGAGCATAGGGCATGGAGCACAGAAATAATCCAAATTTTTAGTCTGATTAAGTCCTGTGTCGGCTGATTTGTCTTTATACATTCCACGCCCTGTTCCCCGTGCTATTGTTATTCAAGCAATGCCTGAACAGCGTTTGCCAGATAAATATAGGAACCACCCACAGTAATTACATACTCATTTTCACCCCAAAGAAAGGGCCAGTCTTCCTTATTCTCAGGAAAATCCGGGTCTAATATGAGTACGCCCGGAACTATGCCCCCTGCTATAAATGAAAAATCAGCCCGATTCATACCGTAAGCAACCTTTTTGGAATGCAGACCTACACCCGAAACAAAAGAAATATCAGAATCGGGATGGCATCCAAAAATGTAATTCAGCGATCTGAAAACATATTCCCTGTCGAATATATCGGGAAATGATCTATGAAGCATGTAATTGGTAATGCCAAAACCGATCACTGATCCGTTACCAGCCCATCCGCCTTCTGTTATCGGGACTCCAAAAGGATTCATTCGCTCAAAGATTTTAATCTCCCGGGCGTACTGCCTGGCGCGTTGTTCAACCTCAGCTACAAACGCATCATCCATATAAGGTAATGCCGGCAAAAGCGTAGAAGCCAGAAAACCAAATTGTTGACTAATTTCGGGCCACATTTCACGAATTCTCCGGGCATATTTATCACCACGGGTAGAGATGAGCAGCTCAACCGCAGCTCTTAACTCCTCAAGGATCAAAGGTCCTCCGGTAGTGTTGCCAACCTCAAAAATATCGGGGTCTTTACCCTGTTCCGTATTCCACACGCCTATAGCTGTTTCAAGACATTCCTGCGAGAGTTCCGGATTGAAATCTTTTAGAGCCCGGGAAGCAGCAGCCAGTCCGGCAGCCGAACCATAATTAAGCGCAGTGGATTTGCTGGTAAAAGCCCAACGATCATCGAAAGTACCGCTATAGGGGTAATCGACTTCCAAGCTGTCGAGAGCCGGATTATAGATCAGGTTATCGGTCATGGTTAGTCCGTCGCCCAAATGTGTGTACTGCAACAATGATGGAACAATAATACCGGGAATGGCATGCCCTACAGCACGATGCTGGGCAATGAGTCCGATGGCGCCATGTTCAATTTGCTGGAGAATGTCGTTTTTCCCGTCGGGATGATGGAGATCAACATATCGGTTCTCCTGCTCTACAAGGGTTTCATCGCGGAAAATATCAAAATCCTCCCAGGCATGCACCAGGTGTAAAACCGTAAAGTATTGCGACTGCGTTCTGATATCATAATCTCCGGCATCATACCATCCTCCCACATTCAGTCCGGGAATATGCTCACCAGGGTCATAAGGTGTATCGGTGGTCGGCCCCTGGGCATAAAGATCGAAATGCTCGTGGTTGACAGGTGCCTGAAGTGCATCGTCGAGATGAGAAGCGCCATGCCAAACCCGGTAAGCCTCGTTAACCAGCACATGATCCATTTGAACGGGAATATAAACATCAAGAGTCGGATGCCAGATACCCTCATAAACATCCTTGCCTATGCGCAATGGACGGCTCTCTTCATCCCCGTATTTCACAACATACACACCGGGCTCCTGCACGATTGTAAAATCAAATATTCCGTACTGGTATCGCTGATAATTTCCCCATTGATTTACAGGGCCGCTATGAATCAGACTACGTTTTCCGTTCTCATCAATTTTCAGAAGTTCAGCATCGGGTAAAAATCGGTCATTTTTGTCGAGTTCAATAACGGCACGTTTGCTTTGAGACGGATGATACCCAACCTGCGAAAAGCTGATTACCGGATCACGCAGCCAGCCTGAAACCCTGGATACACTAAGCTTCCATTCAATAACTTTTCCGATTTCGCCGGCAGGTATCAGACTTCGCAACACAAACCAACCGTTTTGGGCCTTGTTGCGACCATCGAAAAAGAGTAATTCATTATCGGATTCAACGGTAATTCTCCGGTAATCATCTTCCGGTGCAAGGACTATTTTATTTCCCTTTGCAACCGGCAAAGGCACTGTTTTTCCAGCATCACCTACAGAGGTAGGCCCGGATGGATAGAGTGGAAAAATGCCCGGTTGACCATCCATCAGAAAGGTTTTCCCGAAATAGGCCGAAGGCAGAAACTCCAGATTGAATCCTGCTTTCCCTTCCAGCTCATCTGGTATCGGCTTATCCAGATGAACACTGATAATAATATCATCTCCCGATGGCTCCGTAAGAATTAAATACTCAAAATCGGGATATTCAAGCCAGGCTTTTACAACATTATTTTCACGATCTACCTCCTTCCGTTTGAATTTTGGAATCGGGTCCCACTGTTCGGGGGTATGATTTAAACGAACATCTCCGTTGGTCACCGTTCGTTTTCCATGATGAATGATCTCAATGCCACTCATCTTTGAATCACTGAAATTTTCGTTGTACCAGTTACTGAAAACCAAAATATTTACCCCTTCATTTTCATAGTAGGACGAGTCGTTTAAAGCGATTCCCTGCCCGGCCTCTAACGGAATAAAATACAACATCAGGACAAAAAAAGTCAGGAACAGTTTCCTGAACGATGAAAATTTGTTTAGGTCAATAAATTTCATAAGCCATAGAATTTTTCAGTATAATCATTATCAAAATATTTCATGAACTAACCGCAAAAAATAAGGGTTGAGAATCAGATTTAAAACCTTAGTTTTTGCAAGCAAGCGGAGCAATATTTAGCTTAACTCGCATAGAAAGTGAAACAGGTTTGTTACCGGGGATTTTAAATCATAGTCAGACCCGAATTAGTGTTTATCCATAAAGTGCCATTTACTGTGTGACGCTCGTCTGAAAGTTACTCATTTACGGGGAGTAAACTCCGTATTTTCGGACTTCTCAATCTTTGTAAATGACACTTTCTGAACAGATACATGAGTGCGATATAAAAAGCATATTTTTGTCAAAATCAAGGCGTTTTAAATTTTTGTATCTGAGTTAACTTGTTGTTAATGAGGATGCAAAAATTTAAAACAACACAGAGTTTGGCATTAAAGATGCTTTTTAGACCAGGCTCATACATGATAAACAGGAAATTTTTCCTGCTTTACAGACATGCACGAATTATTACTTCCGGGAGGGATATTTTAAGCAAATAGATATTAGTTGTCTTTAGGCGCTTATCAAAAATATCCATAAATATTCATAATGGCAGCAAATAGAAGGTGGATATTTTGAGCTAAAAAGTAGAAATTTATGATAAGATTTTATACTGATGAATAAAACATGTCCGTGAAGCTAAAATTATGATCCTCCTCAAGCTGACGGGCAATATCAGGCATTGAAGAAGCATCGATGTAGCCATTCATCAGTGCATGGCGGGCAGCCTCTTCAGTGCTGTTTATCAATAACACAGGGATATTTAGTTTTTCCATTTCACTGACCATCTTCATTGTATAATGCTTCTTATGCGATTTTTTCACACAACGAATATAAACAGCTTTTATCCGTCGAGGAAACTCTTTTGCCACCCTCAGGTAAATATCAGGGTCGTTTTGACCGCTGTCACCGATGAGTATAAAATCCAGTTCAGGGAAAAAGGACAAAAGAAAACGAATCTTTTCATACTTGTGTTCGTGATCGCCGCCTCCCGATTTCCAAAACTTTAAAATGCTGTGTTCGAGTTCCTGCAAGAGCGAAGGCCCGGAAGGAATGAAACGAAATTCAAAAAAATCGACCAATAGATCGTAAAGGTTCCACTCACTACTCGATACATAAAACAAAGGATTTCGACCAGGACCGTCCTTCTTTCCTGTATGAAGTGCTCTGTAAAAGGCAGCTACACCCTCAAAGGGGACACGGGTACGTGCATTTTTGAAAAGCATCAGTCGAAGTTTCTTAAGTGTATCGGTAGAATGTGAAACCATAACGGTGTCGTCAATGTCAGAAATAACTCCAAAATCAATCCCTCCGGAGACAATCATTACCTCTCCTTCGGCTTTAATCGGGCCCTGATTATCCACAACCTCATCCAAAAGTTCATAAAATACCTTCTCAAAATGAAGTCCGTGAGCCGGTTTTCCCGGAAAACTCAAATAGCAATGAAAAAGCCCCAACTCATTGGTTTCAACAATTTCTTCCTTATCGCGGAATGTCACCCTGACCCTCACACCACTGATCTCGTCACTCACATATCGCTTAAGCATTGCCAACATATTGGTGCGGAGTTTTTGTCCCGGCTTCGGCTTATCCAATCCTTTATCTTCCATTACGTTTCCGGTAATATACGCTTCGTTGCCATTGCTGAATCCCATATATGGCTCAATGGTGGGAACGCCGAGCCACCCCAGTCGCTTTTTGAGCCATAAACGGGCTCTCCTCAAGGGGCTTCCGGCTTTGCGAAGTATATATCTGAAAGTTTTGGTAATAATAGGCATATTCCGGGTGGTTTTATTATCTTTAGATAATACTCAAAAGTAATGATTCTTCAACAAAATTATTATGAAAGCCTCTGAAAAAAGAAAGGTACTATTTGTGATCAATCCTGCTTCGGGAAGTAATGACAAGTCCAATATACGGCAGCAAATTGGTCTTTACTGTGAAAAACATCATATGGAGCCCTGCTTTACTGAAACCACAGGCAATAACGACCACGAAACTCTCCTGACCGATGTTGAGAAACAAAACCCCGATATAGTAGTCGCTGTTGGAGGCGATGGCACAGTCAACCTTGCGGCATCGGTTGTAGCTGGGAAAAGAAATATCAAGCTCGGAATCATACCTACAGGATCGGCAAACGGCATGGCCTTTGAATTCAACATTCCTGCAAACCTTGAACGTGCCATGAGTATCATTGCAAGAAACGTTTCGAAGCGTATCGACCTTTTAAAAATTAACGGAGAACATCTGACGGTACATCTGAGCGATCTGGGAATGAATGCCCGGATCATTAAACGTTTCGACCAGGAAAAAATAAGGGGACTCTACGGATACGCACGGCAATTTTTTAAAGAGCTGAAAGCACCTTCACATTTCAGATGTACTGTTCATTGCAGAAGAAAAAGACCACGAAAATACAAAGCTGTCATGGTAGTCATACTCAATACACATTTTTTTGGAACAGGTGCCGTGGTAAATCCTACAGGAGAAATAGACGATGGAAAATTCGAAATTGTCATAATCAAACCTTATCCATGGCACTATCTTTTCAGGATGATCTTTGCTTTTTTTCACAGGTAATATTCATCGTCTCAGACATGTCAGAATTCTCTCGTGTAAACAAGCTAAAATATCCCTGCAACCAGCTCAGGACCTCCAGATAGACGGAGAACCTATTGGAGAAGTAAAGCATATTGACGCCGAAATTGTTCCTGCGGCCATTGATATTATCTTCAACGATCAGGAAGAACATCTTCTTTTTAATCCTTCTAAAAAGCATTAAAACTAATGGAACTTTTGCCAGCCATTCTTTATTGTATCGTTGCTGCCATCGTCATGGCTTTTGCCGGAACAATGTTTGCAAAGCAGGCCGATAAACCGGCCGATATTACGGGAATAGGAGAAGCATTGTTTGGCTTTTGTTGGGATAATTTTTTTATATTTGAATTCTAAGTACATGACAAAACTTTTATACAATCATTAAACTCCTTGACATTTAAGGTATTCATTATGGCATGAGCAATTCTAATAAGACCATATTTAAAAAAACTGTATGCTCTTCTGCCATGCTTTTTGACCTTGATAGGGCTTATGTTTTCATGCTTATCAATTCCGGCTAAATAGGCCCAGACAAATGCAATTGCTACAACAGCTATCAGTGTTGTAATTCTGTCCAAATTGTTTAAATGTGTGTCTTCTAAGTTGAACCCGCTTGATTTCATTGCTTTAAACATGGTTTCAATTTGCCATCTTTCCCTATAGTCAATAAGTGCCTGGTCTTGTTTATTAAATGAAGCAATAATAACAAATTCGACTCTTCCGGTTGCAGGATTAAACGTCTTTATTCCAGACAAATAAACAAGATTCTTTCCCAAATAAACAAGACCATCAATGTGGTGATATTGACTTGTTTTTAAATGATTAAATAGCCAAAAAGCCTTTTTTATTCCTTTGTGAGGAATCTTTACTTTCATATTTTCCTTAATGCGAATAAAAAATGGCACTCTATTTCTAATGAGTTCATCAAACCACCGTTCTCCAATGAATTCTCTATCAGCTAAAAAACTCGATATAGAACTGATACCAAACAGTTCAATATACTCATTGAGTAGCTCTTTTCGCTCTTCCGCATTGGAATTTCCTCTTTTAGGTAGCATTTTCCATAAAAGGGGTATAGCTACACCTTTGTAACAAACACTCAGCATCAATATGTTGATATCTGTTTTGCCAAATTTCCAATTGGTCCTGTCCATACTCAACTTGTAGGGCGGCTTATGGGGCAATAACGAAAATATCAACTTCGCCAGTAAATGACGATCAATAACAAACTCGGCAAAAAACCGCTGAATCCGTCGATAATTTGATTCATATTTGGCCTGACCTTCAAAGCC
>NZ_AHZV01000179.1 GCF_000250735.1 Anaerophaga thermohalophila str. Valhall
TAGACACATACTTATTAGTGCACCAAAATTAATAACTTCACTGGTTTCTTTAATAAAATATTGCGAATAAACGTGTTTTTACCCAAAATCCACAAGGAATGGTAAAAAAGTGTGATCTATTCCTTGCGAATTCGATATAGAAAAAATAGTACGTCAGGCTTTTACAAATGCCCGGTTTGCTTATATCGTTATCAGTATCTCAATTACTTGCTACAGACTAAGCACAACAGCTCAACCGAATCTGTCGATTTACTTTAAGCGAACTGAACATTTTCAGTTTATTCATGTTTGCTATTCAGAACAATTCAAATAGGTTCTGTGCGACTTTTTGGATAAGTAAAGAGTGTTTTTTACATTTGCACCTGTTTTGTCCGGCTGATTTAGATAAAAAACCCCACATATTTTAACCGTATAGAATATAATTATTAAGGTCGGATGGAATTCACATACAAGAACTTATACATGTTCTTTTGAGGCGATCATTGCCATGCTTGTTTTATTCGAATATAATTAATCTAAATCATTGGCCTGATGGAACTCACACGCAAGCACTTACATATATTTTTGTTGTGACAAACTTTGCCATGCTCGTTTCGTTGGTATAGAAATAAAATATTGTTTTAGGAATAATTTATTTAGTTTGGTAGCTTAGTGTTTATCGGACTGAACAAATTTTTTTTTGTGGTTTGGAAATAAAAGTACTTGACGTTAAGTGGTTCAATGATTTAATTTTAAGACTACTTTTCAAATATGCCGTGGCCGGAGAAAGGAGTTTCTATAACCCTGCTATTACACGATAGCGAAACAAAACATCTTTTGTTTTTTGGAACAATATGTTGTTTTGAAGAATTCATTTTTAATTTTTAATCTAAAAACTATAGTTGTTATGAAGAAAGTAGTATTTACGATTTTTGCCATTGCAGCATTTCTGACCCAGGGTATTGTAAATGCCCAGGAAAAGAATGAAGACTATGTGAAGTTTGGAGGGGCAGTTCGTTATAATATTCATGATAAGAGCTGGAACGATGACAAGACGGATCCCCAGTTTACCTGGGACACCTGGCGGTTGAATGTTAATGCCCGTACTGCCGGTGTTGATCTCAGTTTTGAATATCGTTTCTACCCTGTGGATAATAGTCATTTTATACACCATGGTTGGTTAGGTTATGGCTTATCAGATGACCTTTATATGAAACTGGGTGTAAGCCAGGTGCCTTTTGGTATTACAAAATATGCCTCACACTCATGGTGGTTCCAGATCCCGTATTATGTTGGTCTGGAAGACGATTACGATATGGGTATGAAATTTGACTATACCGGAATTGAAAACCTGGAATTGAATTTTGCTTACTACCATCAGCCCGAACCAAAGGGTTCACCTAACTATGCATCACGTTATTCTTATGATATAACGCCTTCTGAAGATGCATCACTTAAAGAGGTTAATCAATTTAATGTTCGAGCAGCGTACAATGTTTCCGAGAGTTTGGAACTTGGTCTTTCAGGCCAGTTTGGAAAAAATTACAACAGTGTACTTGATGAATCCGAATCATCCAATGCTTTTGCTGCTCACTTAGTAGGAAATTTTGGTAATTTCAATTTTAAAGGCGAATACATTTCGTACAATTTTGGAGCAAAAGATGATGCAGGAAATGATCTGGACGCTGTTCAGATGGGTGCTTATGGTTACAACTATAATGTTGCGGCCGAAGGAAATATATGGGTAGCCGGCCTTGCCTATTCAATTCCTGTAGAATGGGGCCCTATCTCCAACATTCAGCCATACGTTGATTATTCTGTGATAACCAAAGATGTTGATGAGTTCGAGAATAGTGAACACCTTGTTCCAGGAATGTTAATAACTGCAGGAAGCATTTATACTTATGTTGATTATGCCATGGGTAAAAATAATGCCTGGTTAGGTTCGTGGACCAACGGCTTGGCAGCAGGTGACCCGGATGCCGAATGGGAAAGCCGTTTCAATATCAACATTGGCTACTATTTCTAAACAAAAACTCAAAGTAGATGAGTAAAATTGAAGTTAAAGACCTGTACCTGATATTTGGTTCCAGGCGAAAACATGCCCTTGAACTTGTAAAAAAGGGCATGTCGAAGGATGAAGTCCTGAGCAAAACCAAATGTACGGTTGCGGTTAAAGATGCCACCTTCTCGATAGAGCAGGGCGAAATATTTGTTGTGATGGGACTTTCCGGTAGCGGAAAGTCCTCTCTCATTCGTTGTTTTAACCGCTTGAATACACCTACCTCGGGCTCAATTTTCGTTAATGGGGAGGATGTTACCAGGATGACCGAGGAACAACTACGCCGGTTGCGTCGTACCGAAATGTCGATGGTCTTCCAGCATTTTGGTTTGCTTCCGCACCGTACTGTACTTTCCAATACTGCCTTTGGTCTGGAAATTCAGGGGAAACCCGAGGAAGAAAGCCTCGAAAAAGCCCGCCAAATGATTAAAACAGTAGGACTGGAGGGCTATGAGGATATGATGACCGGAGAATTGAGTGGTGGTATGCAACAGCGCGTTGGTCTGGCAAGAGCGCTTACCACCAATCCGGAAATACTGCTGATGGACGAGGCTTTTAGTGCGCTCGACCCGCTTATTCGAACAAACATGCAGGACGAGCTCATCGAGCTTCAGCGAAAATTGAAAAAGACCATTGTTTTTATTACCCACGACCTTGACGAAGCTTTGAAGCTCGGCGACCGGATTGCCATAATGAAAGATGGCGAAATTGTTCAAATAGGAACCCCTGAAGAGATATTGGTAAAACCGGCCGACGACTACGTGAGAGCTTTTGTAGAAAATGTCGACCGCAGCAAAATTGTTACCGCATCAAGTCTGATGTTTAAGGACACAGGTAAACTGATTATCGAAAAAGATGGTCCGGCACTGGCCTTGAGGCGTATGCGCGAAATGGGCGTCAACAGGTTGCCGGTGGTCGATCGCGAAAATAAGTTCCTTGGTTTTGTGATGGACCGTGATGTTGTGGAGCTGAAGAATAAGGACGACAGGGATCTGAAAAAGATTCTGATTTCAGATGTGATGCCAAAGGTTTCTCCAGATACGCCGGCAGCTGACCTGTTGCCGTTGTTTATCGACAAGCAATTGCCACTTCCGGTGGTTGATGAGGAAGACAGATTGCTTGGTGTTGCAGTACACTCCTCGGTCATTGCCGAAGTTACAGGCCGCGACCGTGAAGAGATTATTGAAATTAAAAACAGCGGAGGTCTTTAATTATGGATAAACTTAATATTGGAAAATTTATAGAACAAGCCATCGATTTTATCACCGACCATGCCGGACCGGTTCTGGACGGCATCGCCTATTTGATAGAAAATATGGTGGATGGCTTTCAGACGGCATTGCTGGCGGTACCCTCATGGGGTATTATGATTATCCTGGCATTGATTGCTTATTTCGTTCAGGCGCAAGGTTTCAGGCCGGGGTTTACCAAAAAGGGCTTTAAGAAAGCCTTTGGTCTCGCCGTTTTTACTGTTATCGGACTGTTTATTCTTCTTTGGATGCAGTACTGGGAAGAGACTATGGAAACCCTCGCTCTGGTATTGGTTTCGGCCTTTATTGCTCTTTTAATAGGTATACCATTGGGAATATGGGCTGCCAGAAGCAGTAGAGTGGATCAGATAGTAAGACCAATTCTCGACTTTATGCAAACCATGCCGGCTTTTGTTTATCTGATTCCCGCCATTCTGTTTTTTTCTGTCGGGAATGTTCCCGGAGTTGTGGCAACCGTTGTGTTTTCTTTACCTCCGGCGGTTCGGCTTACGAGCCTTGGGATTCGCGGCGTTCCGGGCGAAGTAGTAGAGGCCGCCTTGTCATTCGGAAGCACACAAAGACAATTGCTGTTTAAGGTTCAGATACCTTTGGCTATGCCCACAATTCTGGCCGGAGTTAACCAGGTTATTATGCTTGCCCTGTCGATGGTTGTTATTGCATCGATGGTAGGCGCCGCCGGACTTGGAGAACGCGTTTATTCGGGTATCCTGCAGGCGAAAGTAGGCCTTGGCTTTGAAGCCGGTCTTGGTATTGTGATCCTTGCTATAATTCTGGACCGTGTTACCCAGGCTTTGGGAGGTCTGGGGAAAAAGTAATTGGTGTCTGTCCATAAAGTACCATTTGCTGTGTTACGCTTGCCGCCAAAAGAATCTCATTTACGAAAAGTAAACTGCGTTTTTGGCTGCTTCGCAAGCCTTGCAATCGGCACTTTCTGAACAGACACACATAGTGTAAAAATTTTTGCGAGTTTATTGACACATACTAAATTAGAATGTTTTACTATGCTTTCAGCCGAATGGCAGTTATAGAACTTAGGTCAATTAATTTTTAAGAAAAAGAGATTGTATTGTCTTTCCTGTCCTCTTGGGTCAGGAGTCTTAACCTGCTTTATTCATAAGTTTTCGCCATGAGATGTTCAAATATACAAAAAACGCAAGCAACCGCAGACAAATTTGATGCAGGAAA
>NZ_AHZV01000178.1 GCF_000250735.1 Anaerophaga thermohalophila str. Valhall
ACATCTTCATAGGACAAGTTAAACGAAACGACATAGAATTCATTGTAAATAATCACGAAGATTTCGCTACCAATTATGAGACCAATAAGCTTTTACAAACTGTTGATTTCTTAAAGAAAGTAAATGAGCTAAATGTAAAAACATTAGTCTATACCCCATACACAAGGCATATTCGCCAAATTTTAGATCAACTTAATTCTGAAGGTCTTGATATTGCTACAGGTTATTATGGTACCCTTGACGCTCACAATAAAGAATATTCAAACAGACAATTCAAAAGTGGCGAAAAAAAGATTATGGTATCAACCAAAGCTTTTGGTATGGGTGTAGATATTGCAGATATTCAAGTTGTTTATCATCATGCTCCTTCCGGACTACTCCCGGACTATGTACAGGAAATTGGAAGAGTTGCCAGAAAACCGGGACTCAAGGGATTTGCAACCCTAAACTATTCTTCACAGGACCAGCGCTTTACTAAAGCACTTCATGGAATGTCGGCTCTAAAACAATATCAATTAAGGGAAGTTCTAAAGAAAATTCATAAAACGTATTTAAAAAACAATAAAAAGAGAAATTTACTATTATCGGTTGACGATTTTGGACACATCTTCGAAAACGCATTTGATTTAGATCAAAAAGTTTTAACAGCTTTAATGATGATCGAGAAAGATTATTTGGCCAAAAACCGTTTTAATGTAATCATTGCAAGACCTAAAAAACTTTTTGTGAAAATTTATGCTCGGATATCTGATCAACATTTAAATATCCTTCAATTGAAATACATAGACACTTTCAGAAGTCTTCATTCTACTGGCAATGGTTATACCATAATTGAAATGGACCTGGATAAACTTTGGCAGGAATATTTTAGGGATAAAAGTTTTCCTTTACTAAAAAGAGAATTTTACACCGGGCAATTATTCAAAAATGAAAATATTGAACTAGTTCCCCAATTAAAAATTTCTTTTGAACGACTCGACACCTTAGACAATGTATTTGAGAAAATAAAAGCTATACTAACCGCAATCCAAAGTATTTTCGCCAATTCGCAAGGATTCTTTACAAAAGAAGATTTTCAAACCAAACTTAATAATTATATCAATGACACAAATAAATCGGAAAAACTCAGTAAGTTTATCCTCTCTTCATATTCAGGACGGTTAACTCAACCAGGCATAATTGAACCTAATGCTTTCTTACAACGAAGAAGAATATCGGGAGACTTAAAGTATAGAATATTTAACACACAATATCTTTCAAGTTTTAGTGCCCTTCTTAAGCGTTTAAATACTCTTTTTGGAAATACTGATAATTCAACTGCTTATCGGTTTGTAACCAATAAAAAAGCCAATGCTATCACCTATGTACGATTGGGGTATTTTTTAGAAATATTGGAATTAGGAACTTTTGAAATAAAAGGTGGCGAAAATCCTATGTTATATGTTCGTATTAACGATCCCCAAAGAATTGAAAAAGATGCTAATAATACTGAATACACCAATACACTTCTAAGTAAAACCCTTGAAAGACATTATTTAAGCAATCAGATTTTTGACCATTTCTTTTTGAGAAGCTTCACTAACGAAGAACGGTGGAATTTCATTGAAGACTTTTTCCTTGGTTCAGACGTTGATATTCTTATAGAAAAATATAAAGGAGGTACAACAAACAATACTGATATAATAGAAACACTGAAAAAAAAAGAATTATTTTCGATTAACTATCAAAAAAATCAAGAAAATGACTATAATATAAACATCTTTCACCCTTCTCGGGATAAATGTTATTCTGTGAAAGATTTGATTACCATCAATACCAACTCCGGTCTAAAGACAATGAAGGTTTCAAAATGGTTAACGGAAGATCCTGTATCTTTTGATAAAATTCGAAGAAAAAAAGAGCTGAAGGTAACCAAAGAGGTTTTTGAATTACTAATATCTAAATTAAAAGCTAATCACTCTCAATATTTCAACGATGCTTTAGGTTTAAAGGCAAGAATAGAATTTAAAGGATACGATAAACCTGTTCAGGCCATAATCCCTTATTCAACCCAACCTGTCGAATTCTATAAATGGTGGAATAAAAATCAAAACCTTATAAAATTATCTTTAAAAGAAAAAATCCAACTCTTTGAAAAGGTTTTCATGGAAAGTCCTTCAACCCTAACAAAAGAACATAAAAAAATAATAAACAAACTATGAGCCGTATTTGCTTCATCTATTAAAATTTATGGCTGATATTTAGGTGTCAAAACGATGTGCTACATAAAATGCCAAAAAAAATATGAGATAATTTCTGAAATCGACACATTGCTAATTCTTTCTTTGGTAGGATAGACAAC
>NZ_AHZV01000177.1 GCF_000250735.1 Anaerophaga thermohalophila str. Valhall
CAGTAGTGATAATTTATGAATAATGCAGGTTAAATCTTTGCACCCTTATTAACAACGGGTTAACTTCGGCATAAAAAAATAAAACGTCTTGATTTTTAGAAAAATATGTCTTTTTAGATCACGCTCATATATGAGTAATGCAGGTTTGGTAATATTTTTTAATTTTGTCTGTGAATTTTTTCCGGTAGATTATTGCAGATTGCTTATTATTAGTGTATTGCGTTTGCAAATTGCACTTTGATCGTCCGGAGATATACTTTAATGCGGATAAGAGATTTTTATGAGGGCAAAAGAACCTGTTAATACTGTTCATATGTACCGTCAGCTTGGGTTAAGGCTGAGAAATCTGATAACCGCACCGCTGAAGGAGTGGCAGATGATACACAGAGAGCCGGTCACATTTAACGATATGCTCAGTACCTTTGCTTTGCCTCTGATAGGATTGGTAGCTGTGGGGACGTTTATTTCTTACCTTATTAATCAACAGGCGTTTCTTATTGAACTGGCGCTTAAAAAAGTAATTGTTGAATTTACTGCTTTGTTTGGAGGGCTTTTTATTGCATGGTACTTTGTATTTTTGGTAATGAAATATTTCCATTTTGTCCCTTCGCGGGAGATTGCTGCTAAGATAACGGTTTACAGTTCGGCTCCCTTATATATAGTTTTACTGATTACTGCTTTGGTGCCGGAAATTTTTTTCCTGCAGATATTTGCTTTTTACAGTATTTATCTTGTTTTGACCGGGACAAGAATTCTTGCGGGCCCTAAGCAGGAGCAGAAAACAGTTTTCTCGCTGTTAACAGGACTTGTGATATTGGGACTCCCCTATATCATTCGTATATTATTATTGAATTTGATAACTATCTGATATATGGCAACAAACAGAATAAATATTCGCAATAAAAGAGCGTATTTTGACTACGAAATACTCGAAAAGTTTGTTGCCGGAATTCAGCTGACCGGTACCGAAATTAAATCAATCAGGAATGGTCGTGCCGGACTGGTCGACTCGTATTGCTACTTCAGAAGAGGGGAATTATGGGTAAAAGGGATGAATATCTCGGAATATTTTTATGGCACTTTTAATAATCATGCCCCTCACCGTGAACGAAAACTGCTTCTTACAAAGAAGGAACTTCAAAAACTGGAACGAAAAACAAAAGAGTCGGGTCTGACTATTGTTCCCTTGCGTATGTTTATCAACGACCGGGGTTTTGCCAAGCTTGAGATAGCACTTGCCCAGGGGAAAAAGAAACACGACAAGCGCGAGTCTATTAAAGAAAAAGATACCAAACGGGAGTTAGATCGTATCCGGAAAAATTTTTGATGATTTTCACGCAACCTTATCTTGTTTTTTCCATCTTTTGGTTGGTAGTATTGTAAATGTTGTTGATGTTGTTAGTATTGTTAGGGTTGTTAATGTTGTTAAGTTATTGATATTTTTAATTTTGTTAAAATGTTAATTGTTAGGGTTTTATAGGTTTTATTACTTCATCTATCCCCCTAACAATATAACAACCCTAACAATCCCTAACAATTATAGCAACCCTAACCTGGACAAGCCAGAACCAAACAAATTTATACATTACGTGTCGCAGCTCCGCAGCTTTTTGTTTTTCTTATTACATAATTCTACCGCTCTGTCGCCGCTCCGCGACTATTAATTGTTGATATTGGGTTGGCTATACTAAAACCGCGGAGCGGTGACAGAGCGGTAACGTTATCAATAAAGTCAGTAACAATTAACCGCGGAGCGGTGACAGAGCATTAATTTTGCCCAAAAAACACGAATATCAGGGGTAGGACACTAACAACCCTGACACTCCTAACAACCCTGACACCCCTAACACCCCTAACACCCCTAACACCCCTAACACCCCTAACAATCCTGACAGCCGTAACAACTTGTTAAATTGTATATAGAAATCTAACGGACTATTATAGCGAGGTTGCATAATAATAAACAGAGGTGTATCTTTTACCTGGAAAATCAATAGGAAAGCTCTCCAGTGTCTGTATTCAAAGAGATAAACGACATAATTTCAGGATGTCAGAAAGGCGAGAGGAGTGCTCAAAAGGCACTTTATGAGCTTTTTGCGCCCAAAATGTTTGGTGTATGTCTGCGTTATACCGGCAACAGGGAAGAGGCAGAAGATTTTTTGCAGGATGGTTTCATCAGAGTGTTTGAGAAAATAGGTGATTTTCGTTTTGAAGGCTCATTTGAAGGGTGGATGCGAAGAATTATGGTTAATCTGATTATTGAGTCGTACCGGAAAGCCAGGATCAAAACAGAGATGAAGAATGAATTTCCTGATATCGAAGGCGATGAGGATACGAATCATTCTGAAGAGAAGGGGTACTCGTTGAACGAGCTTTTATCATTAGTTCAGAAATTACCCGAAAAATACAGACTTGTATTTAATATGTATGTAATTGATGAATTGACGCATGAAGAAATAGCCCGGAAGTTAAATATATCGCCGGGCACAAGTAAATCAAATCTTTCCCGCGCCCGAAAATGGCTTCAGCAAAGAATTAGTGAAGACAGAAAATTGGAGACCATAAAGTTATGATGATACCCGAACATAACACAGATCAGTTATTTACGCGGCTGAAGGACCTGGAAGCTCAGCCTTCTCCGGGTGTGTGGGAAGGTATTGAAAAAAAACTATATAAAAAGAAAAGGCGACTGGTTCCTCTTTTTCTGAGAGTCGGAGCAGCGGCGTCTGTTGTAATTGCTGCAGGGCTGTTCTGGCTTTTTAATGAGAATGATTCCCCGGTCGATAGCAGTTCCCTTGTTGTGTCGGAACAACAGTTTGACGGCGATAGGAAAGAATCTGGCGGTGTTACCAAACGGACAGAGGGAGATAGCCCTGTTGGAGAGAAAGATTCAGATATCATACCTGCTTCAGGTTCGGATATGCCGGTTTTAGCTGAGAAAAGAGAGACACAGCAGAGAGAAACGTTACAAATTGCTTCGGCATCCGGTGATATAAATGAGGTGGAAGGCATCGGAAGTACCCCTGCTGCTCAAAATCCTTCAGACCCTCAACCCGGAACAATTGAAAAGATGGCTCCTCTCAGTGGCAATAATATTTTTGAAGGGGAAAATGCCAGCCCTCCTGATAGATTGTATGCAAAACAAGACAGTGAGGAGACTTTTGTTGTCGCTACATATATTGATTCTAATAATTCTGAAGAAAAATCCGCTTCAGGGCATTTGGTCGTAGGAGGAGAATATTCGCCAACTTATTCTTTCAGGAATGTTTCCGGTTCGGCAACCGGGGGGGTGGATGAGAACGGTCTGACAGCCGCAGGAGGAGGTCTCACACTTGCCATGAATGTGAACGCTCGCTGGCAAATAGAAACAGGTGTCAGGTATGCCACTGTTGGGCAGGAGGTAACAACAACAGTTCGTTCGGAACGGGTTTACAGCTTTAATACCAGCACTTATTCCGGCGGAAGCCTCGCCAATAGTATCAATGAGATCAGTCTTGCCAATTCAATGGGTACCGTCCGGACTGATTTATCGCCAGTTGCATCAAACGATTTGGCCGGATTTCAAAAGGCGCAGGGAGAGTATGTTGAATTGAAGTCAACCCTGATGGAAAGTGGTGACAGCCCTGTCCTTGAACAGAGTCTTGGCTATATGCAAATCCCGGTGACCGTACGATATCTCCTGACACCTAAAAGTACCATTGGTGTTTCCCTGTCGGGCGGGTTCAGTACCAACTGGCTTGTTGACAATAATGCTTACCTGCACCGTTCCGGACAAAAGCAGCGAATTGGAGAAACTTCAGGACTTTCCGATATGGGATTCAGCACACATGCAGGAGTCGCATTATCGGTACCTGTTTTTAAGGGTTTTCGTTTTCGTATGGAACCTCGTATTGATTATTTTATTTCCGACATAGGAAAGGATACACCGGGTGATTACAGACCCTATTCGTTTGGTGTTTTTACCGGTGTTTTTTATGAGTGGTGAGTTGGGGTGCCCCTAAATCACGCAATGGGGGACTTTGAGTTCTGTGTTTCGGGGCAAGTGATCGATAATTGTTCATTGTCAAATCTGTTTACGCCCGGCTCTGCCGCTTTGCTGCAAAGAATCTGTTTCATCTTTGATGCAACCTTATCTTCTGTGTTCTTATATGTCTTATATGGTGAATTCTCAACCTTAACCTCAGCCTCAGCCTCAACCTCAACCTTAACCTCAACCTCAACCTTAACCTTAACCTCTCTCTCAACCTGAGCCTCAAACCCCATATTGCCCTAACGACTCCACCATTTGGTAAAAAGCTCCTTTTTTATTCATCAGTTCATCATAGTGCCCGGTTTCCACTACGTGTTGTCCGTCAAGGACAACTATCCGGTCGGCCATCTTAATGGTGGAAAGCCGGTGGCTGATAATCATGGCTGTTCTGTTTTCCGTGATTCCTTTAATGTATTGAAGAAGACGTGCTTCGGAAAAAGCATCGAGTGCACTTGTAGGTTCGTCCAGAAGCACAATTTGGGAGGGGTTGAAAAATGAACGGGCAAGTGCCAGACGTTGCCACTGTCCGGGACTCAGCTGCTCACTGTCTTCAAAAAGAGTGCCCAGTGTGGTTTCATAGCCTTTTTCGAAATTTTCGATGATTTCATCAATGCCTGCCTGGGCAGCAGCATCTTTGATGTTTTTATCGGCAGGCTCCCGGCGAATATTTCCAAACCAGATATTTTCACGTGCAGTGACATTATACAGCATAAAATCCTGATAGATAACACTGATGTTATCAATCCGGTCTTTCCAGCGAATTTCATCAAGCGGGATACCATCCACAAAAATGGCACCTTCAACCGGTTTGTACAGTCCGCAAAGCAATTTTACCAGCGTGGTTTTTCCCGCACCGTTTACACCAACCAGAGCCACTGTTTCTCCTGCATCTATATTAAAAGTTACATTCCGTAAAACCCAGCGGTTGTTTACCGGATAATGAAAACCGACATTATCAAACCGGATTCCTTCTTTCATACGGGCCGGGAAGGGATATCTTTCTGTGCTTTTTGTGGATGACCGTGATTCGGGCAGATGCAGGAATTCAAACAGGTTATTCAGGAAAAGAGAATCCTCATAAAGACCCGATATGCCACCGAGAAATTGCTGGAGATAGGCATATCCCCGCTGTAATGCCATGAAGTAAAGAACAACGCTGCCAATGGAAATATCTCCCTGAAAAGCACGGTAAGCGATGAGCCCGTAAACTGAGAAAACAGCTATTGCAGCCAGTATCTGAACGGCCACTTCCCGCGTTGTTTTGCTTCGCAGCATTTTATACTGGCTCTGTCGCCAGTCGTTTTTCAGCTCGTGATAGCGTTTTCGAAAAAGCCTGCCCAGATCAAAAGTACGTAACTCTTTGGCAAATTCGCGCGAGGTAAGCAACCGGTTGTAATAATTTACTTTGCGCTCTCTATCTGTATTTTCACGTTTAAACCTGAATAATTCCCGCGCATATCTTAGCCTGATAATGGTAACAGGGAGCGTTACAAGCAGCAACACTATGGAAACCGACCAGTGAACCATCAGCAGAATGCCACCCATTACAATGAGTGTGATGAGGTTTTGCAGTATCCCCACAATTCCGTAAAATATCCGGGATGGTCTGTGCGACGCTTCATGCAGTGCCCTGAAAAAGACATTCTGATATTTCGGATGTTCGAAAAATCCGTATTCAATTCTGGTGGTCTTGTTGTGAATGAGATGGTCGAAATAGTCGGATATAACAAACGACTGCCGCTCGCGCACCAGAGTGCCCAATGAAGCCGACAGCGCATTGGTGAGAAATACTGCAGCCGCGATGATCAAAAGGGAAATAAGACGATTTAAAGCCTCTTCACCACCGGGGTTGGCGGCAACGATCTGTATCTCGTCTACGAGTAATTTTACAAGGTAAAGCAGCAGCAGCGGGAGTATGCCTCTTACAAGGAGCAATATTCCGTTAAAGAGCGTCCATCCGGGTGAGCTTTTCCAGATGTAACGCAAAATGGTTAGTATTTGGTGGTAGTGTTTGATTATAATTTAATTTTTGATTTGACTAAGTTCTTAATTTGCAATGCCAGATTTGAATATATTATGACTTCTTGTTCTGATGGATAACAGAAGTCACCCGGATAGCGAATATCTACCCCGAAATCAGTGAGATTGAGAGGATCAATCTTTTCAAAATCCTTATCAATATCACTACATTCTGCAAGAAGAAATTCAATATTATGTGTCCGGGCAATTTCTTTATTGTTAGCAATAAGGAAAGCTTTTAAGAATTTTTCAACAGCCTGCTGACAATGAAAACATACTGCAGAAGAAGCAATAATTTCAAATTCAGTCAACTTCTGAATGACTGCTATATCTTCTTCTGCTTTTTTTATCCAATGATTCAGGTAGTCCCTGGTTTCACTGTTCATAGCATGATACCTTCTTTCAGTATTTGTTTAATAATATGGCCTGCGATTTTTTTCTTGAGTTTTAATTCATCTTTGCTGCTTATGAGGATGTCAGCCGGAATTTTATTTTTTGTCAAGTTGCTTTCTTAGCAAAGCTTTTATTTTTTGCTTTTCAGGAATTGAAATCGGGTTTTCAGTAATGATTAAAAAATCATAATCACTTGATAAATCTGCATCTCCTCTGGCACGGGATCCAAAAAGAATGACTTTTCCGTCAGGAACCAGTCTGGTTGCTTCTTCTTTAATAATTTTTGTTACCGACAAAGAGGTGTTTATCATGATTCTTGATTTTTTTCAAATATATAACATTTTTGAAAGAATTGCTGAGGCTAAGGCTAAGGCTAAGGTTAAGGTTGAGGTCAAGGTTGAGGTCAAGGTTGAGAATTCACCATATAAGACATATAAGAACCATAGAAGATAAGGTTGCATCAAAGATGAACCAGATTCTTTGTAAGCAAAGTGGCAGAGCCGAGTGTACACAGATTTTATCAAATAGATTTTTAGATTTAAGAGATTCTTCGCTTCGCTCAGAATGACAGGCCGCCTTATCTGTCATTCTGAGGAGGTAACCGGGGGCCCGGAACTCAAAACTCTGATTCCCCGGCTCACAACCCTTCCCACATACCAGAAAAACTTTCCCGTTACTGGTGCAGCCCATACCATGAAACGATCGATGCGGGTATTTATGCTCCAGGCAAATGGCGAACGGGTTTTGATGACTTTGGTTATGATGCCCTTGATATTGTTTGAGGTAACCGGCTCATCATGGTAGGGAAGGCCGTCGCCACGGGTTATTAGTAGTCCGGTTAGGGAGTCTTTTTTTATTAACCGGTGGGCAATCCATTGTCCCTCTCTTTCAAAAATCAGAACCTGACCGGGCTTCATTTCATCAAAAGTTATCCGTTTTATTTGAACACTGTCGCGTGGCATCAGTATCGGAAACATACTCATCCCATAGACCGGCACCTGAACGGTCTTTCCTTCATTCAGCATTTGGTCGATCCATTCGCGGTATTGTTGTATGTTTTTGTTCACAGTAGTGTTATAAAATTTGCGACACTTAATTTCAATAGATCGTTAGATTTTAAGATTAAAGATACAAGATGATTCATATATTATTGAAAAACTGCATCTTATTAAACAATGTCCTATAATTACAAATAATTGATTTGCACCGTATTGCAAAAGTTTAACAGACTGTTGTAATTTGGTATTAAGTCAAAAGTTCTGAGTTTGGAACATCCGTTTATCTTCTCTCTCTTTGCTCATCCCCAGGCCCCTAAAGAGTGTCTGTCCATAAAGTACCATTTGCTGTGTTACGCTTGCCGCCAAAATCCTCATTTACTAAAAGTAAACTCCGGTTTTGGCGGCTTCGCAAGCCTTGCAACTGGTACTTTCTGAACAGACACACATATTGTAAAAATTTTTGCGAGTTTATAGACACGCACTGAAGAGGGGTATCTCCACCGCACAATTCCTTTTATATTGTACCATTTGCATGTATGAGTCCGGTCTAAAAAGCATCTTTGTTGCCAAACTCTGTGTTGTTTTAAATTTTTGCATCCTCATTAACAACGGGATAACTCCGGTACAAAAATTTAAAACGTTTTGATTCTGACAAAAATATCTCTTTTTATACTACACTCAATAATTAATTGTTTCGCAAGAATTTATCTCAACCACGAATTTACGAATTTCACGAATTAAAAAGCTGTTTTACAGCTTTTTTTAACGGCGAAGCCGTTAAGACGCACTTTTGGTGCAGCAAAATTCGTGTCATTGGTGTCGCTCGGCTCTGCCGCTTGCCTTGCAAGAATTGGTAATTGACAATTTAAAGTAAATTCTCAACCTTAATCTCAACTTTAATCTCAACCTCAACCTTTATTGATAATTGATCACTGATAATTGATCATTGATAATTGATCACTGAAATAATCTGCGTCGCTCGGCTATGCCGCTTGCTTGCAAGAATCTGTGGTGAACTCTCATTCTCATTCTCATTCTCATTCTCATTCTCATTCTCAGCCTCAGCCTCAACCTCAACCTCAACCTCATCCTTATTTTGTTTTTCTGAATTTTTGTAAAAAAATGTCCAATATACTTTTATCTCTGAAATTTATACTTTCATCAAGAGACGACAATCGTTCCTCAAAGCTTCTTAACAAAATCTGCGTGCGCGTGTATAATTGCACAGCGAAAACCCAAAATGGGGTATTTTCTTTTGAACAGGGTTAAATTTTATGTGATATGAAGAAGGTTTACTTAGTATTATTTGGGCTGATTCTTGGATTAGGTACAGGCTTAGATGCTTTTGCACAACAAACGTGGTATGCTCTTAACTCGGGAGAGTGGAACAATCCCGATAACTGGACACTTGATCCGGCTGCAGCTATTCATGTGACAGAAGATGAAGGATATCCGCTTGAAGGCGACGATGTGGTTATAAAAAGTGGTCGTACTATTACCATGCCTACCCAAGGCGATCCGTTTTCTGCTAATTGTAATGTTTTAACTGTTAATGGTCGTCTCGATCTGAAAAATACTTCCGGTCATATTTTTACTGAGATACGCGGTTCAGGACGAATTATTATGGAAGGTGATAACTTTCCTTCCGGGAATGCTTCGAATTTTGTAGACGAAGGGAAGGGAACTGTTGTTTTTAAGGGGAACGGTTATACCATTTCCAATCATACTTTTTACAATGTAGAGATTGATCTTGAAGGCACGAATCCTAAGATTAATCTTGCCGGTAACCTCACTGTAAATGGTGATTTTTCCGTTCTTAACGGGAATTTCCAGTTTGGTAATAATACAACTTCAAGAACATTAACTGTTGATGGTGATATAACAGTAAATAACGGTGCTTCAATGACTGTTAATACAGCCAATGCAGCACATTATCTTTATTCCTGGGGGAATATTACCAATAACGGAACAATTCAATTTACCAATCTTCCTAATCCTGACTACGATAGTGCTCCTACAGATGGCTATGTTATTTTAACAGTCAAAGGAGAATCCAATACTACACTTACTGCCAATAATACAACTTTTCTTCAGCGACTCATCATTGATAAAGGAAGTGACCGTACTTACCGGTTTACTGTTAACCCTTCACAACGTGAATATTTTCGCTTGTTTGGGCAAAATAATAATGCGCCTGAGGATAAAGCTCTCTATATAATAAATGGTACCCTTGAGTTAACCGGTGCCACATACATTCATTCATTGACAGAAGGGGGTAACGATTTTTATGTTCCCGAAACAGGAGGTCTTTGGATTAATGGCGGAGCCGTTGAAGTGAACTCAACAGCCGTGAGTAATAATGCTGACGGTTTTACATCAACAGGTGTGGAAGAAGATGCTGTTGGGAGTCAATCTTTTTCCGTATTGGGAAAATTCAGAATTTCTGACGGTGTATTAAATACTCATACTCATGGATTCGTGGCCTGGGATTCCGGGAATGCATTGGTTCAGATTGAAGGCGGTACTATATTAACTCCCGGCTTTAGGAGTGCAGGGGGGCATACCGGCAAATGGACTTATAACCAATCCGGCGGAACCGTCTATATGTACGGTGATTTGGGTAGTGATTTGAGCGGAAGCGGTGAAGCTACCTTTAGCGTTAAAGGTACTGACAATGTTTATATAATGAGCGGTGGTACTATGGAAATACAGGATGCTGCCACCGGAAATGAATTGGCCATTGACATTCAGTCGGGGGAAGGGAAATATAGTGTTACTGGTGGTACTGTTAAAATCAATCGTGTTGATGGTGCTTCAGATGAGTTCAGTATTTCGTCAACCGCACCTTTCTATAATTTAGAAATAGCAGGCGACAGCTCTGTTGCCACAGCTCTTTTGAATAGTGAACTTACGGTCTTGAATGATCTTATTATTAACAAAAATGGAGTATTAGATGTTACGTCAAATAATTATGCACTTAATATTGGAGGAAACCTTATTCTCTGTAAAAGTTCTTCAAATTTAAATTTAAGAAGTAATACTACATCCTTTATTGGGGAAGGAAATTCTTTTGTGAAAGATAGTGCTGGAGTTTATCCTGATTTCTATACTTTTCATATCAATAAAGAAAACATTACTGATTCTGTTTCCCTATCGGATGGAGATGTTATCGTTCAGAATGATTTGATAATTGAACGAGGAGTTTTGAATCTTAATGATAATAAACTTACTGTAAATAGTGATGTAGAACTGGGTAAAGGAAATATTTATACTCCAACAATTTCCGATGGAAGAATTGTTTTGACAGGTGGTAGTGCTAGTCATCAGCTCAATAGTTATTCGGAAGATTACAGTATGGGGCATGTGGAGTTGAATGATGGTAATGGTGCTATTTTTTTGAGCGATATCAGGTTTGATTTCTTTACTTTGACCAATGGTGTTGTTGATATCACTAAATATAAAATGCGGGTTGATACCAGTTTGATTGGGGGAAGTGGCTTTTCAAGTTCAAAGATGATTAAAACATCAGGTAAATCATCAGATAAGGGTTTGCAGTATAATTTTTCTATGAATCAAATCGGAGACATTGTTTATCCTGTTGGTGTAGACGTCGGTTACGTGCCTGTGACACTTACAATAAATAATGCAAAAGGAGTTTCAGGAGAATTTGGTGTTATCCCTGTACCGGAAGAGCATCCTGCAACTAATCCGAGCTTTGGGTATGATGTTTTGCCGTTTTACTGGAAAACAAAAAAAAGTGGTTTTTCTCCATTAGAATTAGAAGATGTTTCTATTCGATTTGATTATTATCAACCAGTTAGTTTTGGTCATAATTGCAGAAGTTATTTGAATTATGATGGCGAATGGTATTATTATGAGGATATTGGAAGTACTTTTGATCATTTGACTTATCAAAATATTGGTGAATATATTGAAGGGGATTTTACAGCTGCTGAATACGATGATAGGTTTGGGGATTTAGCTTTTCTAAATTACGACACTTATTTTAGCCGAAATGGAGGAGGTGAATGGACTGCTAGAAATACCTGGTCTTTTGATGGACATGATGGGGGAAAAGTGGGATGGTGGGATGTCCCTCCCGGGCCTGAGGATATTGTGATTATCGGTGATAACGATTCGGTGTATATTAATAGCAATGGGGCGGAAGCTGCTCAGGTTACCATTTTTAGTGGTTCTGTACTTGACATAAACAGTACTGAAAATCATGATTTTTCTGAGATAAAAGGATCTGGAAAATTCAGAGCATCCACGCCCAATATTCCTAACGCCAATTTCGGTGAATTTGTAACCAACGATACTGCCATATTTGAATACTATGGTAGTACAAATTATACCCTTACCACTCAGCTTTCAGAATATCCTAATTTAGTGATATCAGGAGCAGGAAACAAAACAATTTCCAATATCGATTTAAAGATAAAGAGTCTTTTTGTGGATGATGCACTGTTAAACATGAGTAATTCTCAATATGGTGATCTTGAGGTTGAAGATGATGTTACCATAAATACGGGGCAAATCCTATTTAGAAACAATGGAACAGAACGGGAATTAACTGTTAATGGTGATATAAATATTATAGGGGGTGGTGGCCTAATTGTTCAAAATGCGGATGCAGAAACCCTGAAGCACAATTTGGTAGTGCATGAAGATTTGTCACAGGGAAATGGTATTATCAATTTATACAATACAAATAATGGTCAGACCAATACAGTTACAGTTAATTTCATTGGAGATAAAACATCAGAATTTACTAAAACGGGTTCCGGAATCAGCAGTTTTGGCCGTATAGTAATTGATAAACAAGTGGCCGATTCAGTGCGTTTTAAAGGTGATTTCTCTCTTAATGCGCCGAATAATACTTCTGACAAACCGCTTTCTCTTATTGCGGGAATAGTTGATATAGACAATTCCGCCATCAACATTGAACTAAGTTCCGGTGGCGGAATGTATAAAATTCCTGCCGAATCAGAACTAATCATCAACCAGGGGACTGTAAGTCTTGGCGGTAGTGATCCCGATGGAGCCGGTATCTGGCTTGATGGTAAGCTTACCATTAACGACGGTGGTGTAGCAAATTTCAACCAGGGAACGGACAACTACATTGAATATACTGCTTCCGGAACATCGGAGATTGAAGTTAACGGAAGCGGAGAGCTTTATGTAGGTTCTCAAATTCGTCGCTCCCCATATACCGAAGCCGGTATTCTGAAATTTTCTCAGAACAGCGATGCTTCAACTATTAAAATTGGAACCAACGATGCGGGAGAAACCACCCGCGGCGTTTTCGAAATCCTCAACACCGGAAGTTCATTTACCCAGGCAGCCGGTGCTACGCTTACCATAAAGAACAGTAAAACAGGCGGGTTCACCGATTTTTATTTCGATCCGGAGTCTGTATCCCTGGGAGAAGGAAGCACCATAGAGATTTCTGCCGGTAACGAGGCTTCTGATCCTTTTGATATGTTTGTGAATCAATCATTAGAAAATTTAACCTTTTCCGGTGATGTTGAAGGAAAATTAAATACGGTTCCTGTAGAAATTCTTGGTAATTTATCCATTGGTACTAATTCTGTTTTTAATGCCAATGGACTGGATGTTACCATCCAGGGTGATATGACCAATGAAGGATCGTATAACCCAAACGAAAATACCACTTATTTCAGCGGCCTGGCCGGGCAGTCTGTTACAGGTAATACCAATTTTTACAACCTGGTAAAAAATGCAGGCACCGATACCCTGCGGATAGGAGAGACAAGTGCCATCACAATCGCAAACGACTTTACTTTGAATACCGGAATTTTTAGTACCGGTGAAAACGACGTTTCGGTAGAGGGTGATTTTTATATAGCCGAGGGTGCTTTTACAGTTAGCGGCTCAGGAAGTAACGGTGTGGTTTTGAATGGAACCTCGTCACAAGAGCTTTCAGGAGGCGGAACCATTGCCAGGTTAATGGTAGACAATGCGGCTGGCGTTGTTGTTCCAACCCAGTCATCTGCCACTACATTTTCCGATGTCTTGAAGTTGAATAACGGAATATTGGATATCGGAAGAAATTTGCTTGTACTAACAAAGGATGCAGTGATTGAAGGAGATGCTTCAGGAGACTTCTCCTCATCCAACATGGTGCAAACCAATCTTTCGTTTACCGATGCGGGAATTAAGAAATATTATCCTACCGGTGCAGTAAGTAATTTTATCTATCCGATAGGGGCATCGGGTAAATACACTCCGGTGGTTATGAATATTACTTCCAATGGCACTGAAGGCGGCTCAATACGAGTAAAGGCTGCCAACGAACCTCATATAACAATTCCTGTTGAAGACCTGGATAATGTTTTGCAATACAACTGGACATTGGATGCCGATGGGATAAGTAATTTTACTGCTAATGTTGCAATGCATGGTTATCCCGGTGATGTTCCGGGAACCAATGGCGATGAATATATAACTGCCCGTATTCTTGACGAAGAAGAAGGGATATGGAATAAATATTCTGTTGATGATTTCGACGAGATCAACACCATCCTGAATTTTAGCTTTGATGGCACTAACGATGCCGGTATTGACGGAGATTATACGGCAGGTACCGATGAGGCCATCCCTGACAAAGTTCAAACTTTTGTTACCGAACAAAATGGATACTGGGATGATCCTGCAGTCTGGAGTGTTGTTGGTGGTGGTGTTGTTCCTGGTGGTGGTCCTAAAGGAGCCATCGTGCAAATCAAGCATGCTGTTGATTTACGAGTGAACGGCCACGAGGCTTATATGACCGGGATTTCAGGAACCGGAGTTGTCGATGTGGGAAATACACTGAATCACCGGCTTGGAAAAGTTTCAGGAACAGGAACCGTTGTCGTTGAATCAGGTTCACTGCCTGCTGGTGAATATACCGAATTTTTCTCTGAAAACGGAGGAACGTTAGAGTATTCCGGAAGCACAAATTATTCTGTCCTGGCTGAGCTCCCACAGGTTAATAACCTGGCATTTAGCGGGAGTGGTAATCGTATCCTTCCAAATTTGGATATTGACATTCTTGGCGATTTTACCATTGAAGGTGGAAATGTTATTAATGAGGAAAGCCGTCTTTTGACCATTCATGGGGATATGTCCCGAACCGGTGGTAGCTTTGACTCTCGCCAGGGGGTTGTTAAGTTGCAGGGGGACGAGGTTCAAACCATTAATGGATCTTTTACAGACGGGAATGCTTTGTATAATTTGGAAGTTGATAATGTTGCGGGTCTGACCTTGAACGGTCCGGTTGATGTGGAGAATAAAATAACTTTCACCAATGGTGTTGTTACTACTTCCGAAACAGCGTTACTAACCATATTAAATTCAGCCAATGCAGCTGTCGATAATGCCTCACGACTAAGATATGTCAATGGCCCCATGCAAAAGAAAATTGTAGCAGGAACCATGTTTGATTTCCCCGTAGGTGATGATTACCGCTATGGAAATATTGGAGTTAAACCTGCTACAACCGGTCTTTGGACTGCACAGTATTTTGATCATGCTGCTTCTGCTGACGGGTACCCTGAAGATGGTGTTACCTATGTGAGTCAAAACGAATATTGGCGTGTGGAAGCTGCCAATGCAGATAATGCTGAGATTAAGTTACGCTGGGACTCCGAGAGTGGTGTAAATCCTGACAGCCCCGACTTCCTTGTGATTAGTTACGAGCCATCGGCATGGAGTGAGGTTAATTATGATAATAAGACGGGCGATATTAGTGGAGGTTCTATTATTACCGAAACTCTTTATCATGATACTGAAAGGTTGTTTACTTTTGGTTCAGGTAGTATTGCCGAGTATACATGGCTGGGAACAAATGGTACCGATTGGTTTGATGGTGGCAACTGGGCAGGAGGACTTACTCCGTCAGCGGCTAATCCTGTAAAGGTAGATAATTTAAGTTCTTCAAATAATCCGGTCATTGGTGAAAATATGGATGCCTATTGCAGTAGCCTTACTATTGAAACAGGCAAGACTGTAACATTAAAACCGGGATCGTCCCTGGAAATAACCAATGATGTAAATAACAGCGGAACCATTATCCTCGAATCGACCAATTCAAATCTTTCATCACTGATGTTGCCGGATAGCCCGACAAACACGGGAAA
>NZ_AHZV01000176.1 GCF_000250735.1 Anaerophaga thermohalophila str. Valhall
CATTTTAATGCTCAGGATAATGGCTGTGATGGTGATCACGGGTATTATAACGCTGGCAGGAAAGGTCTCTTCTCCAATACGGTGCATGGCAATTATTTTTGCCGAAAGTGCCACCATCAACAGTGACAGAAAGACCAGGTAAACGGTTCCGAACATCAATCCTGCCGGCGTTCTCCGTTTGAGCATTATCCCGATAATGAGGGAAGCAGGAAGCAATAATGCCAGGTCGAAGCCCTGAACAATGAGTGTGGTATAGTGTTGCGTAGCTCTGGGAATAATGGTGCCTTCAATCAGGGGCGGTACCACTACCGATAACCACAATAAGGCGATAAGCAGGGCGTTGATAATTAAAAAGTTACCTGCACTCCTTGTCGGTGTTTTTTTAGAAAACCAGTTTGGAAGTTCATTGATGGACATGACTGGCAACGTGAGTAGGAAAATAAAAAACGTGCAGCCAAGGAGTGCCACATAAATCAAAAACATGGAATTAAAAGTGCCCATAGTCAGATAAAACAGATAGGTAACGAGAAAATACGCCTGTACACCTGCCAGTAAAAACCGGCCTTTGAGTGAATTTCTGCGAAATGCCCGCAATGCGAGAATCAATAGCGGAATTCCGATAAGAAGGGTGACAAAATCCTGGGCAATCCCCTGCGGTGCTACATCGGCCGACATGTGACGATAGATACCTTCACCATAAATTTCAACCTGGAAACCACGCACCGATTCATGCACCCAGGGACCGGGACCTTTTTTGGATAATATCCCGGATAAAGTTGCTATGGCCGCCAGGGCGGCTACTACATAAGTCAAAATGGTAATAATGGTCTTGTCCGTGTTTTTCGCTGTTTCAGGGTTCATTGAGTATTATTTTTAAATGCCTGAACAAAGTTACAAACCATTCGTCAAAAAATGTGTTTAAATTTTAGCCTCTTTTCTCCTAAGGGTTCGTTATGAGATGTTCAAATTTCAAATAATAATATGCAATTGCTGAGGGGTTTAAAGCAGGAAATAGAAAACTATTTTCAAGTTAAATTTGATGAGGACGCTTGAATTTTACCGATGGTTGAGCATCGTAAAAATTTAGATATTTTTGTATCATGAATTCTTAGCATGTTGCCTTCTATTCTTCAGACAGGCAGTCAGGCATTTGATAATCAGTTAATAAAAGACACTAAAGATAATATGGAGCGCATACCTTTCACACATCTTCACGTTCACTCTCAGTATTCTATACTCGATGGTGCTGCCAGTGTCGGCGACCTCGTGGCCAAGGCTAAAAATGACGGGATGAAGGCACTTGCTCTCACCGATCACGGGACCATGTTCGGAATTAAAGAGTTTTTTGATACATGCCGGAAAAACGGGATCAAGCCCATTCTCGGATGTGAAACCTATGTTGCCGCGCGTACCATTCACGATAAAACCGACAGTAAGCTTGACGGACGGGGCGATCATCTTATTTTGCTGGCGAAAAACCGGACGGGCTACAGAAACCTGCTTAAGCTGATATCGATTGCCAACATTGAGGGGTTTTATTACAAGCCCCGGATTGACAAAAATCTGCTTGAACAGTATCACGAAGGAATTATTGTTACTACGGCCTGTATTGGAGGCGAAGTTCCGCAGAAGATTATTGCCGGAGATATTGATGGTGCCAGAGAGTCCATTCTTTGGTTTAAAAGGGTTTTTGGAGACGATTTTTATCTCGAGTTACAGCGTCATCCTGCCGAAGACCCTGTGTTAAGAAAGGAAGTTTACGAGAACCAGATTCTTGTTAATAAGGCCTTGCTTGCTTTTTCGAAAGAGTTGGATGTTAAAGTGATCGCTGCCAATGACGTACATTTTACCGATGCCGAAGATGCCGAGGCGCACGATTTGCTTATTTGCCTGAATACCGGTAAAGATTTCGATGACGAGAAGCGTATGCGTTATACCAAGCAGGAATGGTTCAAAACCACTGCCGAAATGAACGAGCTTTTCAGCGATGTTCCGGAAGCTTTGCAGAATACAATGGAAATTGCCGATAAAGTCGAAGAATACGACCTGAACTCTGCCCCCATCATGCCCTTTTTCCCTATTCCATCTGACTTCGGGACTTTTGAAGGGTATAAAGAAAAATATCCGGAAGAAGCTCTTCGCGAAGAGTTTGGAGACAGATACGATGCTTTGGGAGGAGACTACGAACACCTGATACGTGTTAAGCTTGAGTCGGACTATCTGGCTCATCTTACTTACGAGGGGGCTAAAGACCCGTCGCGATATGGCGATCCTATTCCTGATGACGTTAAGGAACGTCTCGACTTTGAGCTGAATACGATTAAAACCATGGGTTTCCCTGGTTATTTCCTTATTGTTCAGGATTTTATCAATGCAGCCCGCGATATGGGTGTCCTGGTCGGTCCGGGTCGCGGTTCTGCTGCGGGTGCTGCAGTATCCTATTGCGTGGGGATTACCAATATCGATCCCATCAAGCACGATCTGCTTTTTGAGCGTTTCCTGAATCCCGATCGTATCTCTATGCCCGATGTGGACATCGACTTTGACGATGACGGCCGCCAGCTTGTACTTGATTGGGTAACCAAAAAATATGGTCAGGATAAAGTGGCTCATATCTGCACATTTGGAACCATGGCGGCCAGGCTGGCTATTCGTGATGTGGGGCGGGTACTGAAATTACCACTTCCCGACACCGATAAACTTGCCAAGCTTATACCCGAACGTCCCGGTACCAAACTTGCTAACGCCTATGATGAGGTGCTGAAAAGAGAACGGGATGCCGGCAGTCTCGAAGATGCCATCAAAAGAATTGACAATGAACTCAGGGCTGCCCGTAATGCAGGGAAAGGCAAGGAGGAAAGCAAACTGGAAGTTTACAAAATATTTGCCGAAAGGATGTTGGAGGCAAGAACCAACGGTGAAGATAAGGTGCTGAAGACCATGAATTTTGCCTGTACCCTCGAAGGTTCGGTACGGCAAACCGGTGTGCATGCCTGTGGTGTACTTATCGGAAGAGATCCCCTGGAGCAGCATATCCCGTTGATTCCTACCAAAGACGAGGAATTAATGACAACGCAATATGACGGGCGTTTTGTTGAAGCCATCGGCCTCCTGAAAATGGATTTTCTGGGTCTTAAGACGTTGTCTATCATTAAAGAAACTCTCGAAAATATTAAGCTGTCCAAAAATATCGATATAGATATTGAGAAGCTTCCACCCGATGACCCGGAAACTTTTGAATTATTCAGCCGGGGCGATACTACCGCCATCTTTCAGTTCGAGTCCCCCGGTATGAAAAAGCACCTGAGAGCGCTTCAGCCCAACCGGTTTGAAGACCTGGTTGCTATGAATGCACTTTACCGGCCGGGACCAATGGAATATATTCCCGATTACATTGCGCGCAAACACGGCAAACAGGAGATTAACTACGACCACCCTATGATGGAGCCTTTCCTGAAGGATACTTATGGCATTACGGTCTTTCAGGAGCAGGTGATGCTCCTTTCCCGGGCCCTGGCAGGCTTTACAAGGGGTGAGTCGGATTCGTTGCGGAAAGCGATGGGGAAAAAGCTGGCCGATCTGATGGCTAAGCTGAAAGTGAAGTTTTATGAGGGGTGTAAAAGGAACGAAGCGTTTCTTAAAGGCTGTAAGGAAGTCAATAAAGAACCTGATCAGCTTATAGAAAAGATATGGAAAGACTGGGAAGCATTTGCCAGTTATGCTTTCAACAAATCGCACTCGGTTTGCTATGCTTATGTGGCTTATCAGACCGGCTACCTGAAGGCCCACTATCCGGCCGAGTTTATGTCGGGTGTTTTAAGCCGAAACCTGAACGACATTACGAAGATAACCACTTTCATGGACGAATGCCGCCGGATGGGACTCGAAGTCCTTGGGCCTGACGTGAATGAAAGTTTCAGGAAGTTTACCGTAAACGCCGAAGGTGCCATACGTTTTGGAATGGCAGGTATTAAAGGTGTTGGTGCCGGTGCCGTGGAGGAGATCATCCGAAAACGTGAAGAAGGAGGAGCTTTTAAGGATATTTTTGATTTTGTGGAACGTGTGAACCTGCAAACGGTAAACAAGAAAAATCTTGAGGCATTGGCTGCTGCAGGTGCATTCGATAATCTGGGAGAAATTAACAGAGCCCAGTTTTTTGCTGTTAGCGATGGTGAAGAAGGCACCTTTATTGAGAGGTTGTTGCGGTATGGCAACCGCTTTCAGGCCGATAAAGCAAGCAATCAGGTGTCACTCTTTGGTGCCGCTGATATGACGGGTGCCGTAAAACGACCTTCAATTCCGAAAGTGCCTGAATTTACCAGTATTGAAAAACTGAAACGGGAAAAAGAGTTGATTGGGATTTATCTTTCGGCTCATCCGCTTGATCGTTTCAGGCTTGAACTCAAGCATTACTGTAATACGGAGCTAAGCGAACTGAGCGATCTTTCGGCTGTTAACGGAAGAAGTTTTATTGTCGGAGGTATGGTTACCGGAATCCGGCGCGGAGTTACCAGGGTCAAGGAAAACCCGTTCGCCATTATCACCATTGAGGATTATTCAGGGTCTTATGATTTTGCCCTTTTTGGACGCGATTACAACGATTATAGCAAATACCATACTGTCCCCGATGATGGCAGCATTTTCCTTCTGATAAAAGGAAAGGTACAGCCTAAAAAATATCGTCCCGATGAGTTGGAGACGAAGATAAACTCCATCTCTTTCCTGGACGATGTTCTGGAAAACCACGTGCGAAGCCTTTCTTTGAATGTTCCTGTCGATAAAATTACTGAAGAGCTGGTGAATGAACTGGCCAGCGTGATGCTTGATAATCGCGGCAATGTATCGTTAAGATTTCATGTTTTCGATCCCGTCAATGAGCATAACCGTGTGCAACTATTGTCACGTTCGGCACGAATTGACCTTTCTCAGAAAGATGTTCTTCAGTTTTTTGATGAACATCCTGAGTTGCAGATAAATTTGTCCTGAATGGGTTCTGAAAAAATATTTATATTTGAACAAGCACACTAAAAAGGTGTTGTTAATAGCAATAGTCAGTAACCATTTGCATGGCGTAAAGGCAGGAAGGTGAGAATGTAGAATGGCAGGATAGTAGCATGAGGGTTTGGCGCATGGAGAGGGGGATTTCGCTTCCAGTGGTCTTTGCTTTGGCTGTGGGGCCTTTAGATGAAGGTAACTTGGCGGCAAGCATAACACAGCAAATGGTACTTTATGGACAGACACTAATTACAGAAAAGGCTAATAGCCTTCAGGATAATTGAAATTAAATAATTGATATTTTAAAACTATTGAAATTATGACTGTTGAAGTAACCGATTCTAATTTTGAAGACGTAGTATTGAAGTCAGACAAACCCGTTTTGGTTGATTTCTGGGCCGAATGGTGCGGCCCTTGCAGGCTGGTGGCCCCTATTGTGGCAGAGCTTGCCGAGGAGTACAAGGACAAAGCGGTAATGGCCAAGATGGATGTGGACGGTAACCCCGAAACATCTGTAAAGTTCGGTATCCGTAACATTCCGACAATCCTGTTTTTTAAGGATGGCGAAGTTGTTGATAAACAGGTTGGAGCTGTTCCGAAGGCCGCGTTGGCTTCTAAACTGGATGCTATTCTTTAGAAATTAAAAATTTTTGAAAATAAGAAAAGGCCGGACAATTCAATGTTCCGGCTTTTTTTTGAATCGATGCAGCTAAATATTTAGCCTGCTTTATTCATAAGTTTCC
>NZ_AHZV01000175.1 GCF_000250735.1 Anaerophaga thermohalophila str. Valhall
AAAGGCCAGGGGTGAGTGAAGAGGAAGAAGATAAACGAATATTACAAACTAATACCCTATATGAGCTACGAGCTTAAGACTAACAACTTCCCCCTCCCACTACCCCTCTGACTCCCCTGAAAGGAAGTACCGGGCTGACCCGCAACCCTTCGCAAATTAAAAAATACAAATGGTACAATATAAAAGAAATTCCGCGGTGGGGGTTCCCCTTAAAGGGGTTAGGGGGTGTGCGAAGGAAAAGGAGAACAGCCAAACCTGCATTTTTTATGATTTAAGTGAGCGACGGCATTTTTTAGCATTGCTGAATTTTGCTGCGTTCGGCATTGACACAAACAAGTTTGGTCACTGCTCTCACTTAACGCAAAATTTGTTTACTTTTTTTGCTGTAGAAACGAGCATGGTAACGATTGCAACAATAAGAATATGTATAAATCTTACATGCGAGTTCCATTAGGCCAATAACGTAAGTTTATTATATACTAATGAATTGGAGCGAAGCGTAAATCGTGAACGCCTTATAATTTTTATCTCGTGAACAAAAAAAGTAAAAGCCCGCGCGGCTTGAGCGCAAAAAGTTAAACGCTTTTTTTTTGCCGGACAGCAGTAATAATATATGAATAATGAAGATTAAAGGCATTGTTATAGTTACCCGGTTTTTGTATCTTTGAATTAACCCATAAAAAACAACAAACATGCAAACTATTAATATAGAACTCAACAAAAACCAATTCCTGAAATCCATCAGAAAGTTGGATGAAAAAGACAAATTGGAAATATATGAAGAGTTAAAAAAATCTTTATTTCCAAACCGTTTTGAAAAATTGCTCAAGTCAACAAAAACCGAGGGACTGTCTTTTGAAGAAATAACAAAGGAAGTAGAAGAAGTCAGACAAAAAAGATATGATGAAGGAAGGCAAGGCCGATAAAGTTATTATCGATACGAATATCTGGATTTCTTTTTTAATTGGTAAACATTTAAAGGGTTTACATCATATTATCGCTTCTGATGTTATAAAAATAATTACATGTAAAGAACAGCTATCCGAATTATCTGAAGTTTTTCAAAAGCCAAAAATCCGTAAATATTTCACCACATATCAAATCCATGAGTTTTTCGATTTATTGGATGATTGTAGTTTATTGATTAAGGTAAAATCAAATGTTGATATTTGCAGAGACCCCAAAGACAATTTTCTTCTTGCTTTAGCTAAAGATGCAAGCGCCCATTTTATTATCAGTGGAGATAATGACCTTCTGACTCTTGAATCTTTTGCCTTAGCCAAAATAATCTCCTACAAAGAATTTGAAGCATTTTTTCTCACATAAAGTAATCTGATCATCTAATCATTGAAGACTATCGCAGGTTTTACCCCCTCCCACTACCCCTCTGACTCCCCTGAAAGGGAGTACCGGGCTGAACCGCAACTCTTAGCAGATTTAAACATACAAATGGTACTATATAAAAGAAATCGTGCGATGGGGGTTCCCCTTTCAGGGGGTCAGGGGGTAGTGCGAAGGGAATTAGGCAAGTAGGAGATTAGGCAAGTAGGTTAATAGAAGCCGCGGGGCGGCGACAGTACGGTAGAATAATATTATGGCACAGAAACTCCCCGAACCGCGGAGCGGTGACAGAGCAGGTTATTAGGTCAATAGGTCAATAGGTCAGTAGT
>NZ_AHZV01000174.1 GCF_000250735.1 Anaerophaga thermohalophila str. Valhall
TTAAGTCGTTGTACCCTGATGAATTCTTTTGCTGTAAAGCCGGTCAGGGCTTTTATTTTACGGTATGTTTGATTGGTAGACAAAGACAATTTTCTGCTCAGTTTCTCCACATCAAGGTTGGGATCATCTACATTTTCGTCAATTACTTTAACCGCTTGAGTAAGGAATTCCTCATCAAGTGAAGAAAGCGTGATTTTTTCCGGCTCAAGCAATCCGGATGATTTAAATTTTTCTCTGTTTTCTCCTCTTGCTTCAAGAATATTGAGCAATTTCAAGCGCAAAGAAACCATATTGAACGGCTTGTAGATGTAATCAACCGCCCCCAGACGCAAACCTTCTATCTCATCTTCTCTTAAAGTTTTGGCTGTCAAAAAAACAAAGCGGAATATGAGAGGTATCCAGATCGCTGCGAAGCAAACGTGCGAGCTCAAAACCATCCATTCCGGGCATCATAACATCCGAAATAATAATATCTGGTGCAATTTTCCGCGCCATATCAAACGCTTCTTTTCCATTCGAAGCCGTATGTATATTGAAATGAATGGATAATCCCTCCCGAATGAACTCACTCATATCCCCGTCGTCTTCAACCAGCAACACATCAGCCATTTTTTCAGGTAAATCAGGGGGATATTTTTCTTCACCAAGGTCATTTCCTGACAAATCATCACCGGAAGAAAGCTCTGGAAAAGAACTTTCTTCTTCTTTTTTTGAAGCGTAAAAGGAAGATTGAGAATCTGATATTTTATCAAGATTCATTGGAATAATAACCCTGAAACAACTACCCTTCCCGGGTTCACTGTCCACCTGGATTATACCCTTATGCTGCTCTACAAATATTTTACACAAATAAAGTCCTATTCCCCCGGTGCTTTGTATTCCTTTCTGATTTATCTGATAAAAACTTTCAAATATTTGGTCGTGGTTCTCTTCCGGAATACCCATCCCGTTGTCAGTCACCTCCAGGAAAAAAGAATCTGCATGTTCATCTGCGTCATCAAATATTCCCGCCCTCACAGAAATTTTGGAATTATCGTCGGAATACCTGAATGCATTGGAAAGAAGGTTATAGAGCACTTTTTCTATTTTATCACGGTCTACCCATACAATGATATCTGGTGGGCTATAATCAACCGTGAAATTAATTTTTCTCGATCGGGCCATGGAACGAAAAGTTTCATGCATTTCCAAAAGGATGGGAACAATATTCACTTTCTGAAGGAGCAATTCCATTTTTCCCTTTTCCACTTTTCTAAATTCCATCAATTGGTTCACCAGTCGCAAAAGTTTTTCTGTATTGCGGTGCATTACTTCAATGGATCTGCGGGCATACGAAGGCAGATCGTTTTTCTGAAGCAGTTCTTCTGCGGGACCAAGAATCAAGGTCAACGGCGTTCTGAATTCATGGGTGATATTGGTGAAAAAATGGACTTTATGTTCATAAACTTCCCTGTCTTTTTCGTGATGAACCTTTTCGAGCATCAGCCTGCTTTTCTCTCGCACCTTAATAATCGAATATTGCTTAAAAAAGTAAAGCAGCCCGATAAGCAGCAAAGCATATCCTGAATATGCCCAGATTGTTTGCCACCATGGAGGTGTTATTGTAAGAAACAATTGCGCAGGTTGCTCAGATTCTGTACCAAGGCTGTTTTTCGCTTTTACCTTAAGAACATATTCCCCGGGAGGCACATTGGTATAAGTAGCTGTATTTCTTTCTCCTATATTATTCCATTCATCATCAAAGCCTTCCAAAATATAAGAATAAGAATTCTTCTCAGGGCTTTTATAATCCATTGCCGAGAAAGTAAAAGTAAAAACCCTGTCTTTGTGAGACAAAATAATTGAATCGGAATAAGTAATATTGTTTATGGAAGATTTCCCTTCTGATATTTGATTCTCTTTTGTTAAGCTCTTATTGAAAACAAGCAGATCGGTAATCTTTATTTCCGGTGGCCGTGTACCGCAGTTCAACCCGGTGTTTTCAAAAACAATAAACCCATGCCTTCCTCCTAAAAACAAATTTCCGGCATTATCCCTGAAAGAAGAATTTCTCTCTATCCCAAGGTGCAGATATTCCTTCATAAAATATTCATCGACAATCTTTTCCTGAGAATAATCAAACTTTACCAACGCATCATAAAATCCAATATAGATATGGGCGCTGTCACCTTCAAGGATGTTCATAACCAGAGAACTGTTCAGATTATCAATATCAGGATACTTTTTAAACAAGATGTTTGTTTGGTCATCAGCGCCTGTTTTTTCAACCATTCTGTTCAGTCCGTTGTTGGTTCCGATCCATAAATTGCCTGAAGCATCTTCATGAAGGCAGTTCACTACATTGTCATTAATAGAGGCCTCACCATCTCCTGAGAAAAAATTCAAAAATTTATTATTGACCGGATTAAACCGACTCAAACCCTTTTGTGTTGCAATCCAAACCATTCCATGGCTGTCTTCATGAATATCACGGATATTATTGTCGGCCAACCCTGATTCGGATGCCAGAAAATTCTCTATCCGGATATCCTCATTTTGAATCAGTATTTTTGAAAAGCCGTTTTGCATGGTTCCCAACCAAACGACTCCATGATACTTTTTTGAAGCACACAAACTATTGACCTTGTTACCAGGGATATCTTGCGGAGTCTGGTTGTTAAAATAACGGAACGATGCATTGTCCCCTTTTGCTAATTCAGCTTTGGGGAAGAAAAGAAGGCCTGCATCATCTGTGCCCACAAATAAGCCTGATGGAGAGCTACAAAGTGAGAGAACAGAATTCGATCTGAATAATTGACCATTATGAAAGTATTCCAGTCGGGAAATCTTATTTCCACACTTAAAATGATCGCCATCCGGGACATAAGAGGTTAAACCGTCCGAACACCCCACCCAGAAACAATCATTATACCCTTTGGTGAAAGCCTTTACAATACTAAGCCCAGCTTCATCTGCCGAATTATCGCGAGTTGAATAATAACTTATTCCGGTCTTAATGACCGAAGCCTTATCTATTTTGGCACTTCCAACCCAAAGCACTCCCGACCTGTCTACATATAGAGCAGTAATATTGTTACCCGATATGCTGTATGGCTCTGAAACATCGCTCTTCAAGTTAATAAATCCGGCCTCTGAAGGTTCCTTCTTTTGTTCGCTTTTTTGAAGCAATGAAACCCCGGCGTCCCAGGTACCAATCCAAATATCACCGGATTCATCAATAAACAAACGGTAAACATTATTCGAACTAATACTGCCTGCTCTGTCTCTTTTCTGATAATGCTTAAAGCGGATGCTGTCCTTATCAAAGTGAGGAATCATTTTACTGAGACCGCCTCCCCAGGTTCCAATCCACAAATCACCCTCATCGGAAGTAACCAACTGGGTAACAACATTATGAGGGACAGAATGAGAATAATTCTTCTGGTCGGGTAAGTAGCGCTTAAAAGATTTGCTCTCAGGATTCAGATTAACCAATCCCTGATAGGTAGCCACCCAAAACTCATTCGTTTGATCTTCAATAATATCGCTGATTACATCGTGGGGTAAATAAGATACCCGGTGTTCATTTTCAGGGTTCAGCATAAAAAGACCATCGCTCCATGTACCTACCCATATGTTATAATCAGAATCCTCGTATAGTGATATTATACGACTCTCAAAATCGAAAATCTCTATTTTTCCTGTCTTGGGATTCAGTTTATTCAACCCGTCGGAAGTTCCTATCCAGATATTCCCTTTATGGTCTTCCAGGAGTGATACCACTTCTTTATTGCTTAGGCCATTTGGATTGTTAATTCCTGAAGTATATACCACACATTCGTAACCATCAAAACGCGTAAGACCATTCCATGTGCCGATCCATATAAATCCCTGACGATCCTGAATAATAACATTGGCTTTACTCGCGCTAAATCCGTCCTCAATATTATAGGAGTCAAAATCAAAAGTTTTCTGCGACCGGATTTCCGCAGAAATAAGAACAATTGCCATCAAAAATACAATGCCCCGTTTCATAACAACAACCTTTTTCCTCTCTGGTGCTAATCATTTATGGGTCAATAGTGAATCTTTATATTGCCTGAAAAGTCCGTATAATGAATATATCGTTCATTCTCCATCCACAAAACACAAGATTTTCGAGGCTGTAACCCCCATGGTACTACAGGTCTCACCTGATCTAATTCAGAACCGGTTGTAACGGCTTGTGATGTCCACTCCGATTCATTGTTGAGTTTCCAACGCTCAATCTCAAATGTTTGGTCCACCATGCGCGAAAGATACACTACCGAAGCATCATTCCAGTCAACAGATAAACCTCCTGAATAATGCGGTTCTCGTTCTTTTCTTCCTTCAGGAGTTTTGGGGAACCAACGTCCCGAATTGCATATTTCCGCATCCATCCACTCATTCCCGTCAAAGCTTGCATAATGGTATATATGCTTTTCCTCAGACGGATAACTGGCGTAAAGAATCACAGGAAAATTATCCTCATTTGTTTTAATATCATAAACCCAGGCCCTTCCTTTTCCTGAGGTTCCGTCATAAACCATAGTTGCTTCGGAGGGTTGAAAAGGCAATTCATCTACCGTGCAAATTTTAGCACCGTTTGCCCGATAAAAAATACCATCTTCATAGTAGGCATAGTAAACACTGTTAGTCGGTTCAACCCGGGGATGACCATCGGTGAAGGTCATGTGAATGCGAGCCCGCCCGTCAGAAAAATATTTTACATAAGGGCGGTTCCCGGGATCAAAGGGTTGAGGACAAACAACAACTTTGCTTTTGCTCCAGGTCTGACCGCCATTATCACTCCAGCTCATCGTGGGCTTAAAACCGGTCCACCTTCCAAAGAGATAAATTCTGTTATTCTCTTCCGACAGTAAGAAAGGATTGGCATAGGTATAACGTGGCTTGCCGTAAAGCTCTTCTTGCTCAGGATCAGCCGGGTTGATCTTGCGGGGTTCTTCCCATTCTGTAATATCTCCGGAGGTGAGTGTCTTTGACATAAAAAGTTCCTCATTGTGATGCCGTGTATAAAAAGCCAGGATATGACCATCAGGCATTTCGAGAAAAGCCGGATTGTTATGGTCATCGACCTCCAGGCGGGGATGAATCATTCCGTGTGCTACTTGCTCACTTCGCGGATCAAAAGAAAAGGCTGTAATAGAGCCATCCTCAGAAACACCACCCGAAACCACAACATAGTTTCCGTCATTTTGAAGGACTATTGCCCGTGGGTCTGAAAACCAACACCAGGCAGAATCATCGCTTAATACTTTTGTCTCTTCCTTTGGCAATGTGCATCCTGTCAGTAGCAGAATGATAATTGTTCGAAACAATTTTTTCATTGGCGTCTTTTTTACAGATTGTTAGATAAAAGCATCTTACAGGCAGAAGGCAGAAGCGACAATTTCTATTGAAAAATGTTTTCCAGTTTATTGTATAAACCGGTCAGATAAACAATATCTAACCACATACGCCATATGCCTGTTATGCTCCCCTAAGTTAGAAAAAGCATCTCATCATCTTACATCTAACTAGTGTCGTGTCAAGCATAAAATATCGCACCAAGCATCACTGATTTTCGTTTTTTCTTCATGATAAAAAGCTTACGTAGCTATGGCTATGCGCGCTTTTTATCACTTTGAAAAAAGCAAAAATCAGTTTCAACTTATACGACATTTCATACATGACACGACACTAGTGCTCGTCTATAAACTCGCAAAAAATTTTTACAATCTGTGTGTCTGTTCAGAAAGTACCAGTTGCAAGGCTTGTGAAGCCGCCAAAAACGGAGTTTACTACTCGTAAATGAGTATTTTGGCGGCGAGCGTAACACAGCAAATGGTGCTTTATGGACAGACACTAACTATCTATTGATTGTAATAACATTAAACCAGATAACGGGTTAAACACGACGAAAGTAACCTTTAAACCATAGCTTTATTAAAAGAAACTCTGCAATTCCTGTTAATTTTTCTACATTACACCTTTGGAGGCTAGAAATTAGTGATTAGTGGTTAGTGGTTAGTGGTTAGTGGTTAGTGGTTAGTGGGAGCTTCCGGTAAACAAAAACCCGCCATTCGAGATAACGAACAGCGGGCTTTCTGACACTCAATGATTTTTTCTT
>NZ_AHZV01000173.1 GCF_000250735.1 Anaerophaga thermohalophila str. Valhall
TGCTTTTTAGACCGGGCTCAACTATATTTCAACAAATATTTAACCACTAAAATAAGGGTAGCACCAATTTTTATATTCACCGGAAATTTTTCATTCTCACCGAAAAATTCTGACTCTCACCGTCAAATTTTCATTCTCACCGTAAAATTTTGGCTCTCACGGGAAAATTTTGGCTCTCACGCCCAAATTTTGGCTCTCACGGGAAAATTCTCACTTTCACCGTTGAATTTTGTTTTTTTCTATCTCATTTTCGTACATACTCTCATACCGCCGTTTTCCCCTTCTATAAACATCAAAAATTTTGGAGGCATATCAACTTTAAACATCAACCCCCAGCAGAGCTTTTAAGCCAAAACCCACCAAAAAAGAAAAGGCTGCCACCCCCATACTTATTGCAGCCATTTCCAAAAACCGTTTTTTAAAATCAAGATCCCTGACGACCGAAACATAATAATTAAACCCCCAGATAATTAATAATGCAATAACCAGAACAATTCCCAATGCCACAAATTTATTATCCACAAGAAAAAAAGGGAGAATGAGTAAGATGACCGTTCCCAAATACGAAATACCGGTATAAAGAGCAGCTTCTTTGGCACGTGGATCACCTTCAGCCTTAGTGGAAAGAAATTCCGACGCAGCCATTGAAAGAGCAGCCGAAATACCCGTAACCAATCCGGCGATGGAGATTATTTTGGTTTCTCCCAGAGCAAGGGTAAATCCGGCCAAAGCCCCTGTTAATTCAACAAGGGCATCATTAAGCCCTAAAACCACCGAACCAACAAAAGTAAGATTGCCGCCTTCCAGCATTTTCAGAATTTCCTTTTCATGTTCCCCCTCTTCCCTGGCAAAATCTGCTGCCTCAGGAAAGTATCTTGCCTGACGGACATAATTATCTGCGCCGGTACCTTCTTTTTCCTCCATTAGTTTCAGCGCAAAGGACAGACCCAGGAAACGCGCCAGTAATAAAGTCCGGTACAGCCGCCACTTATCGGGTTTCACCTGTTGCCCGGTTTTTGATTCCCAATAAGCTGCATGTTGTTTTTCCTGTTCTGCAATACGGTTGAGAACCTCGGCATTTTTTGCATTTCTGGTCTTTCGGGCAAGTCGTTTATAAATATGATATTCGGTTATTTCTGTCCTCTGCGCAGCAAGCGCATATTTCCTGGCCTGAGCATCCATTTTTCTGATTTTTTTAACCTCCCAAAATGTTTACTTCTTCAAATTTACGACCTTTGTTTTAGAAAGCCTGTCGTGCCAGCCAGAATCTTCTACAAAGTGATCGCATTCCAGGTCAAAATCTGCCCGGCGACCGGTTAAACTGCAAATAATACCAAATTTGGAATCAAAGCCCTGATTTTTGCAAATCTTACAAAATCTCAAATGTTCTTCTCTTGTCATGATAAATTAGGTTTGGTTAATTTTTTATGTATGCTTCCAAAATAGATTCAAGCCTGATATCATCTGAAGAAGCTCCAACAGATACCTGAAATGTGCCAGGCTCAACAACTCGTTGCAATTTGGCATTAATAAACGAAAGGTCATCTTTTGACAAAAAGAAAGAGATACTCTTCGTTTCTCCCTTTTTAAGAAAAACTCTTTTGAAATGCTTTAATTGTTTCACTGGCGGAACAACCTGGGCAAAATTATCTCTGAGATATAACTGAACGACCTCGTCTCCATCATAATCGCCAGTGTTGGTAACAGTAAATTTCACTTCAAACTCAAACTCGTCCTTTTGTTCCACCGTAAGGTTGTCATATTCAAACTGAGAAAAGCTGCGTCCATAACCAAAGCTGTAAAGTGGCGTTGAAGGCACATCAATATAGCCATGACCTTTGGGGTTTCTTTTGTTGTAGTATACAGGAATTTGTCCTTCATGGCGGGGAATGGTTACCGGTAATCTTCCTGCGGGGTTATATTCACCAAAAATGACATCGGCCAAAGCGTTACCCCCCTCCTGCCCCGGGTACCAGGCTGTAAGTAATGCATCGGCATTTTCTGCTGCCCAATTCATGTTCATTGGTCTGCCCTGAATATAGATCACAATTACCGGCGTTCCGGTTGCTTTAACAGCTTTCAAAAGCTTCAATTGATACCCCAGCAAATCCAAGGTGGCTCTGTCAAAACCTTCGCCGGCATCCATATCGCTCAAATAGTCATCACCGGCAACAGCAGCACCGGTTTCCTTAAAAGTTGTTTCAAAATCTCTTGCGCTGGAACCGCCAACAACTACCACAGCCAAATCTGCTTCGCTGGCTGCTCTGGCTGCTTCAGGTATTTCATTCCAGGAGGTATCTCTAATGGCACAGCCCCTAACGTATTTTACTGCTGATTTTCCTATTTTGGATTCAATTCCTTCACGCACCGTCACAATATTGCTTTCGGCCTGAGGGGCAGTGTAGTCCCCCAGCATATTGTACTGTGTGTCAGCATTGGGGCCTATAACCGCCACGCTGGAAATTTGTTCCTGATTAACCGGAAGAATATCATTTTTGTTCTCCAGCAGGACGACAGATTGCCTGGCTGCTTTCAAAGCGACATCAATATGTTCCGTAGTGCGAACATGAAGTTTTGCATCTTTTGGCTCCATATAAGGATTCTCAAACAATCCCATTTCGAATTTTAAACGTAAAACCCGGCTAACGGCCGAATCAAGAACCGATTCCTGCACGATTCCGTTTTTTACTGCATCAATAAGCTGAAGATAGGCATTACCCCCCAGGTCAACATCAACTCCGGCTTCCACAGCCATAAGTGATGCATCCTGCATGGTTTCTGCCACAAAATGACTGCCTTTCAGTCCTTCAATGCTAAAAAGATCAGAGACCACAAATCCGTTAAATCCCCATTCGTCCCGTAATATGTCTGTCAGTAAATATTTATTGGAAGTACAGGGAATCCCGTCAATTGAATTGTAGGCAGTCATTACCGACAGTGCTCCTGCATCAACGGCCGCCTTAAACGGGGGCATAAAATTCTGATGCAGTTCATTCATTCCAATCATCACTGAGTTACCATTCAGACCGGCTTCGGGAACACCATAAGCAAGGAAGTGCTTAAGCGTGGAAATAACAGCATTTTCACCGGCCAGGTTACCCCCGCCCGTGCCCCGAATCATGGCTGCACCCATCAAGGCACTCAACACAGGGTCTTCGCCGTATGTCTCCTCAATCCGTGACCATCTGGGATCTCGCACTAAATCGAGCACAGGACCGTATGCTATATGACCACCCTGAAGACGAATCTCTCGGGATATTACCTTTCCAATTTCTTCAATGGTAGTGGGCGACCAGGTAGAAGCCAGACCTATTCCGGTCGGAAAAACGGTTGTTCCGATTGCCATGTGTCCATGCTGAGCTTCTTCAGCAAGAAACAAAGGGATTCCCAACCGGGTGTTTTCTATAACATATCGTTGAAGAGCATTCGCTGTTTTTGCAGCTAACTCAGGGTCGAGTCCCGTCTCCAATGTCTTCTTTGTCCACGGATCGGCCCTGAAAGTGCCCCAAAGCATTCCAACATGCCGGTCGTCAACGTACGCTTTAAACTTCGCAGAAGGACTTACATTTTCACCTTCCTTTACCCACATCTCCCAACCAAAAGGACATAACAACTGACCTGCTTTCTCCTCAATGGTCATATGACTCAGCAAATCCTTCACGCGCTCTTCTGTTGACAAATCCGGATTTCTAAACCGGAATTCTTCGGGGGGTGAACTACAACTGAAAAGAAAAAAAGGAACCAATAGTAAAAAATAAGACTTCATAGGTTTAGTTTAGACAATATATCCGCAGCTATCTGTAATTAGTTCCTGTCCATAAAGTACCATTTGCTGTGTTACGCTCACCGCCAAAATACTCATTTACGAAAAGTAAACTGCGTTTTTGGCGGCTTCGCAAGCCCCGGATGATATCGGGGCAGGCATTGCAACCGGCACTTTCTGAAGAGCAACATGATAAGGAAGAAACTTTCCCTGCTTTATAGACAGGTACTAATTATATCACAAGTTTTTATTCTCCTGCCATGCTCCTTGTAAACACAAGTTACGAACAAATATAATAATTTTATTGACCAGATTCTTCAAAAAACAGCTTCTTATATGCTATAAGATTTTTTTATTAAAAGTCTTCGATTTCAATTCCTCGTTAAACGCTCTTATTAAATTGTAAATCAAACAAATAATTACTTTTCTCTAAAATATCACCTTTAGTCGTATTACATCCATTCCTTCAGGCACCTGAATTATGCACATTTTTTGATCTTTATCATAACGCCAGGCCAGACGACTTTTAATGAAATGACGTTCACCTTTTTTGAGCTTATCCCCCTCAAATGTAGTGATTCTTACTGGCTTTTTCCTGGAGTGAAGACGTATGATTTTCTTCCGTTCCCTGCCAATGTAATTTTTCATTACCTTTTTTTCCAGGAAAATTTCAAAACCACTTCGAAAGGTTTTGCACTCAAAAATGCGTTTTAGGCCAACATCCCTTTTATAATCGTTAGTTTCTCCGTCGTCCTCATATACAATAAAAGAAGCGGATCGATTGATGCGAGCCGGAAACACCTCATATATCAAAGGATAACCGGGGTCTTCATGAATATATTGCATTACCGGCATGGTAGGAATCACAGCTCCTTGTTTTACAAATAGCGGGATGGTTTCAAGTGTAACCGGAAAATCGATCCATTGCCCACCATCATAACTAACACGGGGATCATGGTAATCGTACCATACCCCATCCGGAAGGTAAACCCGCTTTACGGCTGCAGCTTGCTCCACAACAGGAGCTACAAGCAATTCCTCTCCAAACATGAACTGTGAACCCAGGTCATCTGTTTCAGAATCGTCAGGAAATTCTAAAAACATAGCCCTCATCAGAGGCATACCGGTATCATATGCTTCACGAGCGTAGGAATAAATGTAAGGGAATAGAGAATACTTCAATTCAATCGCTGCTTTACTAATGGCTTCTACTCTGTCACCAAATAACCACGGTTCTACAGCATTGTTTCCCTCATGATGGGCCCGGCTCAAAGGATTAAAAACGCCAAACTGCATCCAGCGGGCATATAGTTCACCCATGGCATCGTAATCTTTTATATCGCCGCAATAGCCTGAGATATCACAGCTCCAGAAAGGTATTCCTCCCATTCCTGCAGAAAGACCGACCGGAATCTGATTGGCAAGCTGTTTCCAGCCCTCTGTTACGTTGTAGCCATTGCCTGTGTCGCCCGACCATCCAAACGTATAACGCTGAAGACCAGCAAAAGCAGCACGCGTCATTTGAAAAATCCGGGTATTGGGATTGCGCTTTTCAAACTGTTCAGTTACCACTTTATCCCAGGTAAGTCCATATACATTATGGATTTCGGCATGCATTCCATCATGATGCTTCATATTCAGCCGGTCGGTACTCTCTTCATTGCTCCAGGCAGGTTCCCCCATATCGGTCCAGAAGCCGCGTACACCGTCGTCGATAACCTTCTGCTGATAAGCTCCCCACCAGTCAGCAACATCGGGATTGGTAAAATCTACTACCCCACAATTACCTCCCCAGGGCCAGGGCATATCATAAGCCTTTCCGGTGCGTACATCCGTAGTAAAATAGCCTAAAGAATCGGCCTCCCGCCACTGAATTTCATTACTTTGAGAAATCACCGGATCCTGTGAAACAATCACTTTGAACCCCTGCTCTTTCAGTTCGTCCAACATCTGAACCGGATTCTCGTAATTGTCGTCACGCCACTCAAAATCCTGCAGGTGTTGAGTCCAACCAATATCCTGGTAAATAATATCACAAGGGATATTGCGCTTTCGATAACCTTCTGCAATGTCGCGGGTCAGTTTTTCGTTTGTGAGCATTCCCCGGCACTGCGAAAAACCAAAACCCCATTTGGGAGGCATTATGGGATTGCCGGTAAGTTCGATGTACCTGGAAATAATTTCTTTGTAAGTAGGCCCAAACAAAAAATAGTAAACCATCTCACCGCCCGGGGTACTAAAAGTGTAATAACTTTTATCATTTTCCCCAAAGTCATAAGTTGTTTTGTAAGTATTATCGAAAAAAAGACCGTATCCGTAATTACTCATAAAAAATGGTATGCTCTTGTATAGGGGGTCTTCATTTACTCCATAACAAGGCTTGTCGCTGTTCCACATTTTATAGGAACGACCGCGACGATTAAGCGGTCCGGCTTTTTCGCCCAATCCATAAATATTTTCATCGGGTCTCAATGTTTTGGAGACTGCCATCCCCTCTTCATTAACCACAAATCCCCTGTCTTGATAATCTTCCAGTAACAGTTTCTGATATTTATCGAAAAAGCGAATGCAAAAAGGCGATTTGTTGATACGAATGATCAAGTCGTCTGTATAAACTTCATATCCCTGAGGTGTTTCCGCAATGTTGAATGCATTCTGTGCCTGATTGGACAAAACTGCATAAGAATCATTATTTCGTTCAAAAGTACCTTCCGGATCAATCCAAACTTTCACGATACCATCGCTGTAAAGCTCCAGCAGCATGGCTGAACTATCTAGAAAAGGAAAACTTCACACTGTTTTTTTCAACATCATATCCGATTATCTCATACGCTGTATTATTTGAAGCGGAATTTGTTAATAAAAGCAGCGGCACCGAAAAGAATGCAAAAAAGATGAATAATCTCTTTATAATTATTGAGTACATAATATATCAAATTACAAAATTTATGTCAATATTATTGTGTAAATTTAGCAATATTATTATTTTCGTTATTTCGAACTGATTTAGTTATCTGTACAAAATTTCATTAGTCTCCGAAAACATTAGATCGTTAGATTTTTAGATATAAGATGATTCAAATAATCTTGATATACGGCATTTTAATAAATAGTATTCATTCGAAAACCAGCATTCCCCAGTACTGCATAGCAGGTATAGTAACGGTTATGGCATTTCCTGACTGAACAAAATCCAATGATTGAGCAACACCCTCGTTAAGGTCGGGAGAAGCATACCAAACATTGTTAACTACATTCTCGGATTGAATCTGAATTTTCAAGCCCGTTATTTTATCAGGGTACAGCTGATTCCCTTTGTCATCGCGCCAAAGCAAGGAATTGGCATTAACAAAGTTGATCAGATGCAACACCTGTTTTTGATCCACCATTTTCCCTACAGCAGCAATGCTACCGGCTTGAGGAGGCCAATTGTTGATAATTGTTTCTCCGTTGAGCGAAGTCACTTCCGGATTGTTAAATTCACCGCCATCTCTCAACAGATTCTGATATGCAACCAGAAAATCATAAAATTCAACAATACCCTCCTTCAGATCAGTCCGCATCAAAAGATTGTTGTTGGGAAAGTATTCGTTGGCCAGCATGTGTTCTCCCAACTCAAGATGAGCTCCACCAAAAGCAAAGATGACAGCATCTGTTAGCAATACAGCCGGCGTATTAAAATAGCCCGATGAATGGGACATATCGTAATTCATATATGCAGCCAGTACTGTATTTTTTGAATCGCTGCTTATGCTGTAATTATTGCGGATAACCTCAGAAAGCGCCTCAAAGCTGTTGTAAGACCATACTTCAGTGTAGGCAAATTCAACTCCTGACTTCAGGATTTCCTGCTGCCCGTATTGGTCCACGGCATTAAGCACCATTTTTTTATTTGGAAAGCGGTTTTTCAGGTTGCTCAAAAACGAATAATAACCAGCAGGCAGATCAACCTGATTGCCGTCATAATCATATACATTTCCCCGGTCGCCTAACTGATCTACATGCCATCCATCGAAATCGAGATACTCATATACCTGAGCTGTTCTGTCATAAATATAATCCTGCCAGTTGCTATTATCAGGATTAGCCAGGTAAATATCGCTCAATGCCCAGTTGTCATCCAAATCGTGTTTGTTAATGTTTTGATGGTTCGAATCACTGAAAAGCATCCAGCGTGTTGAAACGCCATCGCTTTCAAAGTCATCCCATGCACCAAATAGCAAGTTATATTGCATTGAAGCCATATTCTTTGCTTTGCCGCTTTTAATGTACGTATTCACCGTATTAAAAGAAACTTCACGTTTTGCAATATCAAGCCATATATCAGCTGGCTGTCCTCCGTTCATTTTTAGTGGCCAGTGATGCTTATTGAGCCAGTCGTAATATTGAATGCCATTAATATGGCACCGTTTCAGAAAAGATAAGGTTCTTTCTATTTCATCAGTGGTCACCTCAGATGAGAACTCAGACAAAAAACCATATCTGGGAAAAACAGTCCAGTCGGATGAAGCATCCACAGCCACGCTACCATAAATCACCTCTTCTCCATCCACCATTTCATATACATCGACCAAATAGCCTTTGAAATCTACATTGGGGAGAGTCCAATTCCAAATTTCGCCTGCAAATGGTTCTTCGCCTATGGTTTCTCCCAAATGACGGTAGCGTACCATTACCTCTCCGGTCAGGCTCCTGTCTGCAGTAATCTCCACATCTTCTCCCGGATTGTAACGGGCTTTATCGGTGGTTAATACAACGGTATCATCATTATCAGACGAGTTGTTCCCGCCATCGGTATCATTTTTTTCATCATCTTTATCGCATCCTGTAAAAAGCAGGACGAATAATAAAAAATAGATGTATGAGTTAATTGATTCATTTTTAAATTTTTGTTGTTGCTCAAAAAGCCGACTTTCAATTGCCTTGAAATGTTTTTTAACTTTCATTGTGTCGCAGGAGATTATTCATAGAAGACGCAATCTCAAAACGAGCCCGACCCACGATGTAAATTTTGTAAAGCCTTTTAAGGGCAAAAACTCACAAAAAAGAAGCGATTTTAACCCGGGTACTCCTTAACCCAAAAAGGATTGATGGAAATCTCCGGGCCAAAACAAATTTGTCAGGCCCGGAAGATAAGATATCCCGCTACGGGAATAATTCCCATTTATTGTTTCTGAATGTCAATGGTCAAATCAAGGACGTCGAGGGTAAGGATATAATTTCCATCTTCTCCTTCCGGAATAACCCACTTACTGTCATCCGGTTCTCCGCCAATATGACGATACATTTTTGTTTCATCAGAAGGATCGCGCATGTACATATCCTGCCCCCAGTCAGTATTACGGTTTACTGGAAATTTAAATTCTCCGGCAGTCAATTCACCCTCATACGTAAAAATATTCCAGTTGTCGGGGTCCTGAGAAAGCTGAATGGCATTTCCGATATCCCAGCCAACAGGTGTCGCCGAACCAACGATGTAAAGTTCGAATGGTTCAATGGAAATGGTCATATCTGAAATATCCAGTGTCACATAGTAATAATTCTCATTTGTAATCTTCCATTTATTGTCGTCCGGGTCGCCTCCGTTGTGAAGATATACACTGGACGGATCATCCGGCTCAGGCATAAACATATCCTGCATCCAATCGGTATTTCTGTTTACAGGAATTTTGAATTCGCCAGGTATGAGAACACCTTCCCATGTAAACTGGAATAAGTTGTCAGGATTCTGAATCATTTCCACAGCATTGGCAATATCCCACCCATTTGGTGTGGCGTCACCTACCATATAAAGAACATCATAAGCAGGTCCTGGCAATTTCTCAAAAGCAATGGTCAGATCTACCAAATTAAGTTCGATGGCATAGACACCAGCCTCTTCAATTAAAAACTTATCATCGGGCTGGGAATCTTCCGTTCTGTAAACCAAAGTATTGACATCTTCACCTTTATTGTACGAAGGCAAGAAATGCCCCAGCTCGGTGATAAATTTCAATTCTCCTGCCGATAATGTTCCCTGATAGATAAAAGTAGTCGGATCAGAAGAATTCGGTGTTAGCGGAGTTGCAGCCTCAGCACTCCATCCGTTAGGAGCAGCATCGCCTATCATGTAAAGGGTTTCAGAAACCGGTTGATAAGTCGAGAAAGAAATCTGAGAAGTGGCCATTTGAGGTTCAACCCCCTCAGCAGCTACATTTGCAGTTATGCGAATATCCAGGTCAACCTCTTCACCACCGTTAAAGCCAAAGAAATCCATCACCAATGTATTGATTTCCTTGTGAGTAAAACTTTTTTGGTAAACAGCTTTCCCCATATTATAGCTCATTGCAGATGTAAAATCATTGCCAGCAACATCCAATTCAAGTATATAGGAAATTGAGCTGCCGGTTCCCATATTGGTGCCTGAAGTCCAAAAAATACTAACCGCTTCTGCATTGGCCTGTTTCTGTGTCAGAACTATTTCACTATTCGAAACACTAATGGAGACCGGCTCTCCTATTGCGATATCGACTTCGTCATAATCGTCGGAACAACTATATGCTGACCATCCCAAAATGACGGCCATAAGGAAAAGTATCAGTCTGTTTAGACTGTTTTCCCAGGTGATATTTATATTATTTGTTTGCATGATTATTTTTTTTGTAATCCTTGGTTTATGGATATGTCTTAAAATGCGTCAAAGAAGCATACAAATTGCCAGAAGTTGAAAGAACATTAATATCCGGGGTTTTGCCTTAAATTGGGATTGGTATCAATTTCCTTTTGTGGAATGGGCAAAAGTAGATGCTTTTCGGAAGCATTTACCCTGCCAATGGAGTGAAGAAAGTCAAGCCCCCATTGTCCATTGTCAATACGAATGATATCGAACCATCGTTGTCCTTCGAAGGCAAGTTCCATTCGCCGCTCATGCAATACCTTATCACGGAATTCCTCTTTGGTAAGCCCCGATTGCACATCCTCCAATCCGGCACGGTTGCGTACTTCATTGAGTGGTGTTTCAGCCTCGGAAGTTCGTCCCAATTCATTCAGAGCTTCAGCTTTCATCAGTAATACATCGGCATAGCGCAAAACCGGAAAGTTAAGCGGGCTGTTATCATAAGCATCTGCAATCGACTTTGGCACCAAAAATTTCCGAAGGTTGTATCCGGTAACTGAATATGCCGGATCATACTCCATCCCATCGAAGGCGGGACATCCATCGTACAGAACCGTCGCATCTTTTCGAAGATCACCATCCTCATAAGCATCTACAAACTCCTGAGTTGGCTGATTCCAACCCCAGCCTCCGGCCACCATCCCGGAATTACGGGGACCAGTAAAGGTGCTTAACCATGAAGCCTGATTTTCATTGCTCCAAAAATCCTCACCTGCTCCTCCTACGTATTGCACTTCAAACAACGATTCCTGAGAATTCTCGTTAGCTACATTAAAGTTATCTGCATAATTATCGTTGAGTTCATAGCCAAGAGTGGCAACCTCATCACACAATTCAACAACTTTCTGCCATTCGCCACGTGTAAGATAAACCTTGGCCAACAGACCTGCCGCAGCTCCCCGGGTAGCTCGACCTATATCAGCATCAGAATATTCTGACTTAGCTGGCAAAACATTCCTTGCATCTACCAGGTCAGAAATTATTTGTTGATACACTTCTTCTTTGTCGGTTCTCGAAGGCCGGAGATTATCTCCAGGCTCCTGTGGTTTAAGAATTAAAGGTACATCCCCAAAAAACCGAACCATAATAAAATAATAATGAGCACGAAGAAACTTAGCTTCAGCAACAATGCGCTCTTTCAATTCTTCATCAATGTTCATCCCCGGAACATTTTGGATGACTACATTACATCTTAAAATGCCGGGTGACGGCCCTCGAAAAAGGTCCAAAACACCGGGATTGTCTGCGGTCGTCACAAAATTGGCAAGATCTTGTGTCTCACGGCCATCATCACCACCACCTGCTCCGACAATGCTATTGCCTGCCATAATATCAGTGGTCCACATACGCATATTATAAAGCTTAGGCCATTGAAGCGGTTGATAAGCACCATTTATGGCATAAATGGCATCTTCTTCAGTTTCAAAATAATTTTCAGTATTGATTGAATCCAGGGGAGCTTTGGTCAGGAAGTCTTCACTACAAGCTGACAACCCCAAAAACAAGGATAATATGATAAGATATTTTTTCATTTCTATAAACTTTTGATGATTAGAAAGTAACATTTACACCAAAACTCAAAGTTCGTGTCACAGGATACAACCCGTTATCGATGCCATCGGCCCCAACTTCAGGGTCGACTCCTTCATAATTGGTAAACGTATAAATATTTGAACCCGAGAAATAAACCCTGGCACGTTGCATGCCAAATCTTTCGATCCAGCGATTGGGAAGATTATATCCAAATACAATATTTTTGACACGCAAATATGACCCATCTTCAATCCAACGATCAGAAGCTCTGGTATTTTTATTCGGATCATTGAAAACGGCACGGGGTATGTCGGTCATATCTCCCTCTTGCTGCCATCGATTTAGTGTTGCAGATGTCTGGTTCACCGCCACGGCCATCCCTTCACTCCATATGCGGTTGGCATTCAAAATTTCATTTCCCTGAACGCCCTGTATGAAGATGGAAAAATCGAATCCGTGCCAGGAAAACTTATTATTCATAGAGAAAATAAAATCGGGACTGGGATTACCCAAATAGGTTCGGTCCCCGTCATCAATTACCCCATCACTGTTCAGATCTTTGAAACGGATATCACCAGCCGAGGTACGGTTGTATGGATCATTACCTGGTATCTGTACTGCATGGTCTTCTACTTCCTGTTGATTCTGAAAAATACCATCAGTAACGTATCCGTAAAATTCTCTTACGGCATGACCTTCAGCAATACGAGCCGGTTGAAAATCAAAGCCAAGATAACCGGAAGCCATGGGTACCGAATCGTTCAGACTGGTTACCTTATTTTCATTGTAAGAAATATTGAAGTCAGTGTCCCATGTAAAGTCACCTTCTATATTTCTGGATCGAACAGTTAATTCGATGCCTTTATTTTCCATTTCTCCAGCATTGATTGAGGGCACCACAACATCAGAATAACCGGTTGAAATGGGCACGGACATCGGCACCAGCATATCACTGGTATTCTTCTGGTAGGCGTCCACGGTAATGTTCATTCTCTGGTTGAGAATGGTGGCATCAAATCCGACATTAATTTGTTGTTGTGATTCCCATTGCACATTGGGGTTGGGCATTACAACAGGTACAACAGCAGGCACCTGGCTGTTATTAAAATTATACTTAATAACACTCAAATTGGAAGCAAAAGCATAGTTGCCAATTTCCTGGTTCCCGGTATATCCAATTCCTGCTCGCAACTTAAGATCATCAACAAAATGAACATTATTAAAAAAATTCTCTTCAGAGACACGCCAGGCAACTGACCCGGATGGAAAAATTCCCCATTTATTGCCGGAGCCAAAACGGGAAGAGCCGTCACGGCGAATCGTAGCAGTCACCAGATATTTATCACTAAAGTCATAATTAATACGTCCCATATAAGACATCAACGACCACTCAGAAGCATTTCCACCAACTTCCTGTTCATCATTGCCGCTATCAAGTTGTTGTGTTTTGCTACTTGCAAATTCTTTAATAGCCCCATTCATGAAGTCAAATCTGTTTTCCTGGGCACTGGTTCCCAACATCACTGTTAAGTCATGCACCCGGTTAAAAGTTTCCTTATAGGTCAGAATATTATCCCACAACCAGGTAACATTTCTGTTAGATGATTGATAGAGATATGAATCTTCTTCGGGTGTCGGATCCCAGTCGTAAGCAGGTGACCAGGTACGATCGTACCAAAAGTTGGCTTCCAGACCACCGGTAGATTTAAATTTCAGTCCGTCAAAAATTTCAATTTCAGCAAAGACCGATCCTATCACATTGTAGCCTTTTGTTCGGTTGTCAATAATTGATGCGGTACCAATCGGGTTGCGTATGTCACCCACCCATTCGGGACGTCCTACCGGCCCTGCATACGAACCATCTTCATTGTAAACAGGTTGCGTGGGAAGGGCCCTCAGGGTAGAACCGATATTGTAGTCGCCACTGTATTTATTGTCGTGTGTGAGAGTGAGTGAGTTCCCAAATCTTACATTTTCAAAAACTTTGGAATCGGAGTTAAACTGAAGATTGTAGCGCTTAAATCCAGTGTTCATTACAATTCCTTTTTGATCGAGAAAATTCCCCGATACATAGTATGAAGCCGTTTCATTACCCCCCGAATAAGATACCGAAACATTGTGCATGGGTGCAATGTGGAAAAGTTCATCCTGCCAGTCGGTTCCAACCCCCAAAGATGAGGGATCGGAAAAATCAGGATTTTGCTCACGTCCGGCGTTTGCCATCATTTCGTTATGCAGGGCAGCAAATTGAGAAGCATCAAGCATATCGAGCATATTTGTTGCCTCTTGAGCACTGTATGTATATTTTACATCTATATTGCTCTGACCGCTTTTCCCCCTTTTGGTAGTAATCATAACAACACCATTGGCTCCTCTTGAACCATAAATAGCAGTAGCCGAAGCATCTTTAAGTATCTCAATGGACTCAATGTCGTCTTTATTAATTAGGTTCAACCCCGACATTGTTGGTACTCCGTCGATTACAAGAAGGGGATCGTTTTCATTAATGGTTCCGATTCCACGAATACGAATAGTAGCATCGCTTCCGGGCGCTCCGGTTGTAATGACCTGTACACCGGCAGCTTTTCCCTGTAGTGCATCGCTGACACTCGGTACAGCCAGAGAAGCAATTTCTTCATCACTAACGGAAGCCACTGAACCTGTAAGGTCCTTTTTTTGCTGCGTTCCATAACCAACTACAACCACTTCATCCAATCCAACAATCGATTCCTGCATAGTGACATCTACTACAGTATTTCCGTCCAACATCACTTGCTTAGTTTTCATACCGACAAAAGAAAAAACAAGTGCAACGGCATTATCCGGTACCTTGATGGAATAATCACCATTCATATCGGTAATAGTACCGGTTTGCGTACCTTTAATCTGCACTGTTACTCCCGGAACAGGCTCCCCATCACTATCGGTTACCTTTCCGCGAATCGTGAGCTCATCCTGTTGTATTACCACGGCTTCTTCCTTTCCTTTGTCGGAAGGGAAAATTACGACATGCCTGTCAATAATCCTGAAGTCAAGATTGGATTTACTAAGAATAGCAGTAAGAACTTCTTTAACCGTTTCGTCATTCGCATCAACATTTACTGGTGCCACACCACTCAGCTGTTCGTTCTGGTAAAAAAAATTAAGGCCGGTTTGGTTCTCAATAGAATTTAACACCTCTATAATCGAAGCATTCTCCATTTTAAGTGTCAGTTTCTCATTTTGTGACCAGGAAGTCACAGCCGAAAGCTGAAACGTCAGTACCATTACAAAGAACAAGGATAATTTCATAATCCGCAGAATTCGATTTCGTGCACAGTAAGACTCCCCTGTGCAATTCCATTTTTTTTTCATAGATTTACAATGTTTTAGTTCACAATTAAAACGATCTTCATGGCTGTTGCTGCAGCCATTGAAGAAACTCTTTTCGGGGAATGTTGGAGCATTCCCCGTTTGTTTTTAGTAATTATTTCACAGATTTATTTTTTTACATAAAGCTCATTTTCTGGTTAACACAATGTGGTTTGAATTCATTTTTACTTCAATAGGAACCGTCAGATTTATAAAGTCAAATACCTGATCAAGGCGAAGGTTGCGAATCGTTCCGGTGTAATGAATTCCCTCAAAATCATCAGGGTCGTACTGAATTTTTATATCATACCATCTTTGAAGACGAATAATAAGATCATTAAAATTGGTATCGTCAAAAACCAAAACTCCTTCACGCCATGCCGTATTATCAAATACATCAACTTTTTTGCGAACCATCAAACCGGTGCTTTTTGTCAGAGAAATGGTTTCACCTGGTTTCATCCTCGCCTTAGGCCCTCCGGATGAACGAACATATACAGAGCCTTCAGCCAATGTAATCTCAGTAGTCGGTTCATCCTCGTAATTCCGCACATTAAATTCAGTACCTGTTACTTTTACTCTCATATCACCGGCATCAACATAGAAAGGACTGGTTGCATCCTTAGCCACATCAAAAAATGCCTCCCCTTCAAGTTCAACGGTTCTTTGACGCCCAAACCGTTGTTCATAAATCAGATGCGAACAGTTATTAAGCCATACATGAGACCCGTCGGGTAAAACGGCCTCAGTTCGCTGGCCCGAATCGGCAAAAAGCTCAATCCGCGAATTTTCGCCCCAATAAAGCAGCTGAGACATAATCGATGCCAAAGCAAAGAGTACTGCCACTGAAGCTGCTATCTTCCACCAATTCATAGTTCTCTGACCAACCTGCATAACCTTTGCCCGTGTTAAAAATGCATCGACAGGCACTTCCACATTTCCTGATCCTATTTTGCCTTTCACAGGACGAAGCATCCGTTTCATGATCTGATAACCTTTTTCGTTGGCTTCCTCTTTCGATCGCCATTTCTGCAAAAGAGCCTTCTCATCCTCTGATGCCGAGAACATCAGATGGCGCGCTATGATTTTTGCTATATCTTTTTTGAATGCCATATTTTTCTATTTGCTTTTTTTATGTAAAAACGCAGTTTCGACCACGGTTTTTATGAATATTCTATTTCTCGCTGTTTATTTTCAAAACTCATGAAAATATTCCCGCAATTCTTTTTTAAAATTCTTTCAACCCGGAATAAAGGTCTTTTAATATAATGACACAGGAATTGTTTAATGTTACTAAAAGAAAACAACAAATTCTTATATTTTTTTTGTAATCAACTGAAAAAGTAAGGTTGAAGAGAAGCTATTTTAAAAGACAGTCATGTGTTTTGCTCTGAAGTAAAAAACTTTAAGGTTTCACTACTTTTCCTGGTTCATTAATCTTTAGATATACAATCTAAGAGTTGAAAATGGAACCTAAAGATTCTCTTTAGTAAATGGCTGTCCATAAAGTACCATTTGCTGTTTTACCCTTGCAGCTGTCAACTGGCACTTTCTGAACCAACACAATACTCCGTTAAACTTTTGCAGATGTCTGATGATTAATTGTTTACGCAGCCAATGACGCAAGCCACAACTCTCTCATAATAATAACTTTGCGTCATTGTGCCTCTGCGTTTAGGCTTTTTTTAACTGACTATTGTAGACACGCACCAGAAATAATAAAATTCATGAGCCCGGTCTAAAAAGCATCTTTGTTGCCAAACTCTGTGTTATTTTAAATTTTTGCATCCTCATTAACAACGAGTTAACTCCGGTACAAAAATTTAAAACGCCTTGATTTTGACAAAAATATGCTTTTTATACCGCACTCAATCATGAAATTAAAATTCAATGCCGAAGGTATAGTACAATATTCACAACGTCAGCAAGAAAGATCTAAGTCCACTGACATTTTTCTTAATTGAAAGATCAAGTCCAAGAGCTTCGCCAATCCGCTTTACAGCAATAGCCACCTGGTTGTCAACTGTATTAACAGAAATGTTTAATACTTTAGCAGTTTCTTTCCGGGAAAGTCCTTCTTCACGGAGTAACTTGAAAACAATTTTGCATTTGGGAGGTAAATCCTCAACAATTTTATTGAGCTTTTCCAACATCTCGTCTGAAATCAAATCATCCTCAGGGGTTGATTCATAACGGGCCAGCTCAACCTCAACGTCATTCAAAGAATCCGTGAAACGTTTTTTATACTGTCGGAGAAAATTATAACAGGCATTGCGTACAGATACAAACAAATAGGTGGTAATATTATCTATATTTCCCATTTTTTGGCGTTTCTCCCACAGCCTAAGAAATACATCCATCACAACCTCTTCGGCAAGCTCTTCCTCTTTAAGAAAAGAGACGGCAAACCGCTTTAATCTAACAAAATGAAGATCAAGCAGCTCTCTGAATTTTGCTTCATCATTGTTTTTTAAAGTCATGGACACGCTTCGGGATACTTACATTAATTAGTGCCTGTCCATAAAGTACCATTTGCTGTGTTCCGCTCACCGCCAAAATACTCATTTACGAAAAGTAAACTGCGTTTTTGGCGGCTTCGCAAGCCTTTCAACTGGCACTTTCTGAACAGACACACAGATTGTGAAAATTTTTGCGAGTTTATTGACAAGCATTAATTAACATTTGTTAATAATGCTCAAATATAGACAATCTGAATGAAGTAAAGGAAAGATGCCAACAAATTTTTCCACTGAAACAACCCAATGCCTGCATGACAAAAACAAAAAATTTTACAGGAACTTCAACCTCTCACAAAAACATAAGCCCGATAACCAAATATAGCAATCACAACAAAACTGATCATCGGCAAAACAAATGAAGCATTAACAGCGGGTAAAAAACCAACCCTCCCCATATCAATAATGGCCCCTTGCAACGGCGGCATGAGTGCTCCTCCTACAATGGCCATCACCAGTCCTGCTGCTCCCAAAGTAGCGTCCCTGCCAACACCTTTAAGGGAAATACCATATATTGTGGGAAACATAAGAGACATAAATCCCGATGTAGCTATCAGACAATACAAGCCGCCCATTCCCTGAATGAGAATGACGCCAAGTGTTGTAGCGATTCCTCCGAAAGCAAAATAGATAAGCAATCGACGGGAATCGACATACTTCATCAGAAAAGTGCTGATAAAACGGCTGGTCAAAAACAACGACATTGCCCCGATATTATAAAGCTGGGCAGTGGCTTTATCGATACCAAGGTTTTCGGCGTAATGAATAATAAAAGTCCAGCACATGATCTGGGCAGCCACATAAAAAACCTGGGCCACAACACCCTCTCTGTAAACTTTATTCTTTATCAGTCGCCAAAATGAATCACGAAAATGAACTCTTTCGCTATGCTCGGTGCGAGGCATTTTGGTCAGTGCAATAACAATCAGAATAGCAACAACTACCAGGCCCAAAAACAAATAAGGATCGCGGATGACCATCAGATCGTGGGCTCTTATTGACGCTCTTGTCGCCTCATCCAGAGTGGGAAAAACCAATTGGCCGGCAGCATCCCGATTCTCCGACTCAAGCGCAGCAAGAATGACTCGTGAAGCCACAAACATTCCCAATAAAGACCCCATAGGATTAAAAGCCTGGGAAAGATTCAGACGGCGGGTAGCTGTTTCCTCGTCGCCCAAAGAAAGGATATAAGGATTGGCAGTTGTTTCAAGAAAAGCTAAACCGAAAGTCATGATATAAAGTGCTACCAGAAAAAACCCAAACACCTGATATTGAGCTGCCGGCCAGAACAGGAACGTACCTACTGCGTAAAGAACCAATCCTAACATTATGGCTTTCTTGTATGTGTAGCGTTGAACAAACAGTGCTGCCGGGATTGCCATTGTCGCATAACCACCATAGAATGCAAACTGAATTAAAGAAGCCTTTGCATTGGAAATTTCCATGACAGTTCTGAAAGCTGCAACCATGGGGTTGGTAATGTCATTGGCGAATCCCCACAGCGCAAATAAAATGGTTATGATGATAAATGGAATTAAATATTTCTTTGGTACAAGTGTAGATTTTGCAGACATAGCAGGATGGTTATTGATTAACTGGTGTTACTCCCTTTTTTAACAGAACATTCCCATATTTCGCAGTTTCGCCCGTCATCACAACAGCAAAGGCGGATTTCGTCCGTTCATAAAACGCAAAACGATCGATACGCTGGACAGAAGTAACTTCAGGCGCTTCTTTCTTTATTTTTTCCAGATATGATCGCTCCACATCCGGATTTAGAGAGTCTCCTTTCACCGGAGCCATCATAACCACGGGACTGGAAACATAGGTATCCAGTTCAAATAATGGCATAATGGCCTCCAAAAGCTCCGGAATGCGCAAACCATCTGCCCTAAGCACATTGTCATTCATGCTGTGTCCAGGGAAATGCGCATCGGCCAAAACAATCTCATCGCCATGTCCCATCGATGCAAGAACTTTCAGCAATTCAGGACTAATAAGTGGAGATATTCCTTTTAACATTGATGTTTGTTTTTTAGAGTAATTAGTGTCTGTTCATAAAGTGCCATTTACTGTGTTACCCTCGTCCGATAATTACTCATTTACGATAAGTAAACTCCGTATTTTCGGACAACGCAAGCCTTGTAAATGACACTTTCTGAACAGACACACATATTGTGAAAATTTTTGCGAGTTTATAGACACGCACTAATTATGGTCAACAACAAATTGTTAGATTTTCAGATATAATATGTGAGATGATTAATCGGTGTAAAAAAAATTTTTAGGTCGGATAGAACTCGCATGCAAGCATGTATACATATTCTTATTGTGGTAAACCTATCTATGTTCATTTCATCTTACATCTTATATCAAAAAATCTAATGATCTATTATGGTAAGCCTTGCCATGCTCGTTTCAAAAATATAAATAAAAACGAACAACACTGACTAAAAAGTCTGTTTTCATTCGCACTCGGTAATAAAGTTTAGGAAGTACTCAACTTTTCCTTCAGGCAGATGTACTCATGATAAAGCCTATTATAAATTTTCGTGTTGACTGAAGGCTCAATTACCTGTGGATGATAAGGGATTCTTTCGCGTGCTTCGCATACATTTGAATAACAACCGGCACCGGTAAAAACAAAGAGCGCTGCCCCGAGAACGGTTGTCTCCTTCTGATCTATCAGGGCAACAGGAACATTGCAAACATCAGCGCGCAGCTGGTTCCACAACCTGTTTTTAGAACCACCCCCAACACAAAAGATCTGCTCCGCACGAAATCTTCCTGCGGTTTGAAGCTTTTCCAGTCCTTCACGTAAGCGAAAAGCCAGACTCTCAAGAACAGCGCGTGCCAGCTGCCCTCTGGTTGTGTGAATAGTTAAACCATAGATGCATCCTCCTTTCACGGCCCCGTCTTTGAAAAAAGAAGGGTCAATGGTCAGACCGTGTTCTCCGGGGCCCACCATTTCCGCCTCGCTAATTAAAGTTTCGTACAACATATCTCCATTAAGCCCTGGATATAAATGCCTGGTAAACCATTCAAGCACACCGGAGCCCATCCAGTTTTGGCCGATGGTAAAAATTCCCGGCTCGGCATCCGCCTCTGTGGTAATACCTTCTTTAATCTCGACGGGAGAAGCAGTAAAATGATCGCTGCGAACCATTAAAATTTCCCAGGTACCTGAACTGAGAACCGGTTGATTCAGATCGGCACCACTTCCAAAAATGGCAAACTGGGTATCATGCCCGGTCAAGAATAACGGAGTTCCTTCAGGCAGCCCGGTGAGATTAGCCGCACTCCCGGATATTTTTCCAACCTTGTCACCAGGTTCGCCTATTTTCCCAAATAAAGACGGGGACAAGCCTAATGATGAAATTATCTCTTCAGAAAAACCTCTCGATTGCAAATCGGCCATCATTGAAGTTCCCATCATGGTGGCATCGTTAATTTTGCAACCACCCAGTTTTAGAAGAAATAAAGATGGCATAAACAAAAAATGTTCGGCTTTATCTAATACATCAGGACGGTTTTCTTTAAACCAAAGTACTTTATTGATGGTATTAAAGGCATAAGGAAACACGCCACTAATTTCATAAAGCCGTTCCAGTGGAAAATATTTATTAATAGACTGCATTATTGGCTGTGTACGCGGACATTGCCACGAAATTACCGGATATAGCATTTCACCGCTCTTACTAATAAACGTCCCGTCGACACCAAAAGTGGTAACAGTTACTCCCACGACCCTGTTCTCATCTATCTGCGACAAAACCTTCCGGGACAAATCACAAAACTTAACCCATAATTCCTCCACGTCCCAAATTTTGCCGCCCGGGTAAAAAGGATCTTCACTGATGCTGTTCGAAACAGCCTCGGATGCTTCAATTTCTCCCTTTGTGTTAATGGCAATCACTCTCAGGTTGATGGCACCACAATCGAAAACAATGGCTAAATCATATTCCTTCATCAATATAAATTTGTTATATTCACGGGTTTATTTTTGTAAAATGCCTATTTCCAATTAGATACGAATCATCTTATATCTTAAATCTAATATTCTAACGGTCTATTAAACAGACACACATACTGTGTGTGAAAATTTTTTGTTGAGCTTATAGACACGCACTAATTATTTGAAGAAGTTTAACAGAGTGTTGTTACCCGTCTCTCATAAAAATACTTTACGTCTTTGTGTCTCAGCGTTATATCATCTTTCTCCTTTACCCATAAAGCGCTCCGTAATTAGCACAAGCCCGGTAGTCTGCCCCCTCTTTCCCCTCGCCAAACGAGGCCCAGGCACTTGGACGGAACACTTCATCATCATCTACATTATGCATAGAAACCGGTATGCGCAACATAGAAGCCAATGTTATCAAATCGGCCCCGATATGGCCGTAACTAATAGCTCCGTGATTGGCGCCCCAGTTGGCCATTACCGAGTAAACATCCTTAAATGCACCAACACCTGAAATACGCGGGACGAACCAGGTGGTTGGCCAGGTAGGATTGGTTCGTTTGTCAAGTACCGAATGAATCTCTTCGGGTAGATCCACAGTCCAGCCTTCGGCAATTTGCAAAACAGGTCCAAGGCCTTTCACCAGGTTGATCCGGCTCATTGTCACCGGCATTTCTCCAGATGTCTTGAACTGAGATGAAAAGCCACCACCCCTGAAATATTCTCTGTCGGCCTGAGGCCAGGCGGTATTTTTCAAACAGCGATCAACCTCTTCCTGAGTTATTTCCCAGAAAGGTTTCATAACCGGATTCCCTGCTGCATCACGCTGTTGTGCCGTAGCATCAAGTGTAGTAGACCCGGAGTTAAGCAGGTGGATGATTCCGCCGGAAGCCTTTCCTGTCAGCTCTTTCCCCGTCACACGTTTTACAGACTCAGGGCTCCAATAGGTTCTTACATCAGAAAAAAGCTGAGCAGTTTTTGAGATCAAATGTCCGAAAAGCATAGACGCGCCATTCAGGCTATCATTTTCAGTAGCCAAAATGAAGGCTTCGCGTATTCCGTTCCAGTCAAATGAAGAATTCAGAATGGCCTCGGAAAAATCGCCATTGGGTTGAAAGTCGGTCCACTGGCGTTGTCCCTGGAAGCCGCCCAATATAGCATTTCGCCCCAACCCTTCTTCTCGAAACCCCTTTTCTATCAGTTTCTGATTTCCAATCATCATATCCCGAATGATGATGGTCATCTTCACAACCGTTTCCCACTCCTGCTTCTTCCTGGCTGCATCCCGCTGGTTGTGAGGTTTATTCGGATCATCCCCTTCCTTGCAGTTTTTTTCGGACCAGGCAAGGGCCTTTTCAAACTCTTCCTTATCGAAGATTTCTTCTTCTATGCGGCGCAAAATTTCGGTAGAATCAACGAACTCAGTACGAATTCCAAGATAGTCCTGAAAAAAATGCTGATCCACCATCGACCCCACAATTCCCATAGAACTGTAACCAATAGAGAGATACGATTTTCCTTTCATCTGGGCAACGGCCAGACCAGCATTTACAAACCTCAATATTTTTTTCTTTACATCATCGGGGATGCTCATATCATCAGCATCCTGAACATGGCGTCCGTAAATGCCAAAAGCAGGCAAGCCCTTTTGTGTATATCCGGCCAGGGCCGCAGCAAGATATACCGCCCCTGGCCTTTCAGTACCGTTAAATCCCCATAAGGCTTTGGGAATTAAAGGATCGGTATCCATCACTTCTGTTCCGTAACACCAACAGGGCGTCACTGTCAGGGATACACCCACACCTTCGCTCCTGAACTTGTCAGCACACATGGCAGCTTCGGCTACACCCCCTATAGTTGAATCGGCAATAACACATTCCACCTTTTTCCCATTGGCAAACCGGATGTTTTCTTCTATAAGCTTTGCCGCAGCTTTAGCTAATCTCATTACCTGTGATTCAAGCGACTCGCGAACGCCTCTTTCACGTCCGTCTATGACGGGCCGTATTCCTACTTTTGGCATTTTGCCGATTAATCTGTTAGCCATATTAAATAGATTGTTAGATGTTAGATTATTAAATATTTGGATTTAGATGACTGACTCTATACTGTATTAATTTCCCAACGGGTGAAGATCGAAAGTCACTCAAAATTTGATATTAATTCTATTTTGTAAACTCTTAGTTTTTGTCACATTTTCAACTACTGACAAAATCATCGGTCTATTACGTACTTACAAAAGTGAGAAAATCAACCCCGCTAACAAATGTTTAGATTTTATATTTTTGTATCTGTTTTAAACCTATTAACATCAGGGACAGTCAAAGATGAAAAAGCAAATGACAGATACTTTCTACAAAATACCGGATAAGGGCGACCCGTCAGATGTTCTTCAACTGTTCCCGCGTTACCATTTGCAACTGCTTTGTTGTCGCTACTGGTGGTTAAAAAAATGGGAGTTTAAAGAACTGGCTTTTCCATACTGGCGTATTTATCATAACACCATCAATGGTGCAGAAGTTATTTATGACAACAAGTCTTATTCTCTTTCACCGGACAAAATAATTCTTATTCCGCCTAATACTTCATTCGAAACGAAACTGACCGGCAAAATAACCGGACAAAAAGAATATGAGTTGGAAGGCGGACGAGTTGAAAGCCACACCGACAAAGATGAGATACAAAAATCGGGAGGAGTTCTACACCTTTTTATACACTTCAACCTTGGTATGCCCTACGATAATGTATCACCCGGCATTTTTGTTTTTGACCTGACGAAACATCTTGAAAAGAAAATCTCGAGTATCATAAAACATTTAAGTGTAGATTACAGCCGGTTCAATTTCTATTCCGCTCTCTCTATCCAATCGTTAATCGGGGATTTACTGGCAGATGTTCCTGAATCGAGGTGGGATTTGATGTCAAATGATTTCAGGATACTTGAAGTACTTGGATTTATTGAAAAAAACCTTAACAAGAACCTCAACAATGATGTTCTTGCTCAAAAAGCCAACATGGCGACCAACTCATTTACACGCCTGTTTACAAGAGAGACTGGTGTTTCGCCCCAAAAGTATGTAAAAAGAAAACGTATCGACTATGCCTGCGTTCTACTGCATCACTCCAACAGATCAATTGAGCAGGTTGCCCTGAAAACAGGATTTGCCGATCGCTTTCATTTCTCCAGAATATTCAAGGAGATTACGAATGTTTCACCGGCCCGCTACCGTAAGGAGTTTGGGTTGACACATTCAAGACATTAACCTAACGGTCTATTGCAAAGAATTATTTTTCGTAAAATCAACGATCTCTTTAAGACACCCGAACGCCAGGCCTATTACTGTATCCGCAGCGCCATAATATACAGCCACTTTTTCACCGTCGCATAGTGCAGCGCAGGGAAAAATGACATTAGGCACATCCCCTGTTAATTCATAAGTTTCATTAGGCGCCAACAAATAAGGCCGGGTGCGGTAAAGAACTTTTGAAGGATTTTTCTCATTGAGTATAGCAGCGCCCATGGAATAACGAAAGCCTCTGCAGGTGTTGATCACACCATGATAAAATATCAGCCAGCCCTCTTTGATACGAATAGGCGCAGACCCGGCTCCAATTTTCGTACATTGCCATGCACTTTCTTCGAAGTCAGCAACTTTCATCACACAGCGGTGTTCTCCCCAGTATTTCATATCCGGACTGTAACTGATGTAAATATCTCCAAAAGGCGTATGTCCGTTATCACTTGGCCGGCTCAACATAGCATATTTCCCGTCAAACTTTTCAGGGAAAAGAACACCATTTCGATTAAAAGGCAAAAAGGCATTCTCGCACTGGTAAAAATCTGCAAAATCAAAAGTATAAGCAATCCCGATGGTAGGCCCGTGATACCCATTGCACCATGTTATCCAGTAACGATCTTCGATAAAAACCACACGGGGATCGTATTTATAGTCCGATTCGATCATATCTGTATTGCCGGGTTTCATCTCAATTGGTTCGTGATTAATGTCCCAATTGATACCGTCTTTACTGAATCCGGCATAAATATTCATCTGAACAGCTTTGTTGTCGGAGCGGAAGACACCTGCATAACCATCGCCGAAAGGCACCACGGCACTGTTAAATATGCTGTTGGAAGAGGGGATATCATACCTTCCGACAATGGGATTCCTGGAATATCGCCACATTACGTCATGCAAGCCCTGGGGACGGTCTTCCCATGGAATTGGATTATTTTTTATTCATTCGTGCAAAATTTATTTTTTCTCGCTCTTAACCACATAAGCCGCTAACAAAAGATATAGCATTCCGGCCAGAATAACCAGCATTCCGCCTGTTTGTCCGATGGCATCGGAGGCCAGCCCCATTAATGGAGGCAGAACTGCACCACCCGATACGCCCATGATCATCAAACCCGATATCTCATTTCCTCGCTCCGGACGCTTTTGCAGGGCCATTGAAAAAATAATAGAAAAAATATTGGCAATGGCGAAACCAATGATGGCCACCATTATCAAAACAAGCACAGTACTTTGGCCGAACAACATTATTACCATTGCTGCAATCGCTGATAGCATGCTTATTCTGAAGAAACCGGTGGCCGACATCTTTGCAAGTAAAATGGCACCCGTCAGTGCACCTGCCGTTCGGGCGGCAAAGTACAGACTCGTTCCCAAACCGGCCTGTTCAAGGGGCAAACCTGCCCGCTCCATCAGAAATTTCGGTGTTGCCGTATTCATACCGACATCGACACCTACAACAAACAAAATACCCAGGAAAAGCAATAAAATGGTTTTATCTTTCAACAAACCAAAAGCTTCTCCAAACGAGGTGGTTTGCTCAACGCGCTCATCCCTGGGGATAGGAATCAGCCACAGCCAGAGACCCGATAAAAGTGTGATTCCCGCAAATACCGGAAACAACATCTTCCAGTTGCCCAGAGTGGCTGCTGCAAAGCCGGCTATAATCGGGCCCAGAAACGAAGCTATGGCCTTGATGAACTGACCCAGTGTAAGCCGGCTGGTCAACTGTTCCTTACTGACAACATTCGACACAAGCGGATTGAGCGAAACCTGCAGAATGGTGTTCCCGATACCAAGCAAGGCAAAGGCAAAAAGTGCCATTCCATAGCTGTAAGCTATTAAAGGCACCAGCATTGCTATAAAGGTAATGACCATGCTCAGCAAAACGGTATTCTTACGGCCAAGCTTATTCATTAACAGTCCCGTAGGCACCGAAAAAACAAAAAACCAGAGAAACACCATCATCGGTAACAGATTTGCCACCGAATCGCTTAAATTAAAGTCTTTCTGGACATAACTGGTCGATATGCCTACCACATCGACGAAGCCCATAACGAAGAATCCGAATAGTACGGGCAGTAGTTTTGATAAGGATGTGTTTGTATTCATAAAATACTAATTAGTTCTCGTCTATAAACTCTCAATAATTTTTACAATATGTGTGTCTGTTCAGATAGTGCCGGTTGCAAGCGTAACACGACAAATGGCACATCATGGACAGTAGACAGGCACAAATTAGTGCCTGTCTATAAAGTAGGAAAAGCTTCCTGTTTATCATGTGTCTGTTCAGAAAGTGTCATTTACAAGGCTTGCGAAGTTCGAAAATACAGAATTTACTCATCGTAAATGAGTAATTTTCGGACGAGCGTAACACAGTAAATGGCACTTTATGGACAGACACTAATTAAAGCTTGCATCAGACTCTGCAACAGCAATCTTCGAATCAGCAGTTCCGTAATAGAGCAACCATTTCCCATTGAAGCGGGCCAATCCTTCCACAAAGCATACATTATCAACCTGACCGGTTATCTCAAAAGGCTGATCGGGAGAGATAAACCATTGATCAGTACGATGCAAAACCTTCGTCGGATCGCCTTTATCCAAAATTATCTGCCCCGCTGCATAAGTGCCGTCTGCAAGATTTTTATCTCCAAAAGAAGGACTGTTCTTGCTGTTGTAAATCAGAAGTATTCCCTGGTCTGTAATTACAGCAGGAGGTCCGGGCTCAACCAACTCGCTGTCGAACATCCCTTTGCGTGTAGAAAACACTATCTTGAAAGGCACGGTATAATTACGCATGGTATCGAGTTCCGTCTTTTCGGGGTCTGTTTCTATTAACGGCTGCCAATCGATAAGATTATCCGAAGTAGCAAGGTAAATATTAGACTCACCCCAGTACATCCAGTATTTTCCATTAATCTTCTCCGCAATCATTCGTCCATTCTCTTCACGGCAAACCACAGAACCGGCTTTTGACCACATGTCAACAAAATCGCCACCTTCGGCATTTTTAAAAACAGAGCCATGTTTTTCCCAGCGCCTTAAATCTTTCGATGTCGCAACAAAAAGACGGGCTTTATCGCCATCGTAAGCGGTATACATCATATAATAAGTTCCGTTTTCATCCTCAACCAAACGCGGATCTTCACACCCACCTTCCCATTCATATCTTTTGAACTCGTCATTATCGGGGTAAAGAACAGGTTCAGGCTTCTTGCGGAATTTGTATCCATCCAAACTATAAGCCAAACCAATACGTGATGTACCGTTGTATTTCCCAATGCTGTCTTCGGCTCGATACAGTAAAAATACAGTATCTCCTTTTACGGCACTTGCAGGATTAAAGACATCCTTTTCTTCCCAATTGACCACCGCTTCCCTTATGGGGCAGAAGAACTCCAGACTATCTGAAGGAAGCAGACATGGATTAATCTCCACATTCTTGGTAAATGGCTCCAGAAACTTTGCTTCTTCCTGCTTCTTCGACAGCTGACATGCAGCCAGTATTAAAATCAAACTCAGGCTCAAAGATAAAAATATATTCTTCATTGGTTTTATATTTTATTTGTTAAAATAAAAAGTAAATAGTTTGTTAATAAGCACCCAAACTCAGATAACATATTATCAGGCTTTCAATTTTGAATCAATTCATTATCACAGTAGATGGTTAGATTATTAGATTTAAGATACAAGATGATTCGTATCTCGTTGAAAATATGCATTTTATAAAAATAAACTCCTTGAATCTAACCAGTTGAATCTAAATTGTTTACAAAAGCTAAACGGACTATTGTTATTAGCTTTATTTATAATCAGGATCCATATCGGGAGTCCTCAATCCGGCCATTTCGTTGGCCTGAAGTATAAAGACGTTCCAGCACAACCCGCGTGTTGAAGGCCACCACTCCTGAAAGTTAAGCCAACGCGTTGGGATAAACTCTTTACTAAACGGCCAATGAGGATTCAAATACATTTCGGCCCAGATACGGTTCTCCATTCGTTTTTTTGCGTTCTTCCAACCATGCTTAAGACCTGTAACATATGCGCAATATTCTGCTCTGAACCAACTTCCCCCATTGTAGTACCAGCCATCATTTCTGCCGTCACTGTAATCAGATTAATAACTCTGAAGGGATGCTTTCTTTGTATTAATGCACCCCTTCATTGTTATCTCACTTATTCTTTCGTCCGGCTCCTGTTCTTAGAGGGAGCGAAAGTATATTAATAACCTTCATTCTGAACGATACTTCCTCCGGACTTATCAACCTCCCTTTGCGGTATCGGATAGAGGTAATGAATATCCTGGAAACCATAGTCGCTTAAAACATCACCGGCCAGTCCCCAGCGTTTAAGATCGCGGAAGCGATGAGACTCAAAGCCCAGTTCTACCCTACGTTCGTGAACCAACCAATCCTTTATCACGGAAACATCCGTTTCGTTTACATCTCTGTCAGGCAATGTTCCTTCAGGCGGATAAGTTCCGTCAGCAGTTATGGAAGTTCTTGCCCTTTCACGAATAGTATTGATCAGTCCTATAGCGCCTTCAGTATCTCCGGTATTCAGTAGCGCTTCGGCCTTCCACAGAAGAACATCGGCCCAACGGATGTAAATTTTGTTACTTGGAGAATCATCGTCTCCCTTAAAATCACCGTCTAATGTTCCCAAAATTTTATTCACATTCTTTGATTCAACATTCACTGTATAGAATAACCTTGGATCGTTTTCTTCGAATTCTTCAAGGAAGTCATCCTCCGGAGCTACGAATCCCCATCCCAACAGAGCACACAACCCGTTTCCTTTGCGGGGTACCTTTGATGACTCGTGATCATAGCAAAATATCACCTCATCTTCCTGAAACTCGCTCTCAACATCGAAACTGTCAAAATAATTGTCGTTCAAATCATAATAACCCAGGCTTTCAAGATCATTAACCAGAGTAATTACCTCCTGCCAGTTTTCATTAAAGAGAGCAACTTTAGCCTGAAGTGCTATTACAGCACCCCTGGAAGCTCTCCATTTCTCTTCTGCACTTGAGTACTTTGAATCGGGAAGCAGATTCCGGGCATTGCTCAAATCGGAACCGATTTGCTGCCAAACCTTTTCTGTATCAGTCCTGACCGCTACCTCATAGGCCTCATTAAATGAAGTCAATGGTTTCAATATAAGCGGCACGTCACCAAAATTTGTCACCAGGTCGAAATAATAGAATGCCCTCAGGAAATAAGCTTCACCCAAAAGACGATCTTGAAGTGCGGGATCAAAATTCAATTTATCCATCATGGCTTCATCAGTCAGATAATCAATGGCCGTGTTTGTCCTTGAAATACCCTCGTAGTCATACGACCACTGACCATTAAAGCCGCCATTGGAAGCAATGAAACTGAAATTATTGAGTTCATCCATCCATGCCTGGTCACCATCGGGATTCCACTTTTTCTGCATATCATCCGATGCAATATCCTGCAGTATAAAATCATTTCGTGTAACCGTACCGTCATCCCATGCCCATTCTCCAATAATATTAAGGGTACTCGAGAGCAGCTGGTAGGAAGAGGTAACCGAATACTGCACGGTGGTCTTAGTGGGTTCCATATCTACCTGCTCAGGCGTTAAAAGCCCGATAGGTTCCTCTGTCAGATAATCTTCGCAACCGGCGAAAATCAAAATTCCAACAGCAAACAATAATATATTTCGATATAACTTCATAATGCTCAATTTTTTGGATTGTTTAAAAAACCAGGTTTACACCGCCAATGAACGAACGTGCCTGCGGATAAGTCCCCATATCGATCAAATCGGTTGATTCCGGATCAAGTCCGGTATAATCGGTAATGGTAAAAACATTTTGTGCCGATATATAAAACCTTACGTTCTTCAGCCCAATTTGTGGCGGTCCGTCAAAAGTATACCCCAACTCAATGTTTTTCAACCGAAAGTAAGATGCATCTTCAACAAAAATACTGGACACCTTACTGCTCCCGTTATCGGTAAAACTAACCCGGGGGACGGTATTGGTAGACCCTTCTCCATCCCATGCATTCAGCACATTAGTTGTGTAGTTGAAAGGACGGGTGTCATAATCAACAATCTTCTTGGAATCGTTGTAACGGTCAACCTGACCTACCCCCTGAAAGAAGATGGAGAGATCGAAACCTTTGTACGAGCCGGAAAGATTAATACCGTAAAGAAGGCCGGGATTTGGATCGCCAATAAAATCCCGGTCGTTGTCATCAATTTTCCCGTCATCATTCAAATCTTTAAACTTAATGTCGCCAGGCACCACTGAGGGATTTGTTGTTCCATGAAGATGTTGGCTGATTTCACTTTCATTCTGATAAATACCATCAAAAACATACCCATAGTAAGCATTAAGCGGATGTCCCGGCTCGGTACGCGTTACCTGTCCCACAATACCTGGCAGATTGGGATGTAATTTTTCAACCTGGTTTTTCACGGTGGCCAGGTTTGCGTTGATATTATATTTAAGGGCATGTTCTCTGTTACGGAAAGTTACCCCGAATTCCCATCCTTTATTGCTCACTTCTCCTGCATTAACAATGGTCGGCTGAACATCGCCCACAATACTTGGTAAACTGATGGGCAGCAAAATATCGGTGGTATTTTTGCGGAAATAATCAACAATCAAATATAGCTTGTTATTAAAGAATCCGGCATCCAACCCATAATTGTATTGGGTGGTTGTCTCCCATTTCAGATCGGGGTTCCCGTAGCGTGAAATCAAATACTTATCCCCTTCTTTCTCAATCAAAGTAAGGTAAGCATAGTTATCAATCTCCTGATTCCCAAGCTGTCCTATACTTGCGCGTAATTTCAGATCGGACAACCATTCAAACTGATCCATGAAAGCCTCTTCAGACAATTTCCATCCCAGCGAAACCGAAGGAAAATAACCCCACTGATTGTCCTCGGCAAACCGTGAAGAGGCATCCGCCCTTAAATTTGCTGTCAGCATGTATTTCATGTCATATACATAGGTTGCTGATGCGAAATAGGACATCAATGCCCATTCGGATCCGCTGCCTCCGTTCCACAAGTCCTGCTCGGTACTACCGAAGTCTATGTAACGGAATTTCTCTGTATCGTATTCATACCTTCGTCGTGAAGCACTGATGCCTGATTCATAATTAGTGATGAACTCACTTCCTATCAAAGCATTGATCGAGTGCTCATTAATGGCCTTTTCATAATTAAATATGTTATTCCACGTAAAAGTAAAGGCTTCACTTCGATCTTCGTCCAGACCGTTGGGACGGTTTTGCCGTCCAAGTCCCTGGTCGACTGCAGCGCCTCCGCCATCATCGTCCCCAAAGTTCGGATAAAATGCTTTATTGTGACGGAAATTAAGATCAATACCAACATTGGTGCGGAAAGTCAACTCTTTTTCAGGAAGAAAAGATACTTCTCCATAAAGGTTACCGAATGTTTTGAAATGCGAACGTTCGTCATCGGTAAAGTAAGCCAAAGCAACCGGGTTTTGCGTCCATTCATATTTATCGCTTTCCCAGCCGCCTTCATCACGGTTGTTGTGTTTATAGAAAGGCAGGTCTGTAAAAGGATCCCTTTCGGTATAAGTGGGATCATCAGGGCTCTTAAAGACAGGGATAATCGGCGGACGAAGCAAAGCATGGCGAATAATACCCGGAGTATCACCCTTTGACGATAATTTGTCCTGAATGGCATACGACAGCTGCATATTGGTACCAATTTTAATCCTGTTTGTCAGATCGTTATTAATATTAGCCCGAAAATTAAAGCGCTGATATTTGTCGTTGTCGTAAACCACAATACCATCCTGGTCGTAATATCCGACTGACAACAAATATTGTAATTTTTCGCTGCCACCACTGGCAGTCATCTGCACATTTTGAGAGTATCCCGGCTCAAAGACTTCATCGAGCCAATCGGTGTCGGCAAAATCTTCCCTTCCTTTGTCAGCAGTATATGGATTTGTACCTGAATAACCGGCATTATCCCAGGCCTGTTCAACCACGTTCATATACTGCTCTGCGTTAAGCATGTCGGGCAAATTTGTCGCGTGCTGAACACCCCTGTAGTAGTTGATATCGAACTTAGTAGCATCCGCCGACCCGCTCTTTGTTGTTATGATAATAACCCCTGCCGAAGCTCGCGAACCATAAATGGCTGCTGCAGAAGCATCTTTAAGAACCGTCATGGATTCGATATCGGCAGGATTTAAAAATGTAAGTTCCCGGGTAGGAACACCATCAACAACATACAAAGGATTATTATTCCCGATGGTTCCCTCACCACGAATTCGTACATTTATTTCATCACCGGGAGCTCCAGTGCTCTGAGTAACCTGAACACCTGCTACTTGTCCCTGAAGAGCCTGGCTTAGTTCAGCCACGCGTCTTTTTTCCATATCACCGACATTAACAGGCGAAACTGCTCCGGTTAAGGTTGATTTTTTCTGGACAGAATAACCCACAACAACTACTTCATCAAGTCCCACGAGGTCTTCCATCATGGTAACATCGATTTGCGTTCTTTCGCCTATGGTTACTTCCTGTGTTTTCATCCCAACGAAAGAGAACAACAACACATTGGCTTCATCGGAAATTGTAAGCGTATAATTTCCATCGATATCGGTTATGGTTCCCTGCGTCGTTCCTTTAACCGACACCGTCACTCCGGGTATTGGTTCTCCCTGTTGATCGGTCACTTTGCCGGTGATGCTTTTCCCGGATTGCTGGAAGACTTCTGAAGATGCATTTTCTCCCGACAAAATAATTTGATTGTCGACTACCTTGTAGGTGATATCGCGTCCTGCAAAAAGATAATCAAGAACTTTAAAAATATTCTCGTCCGTAAATTTCACCGAAGCATTAAAGTCGATGTCAACCAGTTTTTCGTTGTAGAGAAAATAAAACCGGCTTTGGTTCTCAATTTCATCAAGCACTCTTTCGGCTTTGACATTTTCAAGGTCGATGGTGAGTTTTTTGATCTGCGCGTAGGAATTGGCTGCAAATATCTGCGACACTCCTACAAACATTAAAAATAATGTGATTCGCATGATACGAAGGGTTTTAGAGAAGACACTTCTGTCTCCTACTCCTGTCTTAGGAATTTTTTTCATAGCTTTGTAATGATTTTAAGTCCAACATTTAGGGGAGGGGGAAGTTGCCGCTTCCTTGTCCCCTTCTTTCTTAGAAAAGTTTTCTTACTGTAATGATCCTTTTAACTGCTGTTAAAATTTAATGTCTTACTCATTTCTGTGTATTTTATTGATGACGAATAATCACTTTCTTCCTGGAAAAGTTGCCCGAACTATCCTGCTGATTATCTATTATTTCGTATTCAATTGGCGAGGTCATTTTCAGCAAACGTAATACATCTTCCAATTTTTCATTCTCAAAAGTAGCCCGGAAGGTGTAATCAAACAGGGTACTGTCTTCCACTACCACATCTACATTGAACCAGCGTGACAATTCTCTCGCCATCCGGGTCATATCTTCGCCTCTTAACATCAGTTTTCCATCGATCCAGGCTGAATATGTTTCCGGGTCTACTCTTCTTCGGACTAGTTTTCGTTCATTATTATTGAAAAGCAGTAATTCACCGGGGTTCATTTCAAAGGTTTGCTCACAATTGTCGGGTATCAATTCCACTTTGCCCTCTTCCAGCACAACTTCCACAATTTCCTCATCAGGCCACATCTCAACATTAAAACGGGTGCCGAGAACTTTCACCTCAGTTTTATTTCCGCGAACGGTAAAAGGATTCAGAGAATCACTTTTCACATCGAGAAAAGCTTCTCCCCGGACATTGATGGTTCGTTCGTCAAAAGGAATTGAATAGGTTAATGCAGAACCACTGTTCAACCAGATGACGGTGCCATCGGGTAATTGGGTTTTCACACGGGAGCCCATAGGAGCGGTTACCTCAACCAAAGAAGGCCCGGCAACCTGCTCATGACTGAAAAAGAACAATATAGCGCCTATAGTAAGCAAAGGCAATAGTAAAACAGCGGCCACACGACTGTACCAGTTCAATACTTTTTTGAGTTTGTTTTTACGGGATTCTTTTCCCTTTTCAGAGTTAATGAGAAAATGAATTTTGTAGAGAACAGGTGTAAGATTTTTATTTGATTCATCCTGCGAAACAGAATTCCAGTCTTCCCACATCCGTCGTTTCAGACTGAGTTCATTAGCCTCCCCCCGAAACAGGCCGGCAAATTTCTTTTCTGCCGACCGCCCCCCTTTTTCGTTCAAATAATCTTCAAATATTTTTTGTTGTTCTTTATTCATCAGTATAAAATTAGTCTAAGTTATTGGTCTGATCGAACTCGCATGCAAGAACTTATACATGTTTTTCTTGTGGCAAGCTTTGCCCAGCCAGTTTCATCTTTTATCTAAAAATCTAACGATTTGTTAATAGTAATACCCTTCAAATTGAAAAATCTCCCGGAAAAATTTACATTTTTTCCCAGTCGTCGATAATTTTTTTGAATTCCAAACCGTCTAAACCACAAACAAAACTACCACAAACAACTGATCAACAGGAATGAAGGATTTACAAAAAATATATCTCAGCTGATAGGAACTGGGAAAAGAGGACTGTCTGAAAAGACTCCAGAGACAGTTGGACGAGTACCAAAGAGTTGGAACAGAGTCTCGTAGAGTAGAAATAAGTCACTTGAGACACCCTCGTATACAGCTGTTTAAAATAAAAAGAGCACCGATGCTGAAGGTGTCGAATACTTTTTAAATGCTTTTTTTTGATAATCCAATGATCTCCTCTGCTTGCCGGGCAGAAAGTTTTGTATCCTCATATAATTTAGCTGCAACAATCATAGAAAAATCGTAATCTGGCAAGGTGTTTTTCTCTTTCCAAAGCAGGTAGCATACCACCATCGTAGTACCACGCCCCCGATAAAAAAATATCCTCTATCATGCGAAAGAGTAAATCTTCTCCTGAATAAAGCAGGCTAAGCTACTGAATAATTAACCAGTAAAAAAGCCATAATAACGGGCCCGAATCTTTTAAACGATCTCTTAAAAAGCCGATCACTTCAGATATTTGATTGTCAACAGTTTTAGGACTTACACCAACAATATCGGCAATTTCTTTGGCCGATTTACCCTCAAACCGGCTTAAGTGAAAAATTTTCTTTTTTTTATCGGGCAGTTTTTCCAGTAGTGCTTCAATTTGTTCGAGCACCGAACGATAGGTAATTGCTGTTTCAGTAGAATTATCGGATGGCATTAGCTCCAGATGTTCATCCACATCAAGGAAGACAGCTTTATACCTGAAATAATCCCTGATCTGGTTAAACGCGACAGTAAAAAGATAAGAATGAAAGTTCTCTTCCTCCTTTATTTTTTCACGATTCCGCCAGATTTTCAGAAAAACATCCTGCACCAGTTCTTCCGCATCGGTTTCGGACTTGAGATATTTTATTCCAAACCCGTATAATCGCGACGAATAGCTATCAAAAAGTTGATTGAAAGCATGAATATTACCTTCTTTGAGTTGTTTAACGAAAGCTTGTTCCTTAATCATGCATCCCTGAATTTAGGAGTGCAAAAATGTAAATTTTATTTAAGGAATGCAAAAGTGAAAATTACTCTGCATCTTTAACGCATCTGAACCCCAAATGCAACATTCCCGAGTCGGGTGAAGATTTCATTCTGGCCGAAGCTCTGTATCCGGCACAATAAGAATCGTTACATAAAAATGATCCTCCCCTGATCGCTTTTTTGGGAACACCGGGTTCCATTGGATCATAAGAAACTTCAGGGCCTGCAGGATTATAGGCCACTCCCTCTCCGGCAAGTGCTCTATAGTAATCGGGATGATACCAGTCGGCCGTCCACTCCCAAACGTTACCGGCCATATCATAGAGACCATAACCATTGGGAGGAAAAGATCCTACGGGCGCAGAACCTTCAAACCCGTCTTCCACAACATTTTTATAGGGGAAATTACCCTGCCAGAAATTGGCTTTCCCGGGACCAACAGGTTCATTTCCCCAGGGATATGTGTAATTATCGTGACCTCCACGGGCAGCATATTCCCACTCTGCTTCGGTAGGAAGCCGCTTCCCGGCCCAACGGGCATAAGCCTGAGCATCGTACCATGAAATATGAATTACAGGATGATCATCAAGACCGTCAATTGAGCTCTCCGGACCAAAGGGATGCCGCCAATCGGCACCTGGAACCCATTGCCACCATGATTGATAGTTTTGCAGGGACACTTGTCTCCCGGGAGATTTAAAAACAAGAGAGGCAGGCACCAAAACCGAGTCCGGAGGCTCAGGCGTTCCCTCAGGCAGCTGCTTTTTCAGTTCTTCCCAGTCGGGTTTCCGCTCGGCGGTGGTTACATACCCCGTAGCGTCCACAAATTCTCTGAATTGTGCATTCGTGACAGGATGCCGGTCCATATAAAAAGAATCAACACGGACGTGGTGAACAGGAAACTCGTCAGGTTTTGAAAATTTCTTTTCCCTGGCGCCCATCTCAAAAACGCCACCGGGAATTAATACCATGTCGTTCTGTTTCTCTTCAGGATAGTTGTTGCGATTTTGAGAGTCGGCATTCTGAAATGAATTGTAACGCCCTATCTGGCTTTCGGGCATACAACAATCCGTTTTTTTTGTAGATTCCTCCTTTGTCTGACAGCCCGAAAACAAAACTGTTAATACCGGTAAAATGAAAGCAGATTTCTTCATCAAAACAACTTTTAAGTGCATGCCGCATAAAGCAACCAATCCTCAAAACCCCGCTCAATACTTCTGGCATTCAACGGGGTTTTATCTCAACAATGGCAACAAATGAAAAGTTTAATCCGGATAAAGAAATCCTGAATCAATTCATTAGTATAAAATTTGATTTTTAAGACCTAATAGAACTCACATGCAAGAACTTATACACCTTCTTATTGTGGTAAACCTTGCATGCTCGTTTCAATCCGGTTATCGTATCAAACTCAGCCTGTCACACCAAATCATTCACGCGTATTAATCACAACTCCGTGCGATTTAAGCTTTTCAACAGCCTCCTCTGGCAATGTCCAGTCGTTATTAAAATAGCCTTCAACAATCACATTCTGATTGCTTCTATCGAATAAAAGGAAATCTTTCATCCCTTTTAATGCCTGTGCGCCTCTGGCACCTCCAAAACGGCTTCCATGCAATGGCTGTTGATCCTTATCGTCCGGAACAAATGTCCAAAACGGCAAACCGGAAGAGACAACCACCAGATTTCCATTATGAGGATAACAATAAACAAGTCCAAGGCTATCTGTTGTATTTTCGAGATGCATCGGAAGTTTATCACCGATTTCTGCAATAACAGAATTGGTCTCCTTTGTTCCAAAAAGTAACATATTGGAATGATACCTGTCGAAATGAGTAACCTGACGGTCTGCTATTACTCTTGGATTAACCGTACTGTTTTGCTCAAAGTAACCGCCAAAAGAGACAGAGAAATCGGCAGCTTGCCTGGCAACACTTTTACGCCGGTTGATTTCGTCGGGTACATCGGCATTTTGGGTTCCAAACACGTATACATGACGGCAGGTCAACACTTCATACACAGGACCTTCAAGACCGGTCTTTTTGGCCATAACAGGAGCAATATAGCGGCCGGTCACCCATTTCCCGCCTTCTTTATGAAACGAATGATTAAATCGGGGCAAACTATTGATTTCCTGTCCGTCAACAATAACCTTAAGCAATTTTGAAGATTCAAATTGCGGATGATCTTTCAGGTTCAGAGAAAATGCTTCCAGATTATCGGTTTCAACATTAACCTGGTTTTCACCGGTAAATTCAGCATCTATTCTGGCTAAAGTCCCCGGTGTTAATTTTTCAATGGTCACCCAGTAAGCTCCGGGATATTTATACCACTTGGTAGCAAAACGTACTCTCTGGGGATATGGATTTCGTTCAATACCATCGAACCATTTAAAAATGTTTCCTTCGGCATAAGCGTTAGCCCAAGAATCGTGTTGAACTTCAGGATATTCATAATACTCAACCATCGTTCCAACACTCCTGAGTTCTTCGACGATCCGCCGGGTTCCTTCAGGCTTTACTACCGGATCGGCACCTCCCTGATGGATGGCCATGGGCAAATTCAAAGCATTCTCCAGGAAGTCGAACGCCTCTGCAGGAGGGGCAGGACAAACCGGCACTATTGCTGCAAACAGGTCGGGGCGCGACAACCCGATAAAAAAGGTTCCGCCGCCTCCCATCGAAAGACCGGTCAGATAAATCCGATCCTCATCAATCTTAAAATCTTTTCTGCATTTCTCAATTACCTGCATTACATCATTCTCGGGGATGCCAACATACCCCATTGTACCTCTGGCATAAGGTGCCACAACAATGTACTCCACATCCTCCCAGGGTGGAAAATAACGGGAAGCTTCGGCATCGCTCTCTCCCGGTAAATTGGTTTTTCCAAAAACTCGCTTCAGGGCCAGCCGGTGGTTCGACATGGCTCCATGAAGCATTACCACCAACGGATAAGTTTTATCGGGATTGAAGTTATCGGGAAGGTAGAGCGCATAAGGTTGTTCCGAATCATCGATTTCAGAATAAAAAGTTTCAACCTGGGGACCAGGCTGAAAATACTGGGCAGAAATACCATTTAAGAAAAAAACAAACAGAAAAGCTGAAAAAGATATACGACCTAAAGACATACGCTACATTTTTGAAGTTATATATTTTCAAAAGTAATCAAAGTTTTGAGGAAATTCCGGAAAAAGAGGGTGACTAATTCAACTCTTCTATTAAACTACATGTCAACCATAGCATAGGAGCCTGTCCATGAAAATCGCCGGTAATACGAGGACGTTCCAGGTAATAATTTATGTCGTCACTCTTGCCGGTTCCCACACAAACATCAATTATTTTACAATCAACTTCTTAAAAACAACATCCTCTTCCACTCTCAAACGCATAAAATAAACTCCGGGACTGAAATCTCCAACAAAAACCTTTGCTTCAGTACTATTAATTTCCTGCTCCAAAACAATGGTTCCACTCATATCTGTGATAGTGACCGAACCTCTGTTAACAGGTATTTTCAGGTTAACCCAATCATTAGAAGGGACAGGAAAGTTCCAATTAAGGCTTTCAGAATTTCTGAATAATTTATTTAGCGGAGCGAGGTGGCCGCCTGGCGCCGCCGCTTTGTTCCACAAAGAATCCGTCACTTCCGGTCAACAAAAACCCCCCATTCGAGATAACGAACAGCGGGCTTTCTGACACTCAATGATTTTTTTTT
>NZ_AHZV01000172.1 GCF_000250735.1 Anaerophaga thermohalophila str. Valhall
TTATGAGAAACTTTTTAAAATCATTTTTGTTTGTAGCGCTGGCGAGCGTTGCTTTTGTTTCCTGTGAAGAAGATGAATTTTCGGAAAAGGAGGCTATGGAAGAACTTCGTCATGTTGATATTGTTTTAACTGTTGTTGACCCTGGTAATTACCTGGAACCAGTAGAAGGAGTATCAGTAAAGGTAGTGGGTGATTCAACTACTTTGGAAAGAACAACCGACAGTTTTGGGAATGTGGTTTTCAGGGATATGAAAATTGGGGGGAATGTTGGAGTATACGTGGAAAAAGAGAATTATACCAAGGCATTTTATCAGGTGAATACAATCACCAATTCTTATGGACAGAGCCAGGTTTCAGAAACACTTGGCATTTATTCATTAAGCGGAGATAACCTGGCCACTGTCAGAGGCCAGTTAACCATTGAAACCGACTTTACCAACCGAAGCCGTGAAAAAGTCGTCGGTAAGGAAGTAAGAGTTTTTAACAGAAGCTTGGGGGATAACATTGAAAGTGCCTTCGTGGGTACCACTGACGAAAATGGGTTTTACTCTGTGAAAGTTCCTGTAAGTGTCGCTGGAGAAAACCCCCTATATGTTTATATTCCTTCGATAATTGAAGCTACTCAAACACTTGCCATGGAAGTGGAAGAAGGTGTTTATGAGGTAGTCGATACGACTGCGATTTATTCTTCTTCTTATTCTTCTTATGAACCTACTGATATTCCCAACATCTCCAGTGCAGTTGCAACAGTAGAAGCACCGATTGGTGTCGGCAGCGGTTTTGCCCTGGGCGTTAAAGCTAAAGGAACAACATTCAATTCTAATTCATCGATTGAAGTGATCAATGGCGGGTCGGGATATGAAATTGCAACCAGCAATGATACGATTCTTTTATTGTCGGAGGGTATAAACGGGCATTCGGCTGAGGTAAGAGTTTACGTGGACGATGAAACCGGAGCTATTACTGATATTAATAATTATAGCAGTAATGGTGCACTCTATACTTCAGCACCAACACTGGATTTGTCGGTGCTTGGTGGAGAAGGAGCAATCATCGATATTCTGTTTGCGTGTCAATATTTGGTATATATTGAGGAACATGGTAGCAACTATAGAGATATTCCGGTTGTTTCGGCTACTTACAAGGAATATGAGGGTGAAGACATTGTAGAGAGGATTGATGAAAATTTGAATTCGTACAATCAAATCGGAATATATAGTTATTATGATTTTTCGGACTATGTTGATGAGAAATACGGAACAATTCAGCCTGATGATTATTATGCGTATGATGGGGACACTCTTTTCGTTACTAAGTATCTGGCCGAAGCTCCAGTACTTGAAGTTAAAGAACAAGCTGCAGAGCAGGCCTGGATTGATTTGAATGTCAACAGTAGTGGTTCTGTTTATGTAAATAATTTTTATGGTGGTTCCGGATATGATCCTGCCAATCCACCTGCTGTGACTGTTACGGGTCTTGCAGGATATGGAACCGGCGCGGAAATTAAAGCTGAAGTTGGGACCGATGGAATAATC
>NZ_AHZV01000171.1 GCF_000250735.1 Anaerophaga thermohalophila str. Valhall
CCCATTTAATGAAAACCATATTGGCTTGAAAATCCAACTTAAACAGAAACACAATTTTGAATTTTTTCGCAAATAATTGATTAATAAACAAAGAATTAAAAGCAAATTACGAACGAGAACCAAACCAAAATCCGGAATTTTTAACCGATTGAAAAAAGAGATTTTTAACCGGAAAATTGGTAAAGGATTAAAAGCTCAATAAAATTCGTAACGGTTTGATTTTTAGGAGAGAAATAAAAGTACAATTGAAAACGAATCGTAAAGGCCTGAAAATTTCGGTTGAAAATGAAAAAAAGTGATTACGGTCTGAAAATGAAGTGGTTTACATTGAAAAACGCTGATTTTATAGACAAAACGAAATATAAAAAAGTTTGTAACGGATTGAAAATTTCGAAATGATTGAAAGCGGCGAAAAGTCGGATTTAATTGATAACGAAATGATTTCAGGGAAAATTTTGCGAAAAAATGATTGATAATGGAGTGGTAACGGGCTGAAAATGTCAGTTGGAAAGGAAAATTTAACGATTACGGCTTGAAAATGAAGTGATTTGCATTGAAAACTGCAGATTTTATTGGCAAAACCGGATTAAAAAAAAGTCTGTAACGGATTAAGAATTTCGCAATGATTGAAAGAAAATAGAACCCAAATCAATTGATTACGGAATGATTACAGCGGCAAATTGCGCAAAATGATTAAAAACGAAATCGCAACGGCCAGAAAATGACGCAATAGAATCGAAACGAATTGGCCGAAAAATTTCTATTTTTAAGAATCATTCTTAACGAATTGAGAAAAACCGAATATAAAACCAAAACCTAACCAAAACCTAACCAAATGAATAACAAACGAATAGATTGAAAAAAACATAACGGACGAAAGGAAAAACGGGCCCCAACAATCTGTATACGCCAGCCGGGGCTTCACAGCATATTGCAAGCTTCGTTTTTCCTTGTTACCCGCTCACGGTTTGACACAATCGTAGCGGGTTTGATAGCCCCGGCCGACCGCATACAGGTCAA
>NZ_AHZV01000170.1 GCF_000250735.1 Anaerophaga thermohalophila str. Valhall
GGACAGCGGTATGAAACGTTGCGCATTTCAAAGCACAAACTTATCAGCTCGCTAAGCCGTTGATTAAATGTTATTTCGTTCAAATATACCACTATCTGCGCAATGTTTTATGACCGCGTGTTAGCGGCTGCCCTTACTTGGGTCATAGGTTTAATTTTAACTGATTATTATCCGTTATCTTTTCACTATTATCTTCCTCATTATTCTTTTTCCCTTTCCTTGGTTTCGTTGACATTGGCTCACAAAATCTTTTTGACACTAATTCAGGGTATTTTTTATCTATGAATTTTTTTATCAGTCCTGCATGTGAAAGGGGTTTCTTTATATTTTCAATATCTGTATTTGTTTCATAATCGAGTAACACCAAATCTTGCTGTAATGCAATTGAAATTAATTCATCAATAATCATTGACACCTTATTTTGCAAAATCCATGCATAAGAAGGCAAATATATCTTTTTGCGTGCCGATAAATAATCTAATAATTCGTTATTTTCAGTACCTTTTCTATGTCCAATAGTCTTACCGTATTTTCTCACTGTCCGCTTGATATCTTTCATGTTTTTACATAAAATTTAGAAGTATCAATATCAGAATTTTCAAAAACCTTTAATCCTTGCCAAATACCTTCAACTGAAGAGGCAAACAAATTCTTTGAGAAAGGAACAGGAATATCACCATGCGGATAAAAAGGACTTAACTTAATAAAAGGCTCTTTGCTTTTTGATGTAACATCAACTACACAAGCATTAGGATAAAGCTTTGTCAAGGTTTGCTCTTTTTTTCTTTTGCTCTCAACGAAAATCATTTAGCTTAGTTCTTTTATATTTCGTATATACTTAATTGGTATGAAATTTTTAACAAGTACTTCCCCTTGAAAATATGGTCTATCTATATCTGACAAGCTAAAGTGATTAGGAAGCTTGAAAATTTCAAATTTTAGTTGTTTAAAATCATCAATAGTTGAGCCAACATTAACATCATTTCTTGTCGCATTTTTATTTGCATATTGCGTTTCATTCCAAAAAATCACCTCGGGGTCGATTTCAAGAATGACGTTGTTTCTATTTCTAATTGGTTGAACAAACATCATCGGGTGGCTTCTTGTAAAACTCACTCTAACAAAATCTTGTAATCCTTTTCTAGTATCTAAGTCTCTTGATAGTTGATTTCCTCCAGGTACAGGTATACTGATTCCATTTGTAACACAGTGGTGCCAAGAATATAATCCTTTATGTTTTTTTATTGATTTCAAGTTAGAACGGTCTGTAAAGTGATAAAGTGTGTATATATTTTTATCTGAAAGAATTTCTTTGAATTTTTCCCAATCTGATTTGAAATTTAAAGTTCTCTGCTTTTGTTCCTCATATTTAAGTTTATCTTCAGCTCTTAGCTTAGCAACATATGCTTCATAAACAGATTGTTGATTGAAGGTCTCAACAGGAGGAGCAGCTATTCTTGCAGTTCTTTTGGATTTGCCTTTTACATAAAATCCTATTGGAGGTTTTGAAGATGTACCCCAGTGATAAGGTGAAATATAAATAAAGGCAATTGTTTCTCCCTGAAAATTAAATATTTCATATTCATCAACAGGTTTATTAATATTATCAACATTTATACTTCCTGTCCTTCTGTACCTGAGTACTTCTCCATTTATTGTTCTTAAACTATGTAAGTATGCTTGGCTTGAGGGTATACCATAAGTAGGAATTGGATTAGTTTTTTCGAGTCCAAATTCACCAATTCCTTCGGGAATTTCATCAACTCTGCATGCTTGAGTATTATCCGTTATCTCGCTCAAAAACTTTTCAACTATTTCTTTAGGAAAGGTCTTAGTCCAATCCTCCTTAAGTTGATTTGTTTTTTTATTTTTAAAAAGTCGAAAAACCCCATACCTTACTATTTACCAAACATAAGCATCACCATCTCTCCTTACTTCGGATGGAGTTCTTCGATGAATCATCATCGCAGCAGATAAAGCAGTCAAGTAATCATGTAGTTTCTTTACTTGGTCATCATTGAAGTATTGTAAACAATAACCAGCAAGATGAGCTTTCAGTCTTTCGATATCAAATTCTTTCGACATCCTACTAATAAAGACTGATTTGAGCGCAATGTTTGTAGCCTCTTTTCTGTTAATCTTATTATGAAGGATTAGTAGAATCTCATCTGTTACTGCGTTTATATCCTTCTCACCTTTGGGGAAAATTGATGCACTCATTTGAGCCATCATATCATTCATCGGTTTTTTCTTTTTACTAAATAGTCCCATATTTTTCTATTATTTTATCTATACTACTTGTCTGTTAATTTTATGTACTTCGCTTCTTTGGGTTGCCGGCAACGTTTGATGGTATGGTGTCGTGCGGGATTACGAAGCGATTTCCTATCAGTTTACACCGACTTTTTTTACGAGACACAAACCTTCGAAAACCCCTGAAACCCGCATGCACTATACCATGTGTTGGGTGTAGTGTTTATTATTTGTCAGTCATTTCTAAATGGTTCAATATGCACAATTACATGTGTGCGTTCTCCAAATCTTTTTCTTACTGCTATCTCAATCTCTGTTGCAATTTGATGAGATAATTCTACTGTCATATTTTTATCAACTTTAATATGAACTTCAACTGAAATAATTTCGCCTATCTTTCGGGTTCTCAGGTTGTGGAAATTTTTAATCCCTTCAGTTTTTGTTATGATTTCTTCTAGTTCTTTTTCAGTTGTTCTAGGGAGCGAACTATCAAGCAATTCATCAATGCTCGGTTTTGCAATATCCCAAGCAACTTTTAGAATTAAAAAGCTAACAATTACACCTGCAATCGGGTCAAGTATCCGCCAACGCTCTCCTAAAAGTATTGCCCCTAAAATTCCTAATGCTGTTCCAATTGAAGAAAATGTATCTGACCTATGATGCCAGGCATTTGCAATCATTGTCTGACTGTTCAATTTTTTACCTTCAATTTTTGTGTACCAAAAAAGTCCTTCTTTGAATACTATTGAAAAAAGTGCGGCATAAAGAGCAATAAATCCTGGTTGTTCAATCAGTTCTCCTTTTAGTGAATCAATAATTTTCACAGCTCCTGTTATTAAAATTCCTAACCCAACAATTATTAGTGCAAAACTAATCAGCATAGTGGCAAAAGTCTCGAACTTACCATGTCCGTAATGATGGCTCTTATCTTTTTCTTTTCCAGACACTTTTATGAATATAACAACAATCAAATCTGTAATAAAATCTGAAAGTGAATGCAATCCATCGGCTATCATAGCAGTACTTTGACCAACAATTCCTGCAATAATCTTACCTACTGTTAAGATTAAATTTATGAACGAACCTTGAAGTGTTACATTCCTAATCTGTTTTATTCTTTTATCTTTTTCCATATAAATAATGAATAGTTCCTTTTTTCTTTAACATTTGTGTTTAAATTTAGCAATAAGTGTTAATGTACAATGCGTTAAACTAATCACTTTGCTTATTAATACATAATTATCAAAAATATAATTCCAAGTATAATTCTATAATATCCAAAATGTTTAAATCCATATCTTTCAACTATTTTCAGGAATAATCTAACTGCAAACCAGGCACTTATAAATGCAAAGATAAGTCCAATCAAAAGCATCTGAATTTCATGTGATGTAAATTCAATATTGGTTTTAATCAAATCGTATCCAGTTGCAGCAAACATTGTTGGTATTGCCAATAGAAATGAAAATTCGGTGGCTTGTTTTTTATCCAGTTTATTAAAAACGCCACCCACAATTGTAGCTGCAGCTCTTGAAGTGCCAGGAATCATTGATAAGCATTGAATTAATCCAATAAAAAAAGCGTTTTTTATTGGGATTTTTTCTAAAGATGTTACCTGCCCTTCTTTCTGATGAATTTTTTTATCAATCAGTATTAGTACAACTCCACCAATTACCAATGAAACAGAGACAACTATAGGATTAAACAAATACGCTTTAATAAAATCATATGCTAAAAAACCGACAATTGCTGTTGGAATAAAGGCAATAGCAAGCTTTATATAAATATCAAAGCTTTGCAAAAAACGCTTGATATACATAATTGCAATAGCCATTATTGCACCCAACTGAATGGCAACTTCAAATGTTTTAACAAATTCATTTTCGTGAATTTTCATTGCATACGAAGCCAATATCATGTGTCCAGTTGAAGAAATTGGTAAAAACTCTGTTAACCCTTCTATAATTGCTAAAATTATTGATTGTATAGTGTCCATTTATGCGATAATTTAAAACCACTGTCTTTTTCTAAATATAAGTACTCCTAAAAACGATAAAAATAATGAACCTGTGATAATTGCAGGCATTGCCCAAAATGAATTTTCCATAAAATTCGGAACGTTCATTCCAAAAATACTTGCTATTAAAGTCGGAATCATTAGAATAATCGAAATAAGAGTTAATTGTTTCATTACAACATTCAGATTATTAGATATTACCGAAGCAAAAGCGTCCATCATACCGCTTTGAATGTCGGAATATATCTGTGCCATTTCAAGTGCTTGCTTATTTTCAATGAATGCGTCCTCTAACAAATCTTCGTTGATTTCGGTGGTTATCTTTTTGGAATTGCGAAGTTTTGCCAAAACGATTTCATTGGCTTTAATAGAAGTAATAAAATATACCAAACACTTTTCCATTTTCAGTAATTTGTTCAATTCCTTGTTTTTAATTGATTTTTCAAGGTCTTGTTCAATTAATGAAGTCATTTGATTAATTTGTTTTAAGTAACGAAGATACAAGTTGCCTGAGCGAAGAAACAATCGAAGGATGAAATTAATACTGTCAGTTATTTCTTTGTATTGGTCTCGAAATGGGGATGGCTGTCCAATAGGCAATACCTCGTTGTCCTGTAAGCAAAGCGTCAAAGTAAAATCCTTTGCTATAAATATTCCTAATGGTATGGTATGAAATGGAACGCCATTGTTTTTAACTTCAACTGGAATCCTAAGAATTATTAAAGTCCAATCATCATCAAATTCAATACGTGGTCTTTCGTCTTGGTCTAAGATGTCATTTGTCAGGTCGGTTGGCAATCCATAATCAACATTGAGTTTGCTGAGTTCGTCTAATGAAGGGTTTGTTACATTTATCCAACAACCTTTTAGTGGTTCGTTGATTTCAGCATAGCCGCCGAATGTTTTGAAGATTTTAATCATGATGATGTCTCCTTACAATTTTATTCTGCAAGGAAACACAAAGTCCCTACAGAATCGTTAATACTTTAATTTACTATGATACGGGCCTTCGTCCATTGTCATTTATTTTTAAAATTTCGGTTGCAAATGTAACTATATTTTTAATCATTGTTTATTCATAGCAGGGATTTTTTCAACATTACACCCAACGTCCCGGCTATATGCGCCTGGGCGTGGTTTCAGACCAGTTGTGGATTTATCAGCTTGAAAGCATGGGAGAGGGTAATACGAAACCCTCAATATGCTGTGGATGCCACGACTGGCGTATATAGCTCCGTTGTATGCTGGCCGTTAATTAATTTTGATTTTTTTCATAGGCAAATATCCTATTCTTTCAAAATATTTTTATGCTTTCATAAATCTTAATGAAGTGTTTGAGTTGTTAATTGGCAGATTGTCAGCTATTTAGGTGGTTTTTTCTACAAAACGTAATTATTACTCCTACAAATAATCCTTGTTCATCAATAACCTCGTCTAAACCAACATCATCACCAGAAGGCGAGGAAGGAAAAGATTCTAAATCAGCTTGCGATTTAAATAAATTATCAAATACTGTTTCTGTATGAACCTCAAATTTAAAATCATTTAGATAATCGGTATAAACAGATGCAAGTAGGTTATGGTATTCATTTTTAATTTGCTCTTTAGATTCTGTTATTTCAGATTCAAAAAAAACTTTTACTTCTTGAATAAATGCTATCGTAAAATGCTTGATATTACAATGACCAGTTTCGTCACCCATAAATAACAACAATCTATTAATGTCTTCCAAAAGCCGTTGTTTGTTCCTTACTGGAGTGTCAAAACCTTTTATTTCAATAGGAAAAACGTCTTGGCCATCATTTTCATATATGACAATGTCAATCCTACCTTTGCGTAGTTGATTTTCGTTTTTTCTTTTGAATTCTTTGATATAATGAAAATGATTAAGAACGTCTAATTTGTCTGAAGATTCATTCAATAGCCTGTCGGTTGGTTCTTCTAATTTTATAATTAGGTTTTTAAAATCTTCATTTATTGATTGAGCTACATTAACAGTAACTAAATACTCGGGTTTGACATAGGGGTTTACATGGTTATAAAAACTTACGCTGTTTTGATAAGCACAAGATATACCTTTAATTATAGATGAATTTAATATTTTTTTGTCCATACCCTTTATTAAAATGAATAACCATTTTCAATTTGCCATGCTTGTAAATCTTCTCTATTCCGAATAATGACATTTCCAATTTTCACTTCCACATCTTCATTGCCCAATCTTTGCCGCCAATCTTCAAAAAGCTCACGGCGTTTAGTATTGTCAAGTGCAGCAATTTTTTCTTTTGTAAACTCAAAATTTTCCATTTGCATATTTTTAATTAAGGGTTGTAAAAACAAAAAATCATTTTTCTTCTTTTTCCTTCATCTCTCTGGAAAACACGAATACCATCCTTTTCCCCTCATCCGTTTGAAAATTAGTTAATAACTCTAATCCTTCAACAAAACCAAGTGAATTTTCACGAATTGATTCTATCATTTCGACTGTTGTTTCAGTGGATGTGCTATCCTTGGTTTCGGTTGTTTTAATAACCAAGTCCGATGAAATTGTTGAACCATTAAAAAAAGTATTAGCTTGTTGTCTGGCTTTAACTTGGGCTACTCTGTTCATTACACTTGAGTTAGTGTATTTCGATTTATCAAGGGAGATTATAGAAATAAAATATTGATGATCATAGTCTTCAAATATTTTAACTCCTTCAAAAGGAGAACTTTTGTACATTCTTTCTATAAAATTGCTTAAAGATATTCGTGAGTCATTAAACCCCTGAGAATGAATAACAATATTGATAGATATAACAAATAAAATAAATAGAGAAAAGAGGTAATTCTTCATTTTGGTTTACTTTTAATTTTTTATTACGGAATATTTATATTTCGGTCTTATCCCGGAATAGTCTAATTCCTTCTTTAATTCGTGAATGCGAGGCTCTATTTTATATTTAGTAATTTTCGAAATTTCATCGGTGGTAAAAAAATCATTAAATTCCAATTTTAGAATATTATTGTCGCCAATCCTTAATCCCTCAAAAGATATTAAAGGTAATTTTCGATGTTTCCAACGGATTTGATTTATTTTATCACTTCGGTTATTATCCCAATAATCAGATTGGTTTGAAACCTCGAATATATCATAGTCATTAAATACATAAGGTTTTAAATGTAAAATTTTGTAGGAATGTCCTCCATTTCTGCCAGGTTCGAATATTTTTTTAATCACAACACGATCCTCATTTCGAGATAGAATTATACATGGTGAAAAATTATTGACATAAAGTTCAGGCCATTCTTTATAATCATTTAAATAACCTTCTTTATTTGTGAATAATTCATGCCCAAGTTTTACATAAATACCGTTATTGACTTGAAAATTCATTATGGATTTCCTAAAGTATTTAAAAAAATTATTAATAATTTCAATAGAATTATTATTTCTTAAATATATTGTATCAGGTTTGATTATTTCTTTTCTTATTATTTCTTTTATTTTATTTCTTTTTTTATTTCTGTAAATAGTGTCTATCGCAAAAGCATTATTTCTTGCTGGGGTAATCACGAAACTAAAGAAATTAACATTGTTTTTTAGGTAGTAATCTTTAATTTCATTTTTAGATATGGTGATTCCTTTTAAGGTAGAATAAAAATAATTTGAAATAGAATATAGATTTTCATTCGGTATAATATGCACTGAAACTGGAACTTGCCAATCGGGATCATTTTTTTTACGTTTTTCGTATTTTTGAGGTTGCCAAGCAATGGGGGCGCTTGTTGAAATTTCATAATCAAAACATTTATCTTGAAGTTCCTTTAGTATTTCAGACATGTTCTCAACAACAGTCTCTTCATTTTTTTTGTTAAGTTCCTGCTGCTTTACATTAGCTGCAAATATGGCCCCTTCAAATTCTACTGTGATCCCTTTACTTTCTGAAAATGAAGTTAATTTATCAATTGAAACAATTGTTTTAACTGTACTATTCCATAAACCATTCTTTCTTTGAATTTCAGAAATAATTTCATAATCCTGAATGTTCCCATTTGATATTGAAACTATTTCATCTTTTACTAATTCATTGTTTAAAATTTTCGTATTTGAAGAGATGAATGCACCAAATGCTTGCTCAATTGCATTTCGTAGAGCAGTTTGTAAGGCCTCTTGTTTTGTATTTCCTTCTCCAGATACTGTAAGGGTTACAGTTTTATTATGTTGCGTAAATGCGTTATTTGGCAATACTAGGGCTAAAACAAAAATTAATAAGTATATTTTTTTCATTGTTACCTCCAATAAATATTTTTAGTTACTGATTTGGGTTGATTCTTTGCATATTCTGTGGCTATTTCCCTGTAAGTATTAATCCTTTGTTGCTGCAGTTGAAAATTACGTGCATTTTGTTTTTTACGCATTTCCAACAATTCTTGCTCCCGGGCCAGGTTGTCTTCATATTGCCTTATCATAAATTCCCATTCCTTCTTTTCATCCTCTTTTAATTTTTCATCAATTTCTGAAATTAGTTTATTTGCATCATCAATGCATTTTGATGATGGATGAATTCGGGATAATAGTTCTCCAGCTTTTTTGGCGCCTTCCTTATCAAGACTTGAAAACCAGATAGTTTTAGCCTTATTAAAGGCTTTTTCGCATTCCATATCTATTTTTTCCTGAAAGATATGGGCTAATGTATCTAAGCTTTTAAAATAGCAATCTTGACATACCTCCGGGATCAATGAAAGCTTATAAATAGCTTGATTATATTTTTCAAGCTTGGTTAATGTCATTGCATCTTTAATGATAAAATCACATTGGGAAATATAGTATTCTATAATCTTATTCTTACCTTTCTCAATGAGTGTTGAAAACCGGTTATCATTTACGTTTATTCGTTTAAGAGCATCAATAAATGCTTTATTTTCATTGGTTCCGACACCTTTTACTGAGAGTGTAGTGCTTGAGAAAATTGTATTCTCAATGACATCACCAACAAAAAATGTTACATCTACGTTCTGAGCAATCATTTGAGGGGGGCCTGCAATAATATCTTTAGTTCCAATATTTACATTAGCAGTAATAATAAAACGTTCATTTATAGAACTTCCTCCTATTCCATTATTTGATGTAATTTGAGTCAACTTTGTGCTAAGCAGATTTTTTGCTTCGACTGGAAGCTCTATTTGTTCTGGAATATATGTATTTAATACAATCCTTCCAAAATCATCTGGTTTTACCGATTTTTGTGCAAAAGCAAAAATAGGTAAAACAAAGATTATTGTTGATATAAGTAATTTCATAAGCTTATTTTTCTCCTAATATTAAAATTGCCTCACCTAAGCCTCTGGTCAATAGTTTAATATCAAAATTGAATGGCTCGTCTCTTAGATATTTCCTTAAATCGTTCGTGAAATCTCTGGCATCCATAGGTTGGTCATATTTATTATATATTGGTATCCTAACCTGTTCAAACCTAATGAAATTTTCGGTAGCATCAGTCAGATTATATCTTCCATTTACAGTATTTTCTCTCATCCATTCATTGATGTAATCTATAATTTCTTTGTTCTTTATTTCATCGTCAAGGTAGTATTCCCAATTGTTCCATCTTTTAACTGTCAGATGAATTTCCCTTCCATTTTCGAACATATCGTTAAAATAATTTTGAAGTTGGTTTAAAAATGGATTGATATGTTGTGAAACAGCCTCAAGTAGGAGTATAGGAACAATATCATCCGATGGTTCGCCTGTTCCAGTCGAAGACGCGATTAATTTACTTGTATATGAGTCAAAGGCTTCCAATGTAAACGAAACAGCCTTCCCTTTGTCAGTCTTGGTTACTTTCCACCAGATTTGAATAAGAATATCTGCTTTTGCCCTTTTCTTAAGCATATCTAAAGGGCTTTCAGCTATTGAGGCACCACTTGTTCTACTCATAGTCATATTATCTTCAGCTCTTCTTGCCTCAATGTTTTTTAATTCTTGTTCAGCATTTTTTAAAGGAAAACCTTCTTCAGCCATTAAAGAACTGATTTTACTAATTACCTGACCTAGTTCTGTATCTTCCTGAAAGGCAAGTTTGTAATCAGGAACTTTAACTTTAGCTCCCTGATTATTAAATTCTGTCATAAAATAACGTTGATTACACCAATTATCGCTTGGTAAAATCATTAATGTTGGTTTTTTTGCTTGCCCAAATGCAACATTTGAGCAAATACCAATGAAAAACAGAATTATTGATATTGTAAATTTTTCATATTAAAATCCTGTGTTTAATGGTTCTATAATTTCTTGTTCTTCCAGATACTCTTTTAGCATAGCCCTATCAACGGTTATTTGATATACTTTCCAATTTTATTTCCCACTTTTTCGGGTAGTGCATTTTTTAAGTTTGATGATTGCACATACGTTAACCAAAGTGATTTTGTTTTGAAAAATTTCTTTGAAATTTTTTCAAATTTAGATTTTTCTTTCTCCTTTTGGAGTAAAGGTTTTTGACCAATGCATTGCTTATTTGAAGCTATTCCATTAAATAGGAGAACTTGTATTCCATCTTTTTGAGCATCTTTCATCCTATACCATCTCCCTTTTTTAGGGTTCCATATTTTTATAGTGACATGGCCATCATTACTAATTTCCTTGCATTCAGCTTGATAGTTGTTTTGTGATTGAACAAAAGGTAAAAAGGCAATTAAAAGGAATATTGGAATAGCAATTTTTTTATACAAAGTTAATCTCATTTTTAATAATTTTAAAATTCAATAAATTCATTATCAATACCATATGAGCGCTTTCCAGTCTGGTGAAGGTATAAATTACTGCCATCTTCAATAATATCTTTGTCAATTTGAATGATAATCTCACGGTTATTTGGATCTCCTAAATAAAAATAATGATTTTCAATCAATTTGGGTCTTTTGGCTAATGGTATTTTTTCGAATGTTTTGCGTGACATTTTACCATGGAATTCTTCTAATTCGTTGTCAACTATAATTCTTAGTTTCATAATCAATAAGTTTTTATTAAACAGATGTTAATTGTTTGTAAAAGTTAAAAAAATATTTGCGACATAATGTGAACGCTTTGTTAGGCTTGCATACAACGTCCCGGCTATATGCGCCTGGGCGTGGTTTCAGACCAGCTGTGGATTTATCAGCTTGAACGTATGGTTTTGGGTAAAACAAAACCCTCAATATGCTGTGGATGCCACGACTGGCGTATATAGCTCCGTTACAAGCCGTTTGCAATTATTTTTATAGCTTTTTTGTAATAACTCAGTTTGTCTTTTTCATTAATATACTTTAGTTCAATATCATAAGCTCTCATAATATCTTCTTTACTTTGGGTCTTACACTCCGAAGGGCTATAATAAATAATTCTGTTTTTTCTATTTCCAGTTCTTTCATTCTGAAATCGAACTCTATTTGTCAAAAGCCACCAGATGTCTGTTTCTTCAAACCCTAGGCCTAATCCCAAAATATGAATTTCATCCAAAAACATTAAATCAATCCAGGATTGGTTATTTAAGTCATTTTCTCTTATTCTTCTATGTAGCGAATTACTATTTAATTTTTTGTTTTTATAGTTAGTTCCTGTAACAGTGTAATTTCTAAATTGTTGGAGTTGACCTCCATAATGCTCAAATCCTAAGGTTATACTGTTTGGTATATTGTTTTCCCCGTGGATGTGCCAAAACTTTTTCCTGTTAGTATTATTGTGTCGAAAAACACTGTATTTAGTTTCTTTAATTATACCATTATTCTTAATTTCATGGGTTGGTTTATCGCCTATTAGGACTTTCTCTAATACGTAGTCGTAATTTGTTGTAATGTAATTAGTAACATTTAATTTAATCAATTCTTCGTGAATTTCATTTGGTTCAATCTTGTCAACTATTTTGGCAATCTCAGTTTTCAGATAATATTCGTCTATATTGTTTTTTTTAACACCCTTTAAAAATATTTCTTCGTAAAGAATCGGGAATGGCTTATCTTTAGATATTGAATTATTGTTTCCACAAGTTTTAATTATTTCATTTAATAAATTATTCCAGCTTGTAGAATTATTAATGTTGTTAATATCGTTTCCTACCAGTATAGTTTTGTTCATTGGCTTGGTGTTTTTTTAATGGCTTGTAACGTTAAACAAATAAATACAGTACGACATGGAAAAGAAATTATTAAAAATATTAGAAGAATGTAATGCTAACAGAATAGATGTTGATACTGCAAAAGCGCAAGTATTGGATTTATTTGATGTTAGCAAACGTCATCTTATTGAATCAATTCTTGAAAGAATGGATGGCGTATTTTCCGAATATCATTACGAAATAGTAGCAGATTATCTTGATGATGATGGTTGCTAACG
>NZ_AHZV01000169.1 GCF_000250735.1 Anaerophaga thermohalophila str. Valhall
TTTTCATCAGTATAAAATTAGTCTAAGTTATTGGTCTGATGGAACTCGCATGATTGGGTTTATACATGTTCTCTTGTGACAAACCTTCTCATGCTCGTTTCATTCGAATAAAATTTATTAATTAGTGCGTGTCTATAAACTCACAAAAATATTTTCACAATATGTGTGTCTGTTCAGAAAGTGCCAGTTGCAAGGCTTGTGAAGTCCGAAAATACGGAGTTTACTCATCGTAAATGAGTAATTTTCGGACGAGCGTAACGCAGTAAATGGCACTTTGTGGACAGACACTAATTAAGGTCAAATGGAACTCATATGCTGGAACTTATTATAAGGCATAGTTTTGTTTTTTGGTCTTTTTTTACTCAATGGGTGAACAACATTATAAAACAAGGCATAAAGAACAGGTATCATCATTAGGGTGATCACGCTTCCTATCAGCAATCCCGACATCATGGTAACGGCCATAGAACCGAACATATCGTCGGTGATGAGAGGAATCATCCCCATAATGGTTGTTAAAGATGCCATCATGACTGGTCGCAATCTTGATGTTGAGGCATCCATAATGGCAATGAATGGTTTTTTACCTTCTTTAATTTGCAGCCCTACTTCTTCGAGCAGAACAACACCATTTTTAATCATCATTCCCATCAGACCAAGTGTTCCGACTATGGCCACAAACCCAAATTCTTTGCCTGTAACCAACATTCCAACCACTATGCCAATGAAGGCAAGCGGAAGACTGAGGATGATGATCAGAGGCTTTTTATAGTCATTGAACAGGGCGATTAGTACGGAAATTATCAGAACAATGGTCAGGGGAAGATACATGAACAAGTATTGCTGAGATTCAGAACTGGCCTGGTATTCTCCCTGCCACTCCATTCGATAACCAGTGGGTAACTCAATGGCTTCAATTTTTTTCAGAATCCGGCCCCGGACATCGTCGGCTGTGAGCCCCGGGGCCGGATTACACTGAGCTTTTATGGCACGTCGTCCATTGTAGCGTCTTACAACCGGTTCTTCCCACTCCACATCAATACTCTTTACCGCCTGATTTATTGGAACAGCACCAAGTGTCGACTCCAGAATTTCTTCATAAGATGTGGTTCCCGACATGATTCCTTTTATTGTTTCCGGGTTAAAATTGTTCACCGATGGCAAAACGCTGAATGCCGGCGCCGTTTCCAGATTATTCACCTGCTCTCCGTCTTTGTCTGTACTTTTTACATAAATTGGAATCGCACGAGTTCCGTCATAAAAATCCCCGATCGGGAGCCCTTCGGTAGCTGTAAGTAGCGAGAGGGCCAGGTCTGGTCTCGAAAGTCCCGATCTTCTGGCCATTTCCTGATGATAGCGGGCTACCAGCACTTTGGATGCAGGCTCCCAGTTGTCGGTCACCAGGATAGCTCCCGGCTCCTCTTCCATAATTTCTTTAGCCTGAGAGGTGAGATTCTTAAGAATTGCCGGATCGGGACCTGTAAAAACTACCTCGACAGGGAATTTTTTGTACATCAGGTTGTAGCGTTTTACTCTTGCATAGGCCTGAGGATAATTATTTATCAGGTAATCCTGAATTTCAGGGAGTTTTTCTTTCAAGACTTCTTCATCAGTGAAATCCACAATGAGTTCTCCGTAACTCATCGAGGGTTCGGCAATGGAACGAACCAGATTGTACCGTGAAGGCGTTCCCCCCAGGCTTGTTGTGACATTAGTAACTTCCGGCTGATCAAGCAGATATTTCTCAATCTCGGCAAGATCACTGTCAACTTTTTCAATTCGTGTGCCGGCCGGCATGTCATATTCGATGTATAACTGATTGTAGCTCAGGTCTGGGAAGAATGTCTGCGGGATGAGCGGGAAAAGTAACGCACTTGCGGCCAACAGAATGGTTACAAGTATAATTGCCAGTGTTTTATGATAGAGTAAATAGCTGAGGCTTTTTCGGTGAAAAGTATATATTTTTCCGCTGTAAGGTCTCTTGTCATTGTGTTTTTGCTTTTTTGATCGTTTAAATTGTTTATCGGCCATTACCGGTGCCTGTGTCAGTGCCAGTATCCAGCTCAGCAGGAGAGAAACAGCGAGGACAATAAACAAATCCCGGACATATTCGCCCGAAGTATCCGGTGATAAAAAGATGGGTAAAAATGCAAAAATGGCAATCAATGTAGCTCCAAGTAAAGGCCAGGCGGTTTTTCGCGCTGTATTGACCAAAGCTTTTTTCTTTTTTATGCCATTCTGTAAGTCCACCAATATACCGTCAATAATCACAATTGCGTTATCCACAAGCATTCCCATAGCAACAATAAGCGAGGCCAGGGAAACTCTTTGCAGCGTTCCGTTGAAGAGATTAAGGATTACGAAAGAACCGAGGATGGTGAGCAGGAGGCCGCTGCCTATAATAAATCCACTTCTCCAGCCCATAGCCAGCATTAGTATCAGTACAACAATAGCAACCGATTGAGCCAGGTTAAACATGAATGTCGAAATGGCATCCTCAACTTTCTCCGGTTGGAAAAACACTTTTTTGAAGTCTATTCCTGCCGGGACGCGTTTCGTCTTAAGTTCTGCCAGTTTTTTATCTACCGTTTCACCAAGTTCTACAATGTTTTCGCCCGACTGCATTGAAACAGAGATGCCGATGGCAGGTATACTATTATGTCGCATAGCTTCCCTGTAAGGGGATTCCAGGTTTTTTTCAACGTCTGCAATATCACCAAGTCGTACCTGATCGTTCTCATGCCCCTGGATGATAAGATTGCGGATATCATTGAGATTATCGAAATCATTGTTGACATCCACCCGGATGCGCTCGCTTCCGGTTTCGAAGTATCCTGCATAAACCGTTTCGTTCTGGTTTCGAAGGGTTGACAGAACTTCGGCAGGGTGTACTCCCAGGCTGGCCATCCTGTCCTGTTTAATATTGATGTTAATGCAGGGATTGCGATCACCATATATCTCTACCCGCTTTACTGACGGAATGTCTTCTATCTCCTTTTTTACCAGCAGACCATAATCATGCATCTCTTCGTATGAGAACCCGTCAGAGGTCATGGCATAAAAAAGTCCGTATACATCTCCAAAGTCGTCTACCACTATTGGATGTTGCGCACCTGACGGGAGTTCAGCAGCAGCACGGTTGACTTTTCTTCGCAGAATGTCCCATTTTTGTTCAATTTCATCGGGGTCAACCGTAGGATCGAGTTCCACCGTGATTTCCGAATAGTCGGGTTCTGAGCGCGATTCGGTTTGCTTCAGGTCGCCCATGGTACCAATGGCCTTTTCAAGAATGTCGGTTACTTCCAGCTCCACTTCATGGGCCGAAGCACCCGGATAGATTGTTACTACCAGCGCCTGTTTTACTTTAATTTCAGGGTCTTCCAGTTTGCTCATCGACCGGAATGATAATACACCCCCAACAGTGAGGACTATAAGAAAAAAGTAGAACAGTATTTTGTTTTTAAAGGCAAATTCTGTCATCAGTCAGATAATGAAAATTTTAACTCAATAACTTTTTTTTGTTTCCGGCTTGTCAGGATTAGGAATCGGTTGTTTATTTTTTTAATCTTGTTCAGATTAACCAATAGATCGTTAGATTTTTAGATATAGGATGTAAGAAAATCTATTTAATATTGACATACTGCATTTTAGCAAATAACAAAGAGTTTGGCAACAAAGATGTTTTTTAGATTGCAGTCATCAATGAATCTGATGATCTAATCTTTACAACAGGCCGCCAATATTGCTTTCAGCCGGCGGTTCCAGTTGTTTAACTTTTTGTCCTTCCCGGATCGAGTGAATGCCTGCACTAACTACAACATCGTTGGTGTTAAGGTTCCCTTTAACAATGGCATTGCCTTCTGCATCGATGCGAACTATTTTTACCGTTACCGATTTAACTGTTTGGCTTTCCTTGTCCAGCTTCCATACAAGTGATTGCTCATTCTTTTTAAATACTGCTGTGGATGGTACCGATAATAAACCGTTATCATCTGCAGAGTACTGAATGATTACCCTTGCGCTCATGCCGGGCAATATTTTCCCTTTTTCAGGCTCTGAAAGCATGAAACGGGCCGGATACAGTCCGTTAACATTACCTTTTGCCACTATGCTTTTTAAAGTCAGGGGCCATTCTTCTCCGGGGTGATTAACAGTACGGCAGCGAAAATCAACAAAATTGTTTTTTTTCAGATAGTCATCGGCGGGCAGATGAGCAACAATTTCGTATTGTTGGGTATCTACCAGTGCAATTACCGGCATTCCTGCATCGACCATCTCATGAGTGTCAAAAAATACGTCTGCCACATTCCCGGCAAACGGAGCCTTTAAACGAGTATCGTTCAGGGCATTTTTATGAGCTTCATACTGTGCCGTGATTTGTTTAAGCCCTGAAACAGCTTTATCGTAATCATTTTCAGGTACTTTCCCTTTTTTGTAAAGAGCGGTTATTCTATCTACTTCTGCTTTAATTTCCCGATATTTAGCCTCTGTCCCTTTCAAACGAAGTTCGTAATCTCGCGGGTCAATTTTTGCAAGCAACTGTCCTTTCTTTACATATTCTCCTTCTTCCACCAGAACCTTCGACAAAGGCCCTGCCACTCTGAAAGAGAGCCTGATGTCGGATGATGCCTTTATGCGGGCGGGGTAGCTTTTAGATAACAGATTGTGAAAAGATTTTACCCGGGTGGTTTTTACCACAGGTATCTGCTCTTTTTTTTCGGAACTTCTTTCACTACATGAGGTTATGAGTAAAATTCCGAGAAGTCCAAATATCTTGAGCGGTTCAAGGCGTCTATTCATAGTCTTTTTGAATTTATTGTTGTAATTATTCGATTCGCAAAGATATCTATTCGTTATCTGAAATTAAAAAAACAATTACTGAAGCACAATAATAGAGAACTGAAATGTAGCTATATGACGAATTCCGCGATATTGATTCATTTTTTTGGATGTAATTGCAAACAAAAATTAAATCTTTACGTAAAGATTTTTGTTAGTTTGAAGCGAGCTACCGGGCGATGACTGGCTCAAAAGAAAAGAAACATTTGCCCGTCCAACTGATTTTCAGTTCATCGTTATCGATGTCATTTCTTGTCCGAACATCGGACAGGTCTGCTCTAAAGCAGATATTCCAATTTATCCCCAATCCTTTGGCTCAATAAAGGGTGTATGCCAATAAAGTACCATTTGCTGTGTTACGCTTGCCGCCAAAATACTCATTTACCAAAAGTAAACTCTGTTTTTGGCGGCTTCGCAAGCCTTGCAACTGGCACTTTATGAACAGACACACATACTGTGAAGATATTATTTCGAGTTTATGGACAACCACTAATTAAGAAGCGGTTTGTGGTTGGTAAGGCATTGGAAAAGTTGAATAGCATCAATACAGAATTTCGAAATGGGTTACCGGATTAAAAGATTTTTTATTCTATTAGTGTCTTTTACCGGGATTGGGTTAATTGAAGGTGAAACAGCAGTATCTGGTTATTTTTCTGTTGGAGAATATTTTAGCATGTGCGAAAGTTTAAACCAGACAGAAACCTCTCTTCGATTTTCCGGAGAAATCCCTCAAACAGATACTATTTCACAGGTTATTGTTTCCGGGCTTCCGGATACAGTAGTTCTGTCGAATTTTATTACATCATATCATAAAGATTCTCTCAAAAAAGCCTGGTTCAGGTATCTTTCATTACTCAACCGTGATATTGATGCAGGGTCATCATCGAATGCTTCTGTTAAAGTTGACACAATAATATTTTCATTTCATTCATCATCCGATACTTCCATTGGTGACTATGGCAGTGATCTTCGCGATTCTGTCAGAAATATTCAGAAAGGTGGATATTTCCCGGAACCGGAAATGAGAGAGACTTCTTCTGCAAAAGCAGAAATACCATTTTCCGATTCCGTTACAGAGGGAAATTTTCGCTACATTTTTGGTGTTCAGATAGCGGCCAGCCGCTATCTGCTGGATACTCTTTCGCTTTCCAGGATATATAAAGGACCTCTTGAAATCGTACACCGGTATGAAGAAGGATGGCATCGCTATCAGGTTGGCTTTTCGCCCAGTTACATTACTGCCCTTGACGTTTTAAGCAGTATCGGTACTAAAGAAAGTTTTATCGTTGCCTACAATGAACGAGGTGAAAAAGAGAAATTATGGAAAGCGATACTGTTTCAGAGAAATAATTCTGTGGAATACCGGGTACAAATAGCCGCCAGTAAAGAACAACTTACTGACGTTGAATTGCGTGAAATATACGAAGGCAGCAGAAGAGTGACTGAAATAGAGGAAGAAGGATGGTACAAATACCAGATTGCTGTCGGTAGTAATTATCAACTGGCCAGGCGTGTGATTGAGGAAATCGATGTTGAGGGAGCTTTTCTTGTTGCTTATCTGGACGGACGAAAAATTCAATTGTATAAGGTGTTAAAATTCTATGATCTGTAAAACTTTAATTGCCAGACTAAAAAGATAATGATATGAAGTACTTTTTACAATTTTGGTTGCTTGTTTCTATGATTACGGTAACTTCCTGCGTTAATCTGAAAAAAGTAGAACTTCTGCAACAAAAAAGCATTACTGAGCTTGAGAAAGAAATTGAGAATGACCGCACTTCGGTATACCGGATAAAAAGTGGTGACCATCTGTTTATTAAGGTAACAAGCAGCGATCCGGAAACCAGCAAATTTTTTCAAACCGACTTTCCGGAGTTAATGAACCCAACGTATATGTTCCTTAACTCACATAAGGTCAACTCTGAGGGATGTGTGAGCTACTCCTTTGTGAATGATATATATGTAAAGGGACTTACCGTTGAGGAAGCCCGAGCAGAGATTGAAGAAGCACTTGGTGAATATTTTAAAGATGTTAATGCTTTTGTAAAACTTGTTAACTTTCAGATTACCATTCTGGGAGAGGTCGGAAATCCGGGAACATACACCATCGACAGCGAAGAAATAAATATTCTCCAGGCACTGGGACACGCCAACGGTATCAATGAATTCGGTAATGCCCGGAAGGTGATGCTTGTCAGAAAGAGTCCCAATGGTTCTATTATCAGATACATTGATGTTACAGATAACGGGTTACTTCAATCCGAATATTTCTATTTGCTTCCCGACGATGTTTTATACGTTTCGGCCAGGCAATCCAAACCTTTTTCATTTACCAAGTTTCCTTATAGTCTCATGTTTTCATTGGTAGCTTCGGGCCTGGCCATCTTTAGTCTGTTGAATTAACTCAATTACCACCCTGATTCATAGGATAATGCATAAAAATCAATGTAATGCGCCCCTCTGACATGCTTAAAGAACGGAATAATGAAGCACTCATGGTAAAAAGAATTATCATGAGAGGTCTGAAATACTGGCCATGGATTCTATCATCCGTTCTATTATCTTTAGTAATAACATTTTTTGTCAACAGGTACTCATTGCCTGTTTATCAGATTGATGCCTCAATACAGGTTAAGAGTGAAAACTCTGCAGATTTTCCGAAACAACTGATTGGAATGGAATCTATGCAGGGCATGATGAACAATACCCGTAACGAAATAGCAATTCTCAAATCCTACGATCTTGTCAGAGAGGCAGTACAAAATATAGATTACGAAATTAGTTTTTACCTCGATGAAGGCTTCCGGAAAAAGGAAGTTGCCTCGCTACCAAATGTTGAAATAATTTTTGATGATTTGGCTTTTCAACCGTTGGATGTCTTATTTTCAGTTACAGTTGTTAATGATTCTTCATTTCGCATCGGGATGGAGGCTGAAGATCCTGTTGTGTATCAATACTCAAAAGAGATTAGACGTTTGCTTGCAGGGGATTTTAAGCTCGATACGATTGTTTCTGAAGGGGAATGGCTGGATTTACCGTTTGCAAGATTTAAACTGAGAGGGAAAAAAGAAATGGAGTCGGATCAAGCGGGATATTTCAAATTTAACTCATTGAATAGCCAGGTGTCAGAATGGAGTCATTTTTTGGTAGAACCCTTAGAAGGTACATCAATCATAAATATATCGGTAAAAACAGGTAATAGGGAGAAAGGCGTAGCGTTTCTTAAATCTCTTATTGATTCTTATTTGCAGCGGGGTGTGTCGAGGCAAAAAAGAATCGCTGTCCGAACAATAGAATTTATTGACAGCCAGCTAAACGAATTAAAGGATTCTCTGCATATATCAGCGGCAAACATCCAATCGTCCAAAATAAACAGGGGGGTACTGGATGTCGATTATGAATTGGAAAAACTTAAAAATGAACTCGGAAAAAAAGAAGAGTCCATTGCATTACTCGAATTAGAATGGCGATATCTCAAATATCTTGCCCGGTACCTTGAAAAAGGAGATAGCATTTCAGGACTAATTGTGCCTGCATCATTAGAAATTAATAATAAGCAGCTTCAGGAGATGCTGGATGAGGTTTTTATTCTTAGCAGGGAAATAAAAGAAATAGAGAGCCGCACACTTAAAGATACCCCCTTTTTGCAAAGCAGGCAGGAACGTTTTGCCAGGTTAAAAGAAACACTGAAGAAGGCTGTTTCCGCATTGATAAAAGACAACAGGTTGAAAAAGGAAGAGGTTGAAAGGGAAACCGGCAGGCTTCGAAAGGAACTTTGGGAGATGCCTGTAAATAAAGAATTTTTTACTCATTTGGAAAAGAATTATGAGATAAATGATGCTCTATATACGATGTTGCTGACTCGTCGCTCGGAAATGGAGATACTTTTGGCTTCCAATTTGCCTGCCAGTGAAATAATTGAACTGCCCAGGGCCAACAGGGCACGGCTTGTTTCGCCCGATTCTTCAGGGAACTATAAAAAAGCGATAGCTACCGGTTTGATGATCCCCGGCCTGATATTAACGTTAATATTTTATTTTAATGACAAAATTCAGAGTGATGATGAACTGACAGGAATAACCGATTTTCCCTTAATGGGATATATACTGGAAAGTAATCATAGTGAGAATGTAATCGTTAAAAATTATCCCAATTCGTTGGTCAGTGAGTCGTTTCGTTCTTTTAGAACCAATTTGCAATTTGGTGAGTGGAAAAGAAGTAACCAGCATTGCCGGACATTTTTGGTTACCAGTGGAAATGTGGGAGAGGGCAAGAGCTTCATAAGTATAAACCTGGCAATGAGTCTTTCAATGACCGGCAATAAGGTCATGCTCCTGAACTTTGATTTGCGAAGGCCAAAAATTAGTATTTATATGTATGGTGAACGGTCTGAGAAGGGTGTGAGTGGTTTTTTGTCAGGTGATTTGACACTGGAACAGATCATTCAGAGAAATAAAGTGGAAAACTTGTCAGCAATTTTTGCAGGAAGTGTACCTCCAAATCCTCCGGAACTTATGATGAGACGTGTCCTGATGGATGAGTTATTTGATTCATTGAAACAGGAGTTTGACTATATCATAGTAGATACTCCTCCAATTGGACGTGTGGCTGATGCTTTCCTTCTCGAAAAGTACGTTGATGAATGGCTTTTCGTAATACGCCATAATTACTCACGATTGAGAAATGTTTCGCGGATTCTGAAAGACTTTGAGCAAAGAGAAATAACAAAGGTATCTTTGATTGTAAATGGCATAAAGCAGGAAAAACACTTATTCGGTTACAGCGGCGCCTATAATTACGGATATGGTTATGGCTATGGCTATGGAAATAAATGAGCAGGTTAAATGCCACTCTCGTTGTTGGATGATTTTTTCACGTATTACCGAAAAAATTTCTCCAACAATGAGAATGGCAAACAGAAGTTCATATTTTCAGAATCACAGATTCATCTTAACATCTTATCCTGCTTTATTCATAAGTTTTCGTCATGAGATGTTCAAATATCAAAAAACGCAAGCAACCGCAGACAAATTTGATGCAGGAAATAGTGAACTATTTTCAAATCAAATTTGATGAGGACGCTTGTGTTTTGCCGATAGTTGAGCATCGTAATAGATAATTTATGAATAATGCAGGTCATATCTGAATATCTAAAAATCTATAAAAGAGCTTTTTACTGATAAATTTCCGACCGTTCGTAAAAGCCGCTCTCAATCAGGACTTCATCGATATTTTCCTTTGTAACCGGAATAGAATTGATCTGGACTGTCGGGACATCCATAAAGCCGTTGTTTGCATAAGTGATATCATATTTCTTTTCCAACCTTTCCCCATTTACAATATCCACTGCTACTTCTGCAGCCTTGTAAGCGATATCTCTGAGTGGATGGTAAAGAGTGATGTGCTGGGTTCCTTCAATAATTCGCCGGCATGATTCAATCTGGGCATCCTGGCCTGTCACGATTACTTCTCCATCCAGGCCGTATTTTTCAAGAACTTCAATGCAGGCGACCCCCATGCCGTCGAAGCAGGAAATAACAGCATCCACTTTTTGCGGGTAGGACGATAGTATTTGATCAAGCTCAAATGCGGCATGGTCCGGGTTCCAGTTTTCGATATAGGTTTTGTACAGAACATTAACATTGCCCGATTCAATATGGGGTTTCAATGTTTCCTCTATTGAGGCCATCAGTTCCACTGCATTTCTGTCGAAACGGTCGCCGTTGAGTATCACATAATTTCCTTTTGGCTTTTGACGAACAACATAACCAGCCATGTCTTTCCCCAGTTGCTCATTGTTCCCTGAGATATAAACATCCAACTCGCAATTGGAAACCAGCCGGTTGTATGCCAGAACAGGGATATCTCGGGCTTTTGCTTCTTTTACTATATTTTCGGCGGTATTTACATTAACAGCAATGAGGGCAAGCAGGTCAATGCCCTCTTCCATCATTTCTATGGCTTTCTCGTATTGTAAAGCATCATTATCCCTTGCGTGGTCAATCATCACTTCCGCTCCGAGTTGTTCGGCCCGTTCTTTAAAAAACTTGCTTTCTTTATTAAAACGAATAGTTACATCCGAGCTATAAAGAAATCCCATCTTTATTTGTTCTTTATTTCCGCAACCCGAAAGCCCTGCAATCAGTATAAAAGAAACAGGAAGGATAAATAATAGTAATTTGATTCGTTTCATCATTGTTTAGTGTTTTATAATGAACAACCTAATAGATTTATAAACGTAGATAATACCTGATAGAGTT
>NZ_AHZV01000168.1 GCF_000250735.1 Anaerophaga thermohalophila str. Valhall
CAGGTTAGATTGGTCTCTGAAATTTGAGCGGGAAAAGAATGTTTAAATAAATTTTGTTTAACTAATAAATCATAAAGATTGAACAAAATTTGGGTTTTTTGGTTTCTTTGGTATATAAATCAGTAAGCTCATTAAATAGTGGGTGTATATAAACTCGAAAAGATTTTTACAATATGTGTGTCTGTTCAGAAAATGTCATTTACAAGGCTTGCGAAGTCCGAAAATACGGAGTTTACTCATCGTAAATGAGTAATTTTCGGACGAGCGTAACACAGTAAATGGCACTTTATGGACAGACACTAATTAATGTTTAATTTTTTTACCATGGGAAGAATCAACATTTTCAGAACCAAAGAAATCAAAAAGGAAATAGCTGACAATCCGTCAAAGGCTAAAGAGATTATTGATGCAGAAAAGGAACTAGGCATCTGTGTAACTGACGAAAATGGATACTATGTACATGTGAACAACAGGTATAATCAGATATACGGGTACGATCCGGGCGAACTTACCGGCAAACACTTTACTACTGTTGTTCCTAAAGAGATGCATCAGCGTTTACAAACAGCGCATGACATGTTTATAAAGAATGAGTATGAAATAGTAAGATATTGGGATGTAGTAAATAAGAAGGGAGAAACCATAAAAATACAAGCTGCAGCAGCTTTTTTCAACAATATATGTAACAATAGGGGGAAGGGACACAAAGTAACTTTCGTCTATCACGACGATGAATAATTTTTATTGAAGGAAGGTGTGTTGAATAATCAACATGCCTTCCCCAAATTATGAAATAAAATAAGATCCATCAGGTATATTATGCCCTTTCAGAAATTCTTCTGTAGTCATCCTTTTTTTTCCGGCCAGTTGAAGCTCTTTTATTTTCAAATCACCATCACGGGTGCCGGCAAGAATTATTTTTTTCCCGTCACAATATATGTCCCCCGGGTTTAATCCCGAAGATCCGGACTTTTCAGTTTTGAAAATTTTCAGAATTTTGTTTTCTTCTTCATCGGGAGCAGAGAGCTCTGTCCATGCTGCGGGATAAGGACTTAGTCCTCTGATTTTATTGTGAACGGTCTCGCAATCTCTGTACCAGTCAATTTTGCAGTCTTCTTTAAAGATTTTTGGGGCCGGTTTACCTTGTTTGTGTGGTTGAGGTTTTGGTGAGATATTTTGATTTGCAATTGCATTAACAGTTTTAACAACCAGTTTTGCACCGAGTACCATTAGCTTGTCGTGAACGCTTCCGGCATTATCATCGGGGAGAATGGGAATTTCTTCCTGGAAAATGATGTCTCCGGTATCAATTTCATGTTTAAGAAAGAAGGTCGTTACTCCGGTTTTTTCTTCACCGTTGATAATGGCCCAGTTGATTGGAGCCGCTCCGCGGTACTCCGGAAGGAGGGAAGCATGAAGATTAAAGGTGCCCCGGGGAGGCATATTCCAGACAACTTCGGGCAGCATTCTGAATGCAACTACTACCTGAATATCTGCCTGCAACGATTCCAGCTGCCTGAGAAATTCAGGGTCTTTTAGTTTTTCCGGTTGCAAGACTTTCAGACTTTTTTCCGAGGCGTATTTTTTTACCGGAGAGGGCGTGAGTTTTCTGCCTCTTCCTGCTGGTTTATCTGGCGTTGTTACAACACCAACTATATTGGTTCCTGCTTCAATAAGGGCTTTTAAGCTTTCTACAGCAAATTCCGGGGTACCCATGAAAACGATCTTCAGGTCTTGCATAGCAGTTTTGTTTTTAACAAATATAAGAAAAATGATGCTATTAAAACTTCGGGACGTTATGGAACAACGCTTTTGCTATCGGGGTGTTTTCCTTTTCTTACAGAATTGCTTTACTGCAGAAGCTGAAATATATCAAATCAGTAGATCGTTAGATTTTTAGATATAAGTAATTTAGTCAGTAGTTTTAGTCAATAGTCAGTAGTCAATAGTCAATAGTCAATAGTCAGTAGTCAATAGTCAATAGTCAATAGTCAATAGTCAATAGTCAGTAGCAATGTTTTAGAGGTACTGACATATTAAAGAAGCTAACAAAAGTGCATAAATAACATGTTTTGAGCGATTTGTGTTTTTTGTTAGATATAAGATCAATACTCCGCTAAACTTTTGCAAGGCACTGCAAACCAATTGTTTATACCCATCAATGTTTGTTTGCTAAGATGCAATGTGTCAGTACCTTACGAATTATCTTACATCTTGCATCTAAAAATCTAACGATCTATTGAAGAAATTAGTCTTCTTTCTTAAAATTTGCCGGAGTGTCCATGTATTTGAAGAATTTCAGGTTATGCCCCATTCTTTCTTTCTTGGTATGCATGTAGAACTCGTTGTAAGGATTTGGTTCTACTTCGATGGGCACGTTTTCAACGATTTTAAGACCGTAACCTTCCAGGCCTATGCGTTTAATGGGATTATTGGTCATCAATCGCATTTTTGTAACGCCAAGTTCACGTAATATTTGGGCGCCTACGCCGTAATCGCGTTCATCGGCTTCGAAACCGAGATCAGTATTGGCATCAACGGTGTCACGTCCTTCTTCCTGGAGTTTGTAAGCTTTGATTTTGTTCATCAGACCAATCCCGCGTCCCTCCTGGTTCATATAAACGATTACTCCTTTTCCTTCTTTTTCAATGGTTTCCATTGCCTTGTGCAGTTGTTCACCACACTCGCAGCGTAAAGAACCGAAAATATCGCCGGTTGCACAGGATGAATGTACTCTGACCAATATGGGTTCGTCTTTCTCCCAGGTTCCTTTGATAAGAGCCATGTGCTCAAGACCATTCGATTTCTGTTTGAAAGGGATAAACTGAAAATCACCGTAGGCTGTGGGCAAATGTACCTGTACACCTTTTATAATTAAGCTTTCTTTTTGCAAACGGTAAGCAATCAGGTCTTTTATTGAGATGATTTTAAGATTAAATTTTCGGGCAATTTCCATTAAGTGCGGCAGACGCGCCATGGACCCGTCGTCGTTCATGATTTCAACAAGAACGCCTGCCGGCTGTTGACCTGCCAGTCTTGCCAGATCAACAGTAGCTTCGGTGTGACCTGCGCGTCGTAAAACACCCTTTTCTTTGGCTTTAAGCGGAAATATGTGCCCCGGACGTCCTAAATCTTCAGGTTTTGTGGCCGGATCGCTCAGGGCTTTTATGGTCTTGGCCCGGTCGGATGCAGAAATTCCTGTTGTACAACCGTGTCCCAGTAAATCAACCGATACAGTAAATGGAGTGGCATGAAGTGATGTATTTTTGCCTACCATCAGGTCCAGTTCCAACTCATCGCAGCGTTCTTCAACCAGAGGTGCACAGATAAGTCCCCGGCCGTATTTGGTCATAAAATTGACTTTCTCGGGAGTGATCAATTCCGCTGAAGTAATAAAATCGCCTTCATTTTCGCGATCTTCATCATCAACAACTATAACAAGTTCTCCTTTGCGGAAGGCTTCAATGGCTTCATCTATTGTATTTAATTGAAAATCGGAGTTGCTGCCCATGATCTATATGATTGTCATTTAAAGATTGCAAAATTACACAAATAATATTCAGTAGCAATGACTGATGTTCTGTAATTTTTTTACCTTTTTTTGAATTTAGAAAGTAATTTTTCTATGAAAATAGTATAGGCATCTGCATTCATAATGGCCGAATCGGTGGCCGATTTGTAAGTGAGGAATATTCCCAGCGGTAGTAAAATGGCTGAGGATAACCATATTCCCTGGTATACCAGCCATACCCCCTCACGAGCCATTTTTGCCCCCATGGTATCGATAATGTAATAAGCTACGAAAAAAAGCACTGAGATAACCACCGGCATACCCAGACCGCCTTTCCGGATGATGGCACCCAGCGGGGCACCGATGAAAAAGAAGATAAGGCAGGCAAACGGGAGCGTGAATTTTCGGTGCATCTCCATTTTATGACGCCGGATAACACCGTCCTTTTGTTCTATAAATTTCAGGCGCTCATCAATGGTTTGTTTGGTGTTGCGGGCCTGTCGCATAGCCATATCCAGGACCATTTGTTTTTGTGTGTTGGACATGGTATTAAAAATACTGTCTGTATTTACAATCCTACTCGAATCTATCTGATAGATATTTTGTTGATTTTTCTGGACATTGGTGCTTCTTCTTCTGTTGTAATTGATTTTGGAAAAGAAAAAAGATTTAGAACGGTCTCTCAGATTGTCAACAAATTTTGTTTTTTCACCATTGAGTGAGTCCAGATCGTGTTGAATCTGGTCGAGATTTTTCATCCGGTCGCTATGCTTAAACAGGTTTTCATCGGTCTTCGAAAAATCAAATCCTTTTAGAGGAATAATGGCGGTTTGCTTTTTGAAATGATCGGTACGGAACATGTGTTCTTCATTGTTCCTGCGCTGACTTTCCATTCCGATTTTTTCGTCGTACCGAATGCCGTTATAGAGCGTGAGCTGCAGAAATTTCTTGTCTTCCGACATCATCAGCTTTCCTGAGTCTGCAAGGGTTACATTGCTGTTTCGTGCATAACGGTCGCGATGGTCATAAATCATTACATCGTAAAGCATATTTTTATCGGGGTCTTTTTCTTTCACCTTGATGCTGAAATCATCGACTCCCTGATAAAAAACGTTTTCTTTGATATCGAGTTCCAGCCTGGTTTCCTTTATGCCATGCAATATAGATACCAGCTTAAGATTGGCCACAGGAAGTACATTGTTTGAAAATTTGTAAGCTCCGATTGAAGTTAATATCGTCAAAATAATCAGGGGCATCATTATCTTGGGCAGCGAAATCCCGGCCGATTTCAGTGCTGTAAGCTCATAGTTTTCTCCAAGATTCCCGAAGGTCATCAAACTGGCAAGCAAAATAGCCAAAGGAAGGGCCATCGGAACAACCTGAAGTGACGCATAAAACAGTAATTCTGAAAGAACGTGCCATTCAAGACCTTTTCCCACCAAATCATCAACATAGCGCCACAAGAATTGCATAACAAGGATGAACATGGAGATGAAAAAGGTCATCAGCAACGGTCCCACATAACTTTTTAATATGAATATATGGACTTTCTTCATTGAAAACAGATTGGTATTGCCTTAATGTTTGGCCAGATCAGAATCAAAAAGGCATAAAAAAAGCATTCAAAATATGTACCACATTTTGAATGCAAAGGTAGTTAAACGTTGTTATAAACCTTCAAAAAAAATCAGGAGGAACCCAGCCCGTGTTTTAGTACTTCAACCTGCTGGTCCCACAATTCTATAGTGTCCTCTTTTTCGTCGGGGTCGACATGATCGGTAATGAAAAGGGCTACATCGCCAGTCAGTTCGTCAACATTAATCTCGAACTGAAACCATGCATCCTCCATTCCTTCATCGAGCCACTGGTAGCGAACCATTTTGTTTTCTTTGCGTTGGGTTTGTTCGGCTTGTTGTTCACTTCCTTCCCAGATAAATGTGTAAATATTTCCTTTAACATTTACATTATCGGCAAACCACTCTGAAAGGCCACTGGGCGTCGCCAGCCTGTTGAAAAGGATGGCCGGCGAGGTGTTGAGTAGATACTCAAGCTCAATTTTTTCTAAATTGTCTGCCATTGCATATTCCATTTTTGTTTTCGGGTTACAATATAGTGGATTTATCCATAAAAAAAAATTTCAGTTTATCTGACTTGTCGAAATCTTTGAGTTGAAGTGTAATGAGTTAATTTAGAGTAATTTACCGTTGTTAATAAGGATGCAAAAGTTTAAAACAACAAAGAGTTTGGCAATAAAGATGCTTTTTAGTGTCTGTCCATAAAGTACCATTTGCTGTGTTACGCTCGCCGCCAAAATCCTCATTTACGAAAAGTAAACTCCGGTTTTGGCGGCTTCGCAAGCCTTGCAACTGGTACTTTCTGAACAGACACACATATTGTAAAAATCTTTTGCGACTTTATAGACGAGCACTTTTTAGACCGCACTCACAAATGTTAATGTTGCTTTTTGAAAAAGATTCGACCATATTGTTTTATGTGTGAGAGGAGTTCGGGGTTGTTGATTTTTTCAAGAATAGAGATATCAAACAGATAGGGGGTATTTAAATCGTCTATTTCAAGACTAATGGTGGAACGGATTTTCTCATCAAGATATTTTCCCTTAAGTGTTATGTCAATATCGGAACCTGCACGATGGTTTCCCTTTGCCCGCGAACCATAGATGATTACTTCTTCAACTTCGGGATGCTTCTGAAAAACAGCGTTTATCTTCTCAATGGTTTCTTTATTCAGACCAAACATCATAAGAGCGCTTCCATTTTCTTGTAAAAATCTTTAAATAGAGGAGTATATAAGTTTTGAATTTTAATGAATTCCTCTTCCAATACATCTTCGTCGTATGTATGTACTGTAGTATTTCTGCTTTCTATCATGTTCATCCATGCTTGTCCGTTATCGATCAGTCCTTTATTAAATGCTTCTCTTGTAGCACTCCTTGATCCGGTTATGTTTTGAAAACCTTCGTACTCCAAATAGTCTTTCATTACCTTCCAGGCCAACTCATGAGTAAATTCAAATCGTTGAATAATGCCTTCTTTTACAATGTCGGAAGAATCCGGTCCAAATTCTTCAGTAGCTTCGATTAGCTTAGAAAGCGCTTTTCTGAAATTATCGAAGCGCTGTTTCCAACGAATCTCTTTTTCCATTACTTTATGCTGAAATTTATCTTATTTCTTTGAAATACCGCTAATATAAAAAATCTATTGCTGAGCTCACTGCTAAAAGTCTCTTTTTGCCAATCTCATTTTGTGTTAAAATTTTAACTCATTGATACAATACTGCGTTAAACTTTTACAATACACTGCAAACCAATTGTTTATGTCTATCAATGTTTGTTTATTAAGATGCAGTGTATCAATATTTTACGAAACGAGCATGGCACGGTTTCCCAACAAGAATATGTATAAATGCTTGCATGCGAGTTCCATCAGACCAATAACTTATATATAATTTATACTGATGAATTATCTTACATCTTGTATCTAAAAATCTGACGATCTATTGTGTTAAAGAGGATGCAAAAGTTTAAAACAACAAAGATCGCACTCATTTATTACACATCCTAAACGCCTTAAGCCTGACAAAAATAACTCTTTTGGGAGCCGACTCATTGCTTTTTCTCTTCTGCTTTTTCTTCCCAGGCTTCTACAAGGTGTGCATATTTCCCTTCTTGTCTTACCAGTTCGTCATGATTTCCGCGTTCAATAATTTTTCCGTTTTCCAGCACAAGAATAAGATCAGAATGTTTAATGGTGCTTAAGCGGTGTGCCACTGCAATAACGGTACGCGCCGAGAAAATATTTTCGATGGCTTTCTGTATGTATTGTTCCGTAAGCGAATCAACAGCGCTGGTTGCCTCGTCGAGGATAATGAGCTCGCTGTTTCCGCTGATGGCTCTGGCAAAAGAAATTAGCTGAGCCTGACCTTTTGAAAGGTTGTCGCCGTTGTCCTGCACCACGTAATCGTATTTCCCGGGCAATTGTTCAATGAATCGGTCGGCATAAACAAAATTGGCAGCTTTTTCAACATCTTTATCGGAGATGCCTTTTCTTCCGAGTGAAATATTGAACCGGATGGTATCGTTAAACATGAATATATCCTGCTGCATGAGCGACATCGTTTCCCTAATGGCCGACAATGGGATATCACGAAGCTCCTGACCATTTATTTTTATAGAACCACGATAACCAGTGTAAGTTTTGGTCAATAACCGGATGATAGTCGATTTTCCCGAACCTGTGGTGCCCACCAGTGCAATCCTGTCTCCTTTTTTTAAGCGAAACGAGACATCTTTCAGAACATCCTGACCATCGGGTGTATAGCGAAACGAGACGTTGTTGAATTCTATATCTCTGAGCGAAAAGTGCTTTTTGGAGGGGGTGTCTTCGATCTGTTCCTCCTCTTCTGTATCCTGTCCGAAAAGATGACTGATATGCTCCAGTGCCGATAAAGCCCGCTGTATGGTGGAGATTTGCTGTGCAAACTGCCGCACCGGGATGAATAAACGGCCCAGGGTAGTTACAAAAACAACCAATACTCCCATGGTATAACCGTAATCCCATATTTGTATGGCGCCATACCATAAAACAAGTGCCGTGGCTATTGATGTTATGCCCTCGACAATTGAATAAAGTGCCGAATCGTAAACATTGGAGCGGTTCTGAGCGTTACAGTATTCTTTATTGAGCCGGTTGTATTTGTCCCAGGCTTCATCCTCAGCATTGTATAGTTGTATGGTTTTCATTCCGTTCAACGACTCCTGAAGGTAAGCTGCAGACTTAGCCAGTGAAGTTCTTGAATCATTGTAAGCAGCCCTTATTTTTCGCCTCAGATAACGCATTACAACGATTATTAACGGAACCACCAAAAGAAGTACCAGCGTGAGTCGCCAGTTCAGATAAAAAAGGTATCCCACCAACGCTGTGGTTTTAATACTTTCTGAAAGAAGACCTAATATACCTGCAGCAAAAGATTCACTGATGGACTCCATGTCACTGGTGAGACGACTCAATGTTACGCCTATGGGATGTTTGTCATAATAGCTCATTGGAAAACGAATTGTTTTACCAAATAATTCGCGCCGCATATCAACAATGGCCAGCCCGCCTGCTTTTGAAAAGGAATAGCTGTAAAGCCCGTCGAACAACAGATTCAGTAACAGCACACCTGCCAGAAAGACGGCATGCCACTTTAATCCCGTAACATCACCGGGAACAATGTAATCGTCGATGATGCGTTCCACCAGCCATAAAAAGGCTATTCCTGCTGTTGTAGTAACAGGGATTGACGATAAGCTTATGATGAGCCACTTCTTGTGCGGAATGAAGTAGCGTCCGAACCTTTTTATCAGCGTCCAATCTTTATTTGTCAGTAGTTTGGGCATATATGTCTTCCAAATATTCCTTAAAAAAACGTTTTACTCCAGCTTCAGCCTCAGCCTCAATTTGCTTTGATGTCGTATTTGGTGTTCCGTGTTTTGAGTTCCGGGCCCCCTAATCCCCCAGGGGACCTATAATTTTGAAATGCTTTTTCAAATTATGCTAATCTGTGTCATCTATGATGCAACTTTATCTTTTGTGTTCTAATATGTCTTATATGGTGTATTCTCAACCTCAACCTCAGCCTCCGGCGTTTACTTCTGAAGCTCCCATGTTTCCCTGTAGAATTCTGATTTTCTCAATAATTCTTCATGCGTACCCATAGCTTCAATAGAGCCGTTATCCAATACCACAGTAAAATCTGTTTTTTCCAGTACACTGATACGGTTTGAAACAATGATCATGCTTTCGGCCGGATGGTTTTCGTATATCTGTTTTATCAGAAAACGCTCTGTATCAGTATCAACAGCCGAGAAAACATCGTCAAGTATTAACAATCTGCAGGGTGTATAAAGAGCACGAGCCAGACTGATACGTTGTTTTTGGCCACCCGAGAGCATAATTCCTTTTTCCCCGACAAGGGTCTGTTCCTGTTTTGGGAATCGTGCCACTTCTTCTGAAAATGCACTTTTGTAAATGACATCGTCGACCGAATTTGTTACCCTGGCTCTTTGCGCACCAAAACGAATGTTGTTCTCAATGGTATCGGAAAACAGGAAAACTTCCTGGGTAACAGTTTTAACAACCGTTCGAATATCGTTACCGGTCAGCCTGGCAGCATCTTTCTCCCCAAAAAACACCTGTCCTGGGGAAGGACGTAAATAACCGTTCAGAATATTGATAAGTGTGGTTTTTCCGGAACCCACTTTCCCGGTGATACCTATAATCTTTCCCGGTTTAATCGAAAATGAGATGTTTTTCAAGATTGGTCGGTTGCCGTTATGATAGGTATATGTAAGATTTTTCAGGGAAATTCCTTTGTCGAAAAGATTTTTCTGTTTTTCAGGGGGCAATGATTTTTTATCATCGTCAATACCTTTTCGGCCCATTATTGTTTGCAGGCTCGAAATGCCAACAAATCCCTGCTGAAAAATAGTCAGCACCCACCCCAGTCCCATTACAGGTTGTGTCAGGAGCGCCGAATAAGCTATGTATTCTGTAAGCTGGCCAAGGGTAAAGTCTCCTTCAATGACATATAAGCCGCCGGCAAAAAGAATCACTATTTTCAGAACCTGTTCCAGGTTGGCCAGCAATGGTATGATGAACGACCGTACCCAGGTAATTTTCAGTGTATAGTTAAAAAGATTTACATTCTCTTTTTCAACTTCGTTTTCGGCCCATGCATGTATATTGTAACTTTTTATTACACTGTTGCCCGATAGGAATGAAATGGTTTTTCCGGACAATTTTTGCAAGGCATCCATCCGGCTGTGCGTGTTTTTGACCATAATCACCAGTCCGACCCTGACAATGATGAAAATGACCACCATAGGGATGATGCAGTATAAAGTAAGAGTTGGAGAGAGGTTCCACATTTTATAAGGAGTAACCGACAGCGAAAAGAGAATATTACCGGTTTGTAAAAGTCCGAAACCGGTAATCATCCTGACACCGTTTATGTCGTTATTGATTCTTGAAATAATGGAGCCCGAACTGTTCTGGTCATAATAATCTTTACCAAAGGTTGATAATTTTCTGAACATTTCACCTTTAAGCTGTTTTTCAATCAAACGGCCCGGGACGAATATCAAAATTCGGGAAAACGTGCGAACAATGATAAGAACGATGGCAAGGCCGAGAATAATAAGAATGAAATCGTAAAACTCATTTCTGGCTTCAGGAACTCCTTGCGATATGGTGTCAATACTTTTTTGGATATATTCGGGAATGGTTACAGATGTCCAGATGGTAAGCCCCAGAAAGATGAATCCACCGGTGTACCACCATCTGTACCTGTGTGTGTATCGTAATAAAAACCTGAGTTTCGAAAGCATGCTGTTCTTTTAACAAAAACTACTATTTCCGGACAACAGATTGTTTGATTTTTAACAGGCTAAGATATTCCAAAAAATTTATTACTTCTGCCTTCTGCCTGTCAACCTCCTGCCTGTCGGTTAACTGTTACCTACTTCCAGGGTTAAGTGCACTGAAAGGGGGGATTGCCCGTTCTACAAGGTTAATTTCTTACTTTCTGCTCCATGCCCTCTGGCCCTTCTTCTGCCTGAAACCTTACCTGATCGGCTCCGCCTGTGGCCAGCATTGCATAAGTTTTGTGATATCGCCCTGCCATTCTGTATGGTATTTGTGCAGATGCTTTTCGGCCTGTGTTATTCCTGATTTTGCTATTTCGATGACGGGCCAAAGGTATTGTCCTTCATCTTCAATTCCTAATTGTTTGGAACGTTCGGAAAGTCCTTTAGCCGATATTTTTAGCATTTTCCGGGCAATTTCTTGTGCGTTAAGTCGGCCTGAAGTTGCGTGCAGAGCATGTTTTGGTACATTGGCACGCAACGCTTGCAGGTCTGAAAAATCCCATTTTCTAATGATTGAATAAGCTTCGTCAAGAGCATCCTGATTGTATAACAGTCCTACCCAAAATGCCGATAATGCGGCAATGTGTGAAACGCAACTGGCATCGGCACCCCTCATTTCAATGAATCTTTTCAGTCTGACATCGGGAAAAACTGTCGAGACGTGGTTGTCCCAGTCCTCCAGAGTAGGCTTTAGCTCATGTTTCCCGGTAAGGAATGAACGGAAAGTAATGTTGTGGCTGTCAATAAACTTCCCGTTTCGAATAATGAAATACATGGGGATGTCGAGTAAATAATCTACCCATTTTTCAAACCCAAAATTATCTTCAAAAAGAAAAGGCAGAAAGCCGCATCTGTCGGGGTCTGTGTCATCCCAGACATGAGCTCTGTAGCTCAAATACCCGTTGGGTTTTCCTTCACTGAAAGGGGAGTTGGCAAACAAGGCCGTTACAACCGGTTGTAGTGCCTGGGCAACACGCATTTTCCGGATCATATCGGTTTCATTACTGTAATCAAGATTTACCTGTATGGTTGCCGTGCGTGTCATCATGTCATGTCCCAGTTTGCCCTTCGTTGGCATATAGGCCTTCATTATGCGATACCGTTCCTTGGGCATCCATGGCATTTGCCCGGGGCTGCAAATCGGGTCGAAGCCCAGGGCCAGGGTGATGACATCAAGTTCTTTGCAGATATTTCTCAAGTCTTCAAAGTGTTTTCTTGTTTCTTCGAAAGTTTGATGAATATTTTTGAAATTTTTCCCGGATAATTCAAACTGTCCACCCGGTTCAATCGTAATGGATGCACCATCGCGGGTCAGACCGATGATGTTTTCTTTTTCAACAATTGGATCCCATCCACTTTCGACCATTCGTTGCAATATTTGGCTTATGCCCGGAGTGGTGCTATGTCCCAACCGCTGCAAATTGTCTTTGCGGTAAAGAAATTTTTCGTGTTCTGTTCCTATGCCCCATTTTTCAGGGGGCTTGTTTCCTTTTTCGAAGTATTCGATTAGCTGTGATTTGTGTTGTAATTCAGTGAGGTTATCTGTATGAGTCATTTCGAGGCACTATTTAGTGTCTGTTCATAAAGTACCATTTGTTGTGTTACGCTTGCTGCCAAAATACTCATTTACGAAAAGTAAACTCCGTTTTTGGCGGCTTCCTAAGCCTTACAACTGGCACTTTCTGAACAGACACACATATTGTAAAAATTTTTTGCGAGTTTATAGATAAGCTCTATTTAGTACTTGTCTCTAAACTATTTAAACTATTTAGAATTAAGAATACAATCCAGCACATATTTTTCAACGTGCCGGTTTTTGCCAATATAGGGAAAATCGTGCATCGACAACATAGCGGGTGCATTTAGTTCGACTACAATGTAATTATCATGAGTGGGTGATGTTTTCAGGGTTTTTATTATGATATCTATTCCTGCAATTTTAAGTCCGGAAGCTCTTGCTGCTTCAACTGCAACTTTCTTGTAAAAATCTGGCATATCATCGGTTACATCAATACTATCGCCACCCGTACTAAGGTTAGAGTTTTTTCTCAGAAACACCTTTTCTCCATTTTTTAAAACGGTTTGAAGGGAGAAGGAATGCGCACTGAGATGTCTTTTTACTTCATCATCAATCTTGATTTTTAAAAGAGGGTGTGTGTAATCATCGCCACGGTTTTTGTTTTTTTCTTCAATTAACTGTTCTATGGTATGTTTGCCATCACCTGTAATGTTAGCTGGTTCCCGGTAGGCAATGGCACGAACCTGGTCATCAACCACCAGAAAGCGGTATTCTCTGCCTTCGTGATATTCTTCGACAATAACCTTATCGGCGTGTTTGAATGCGTTTTGAATGGCATTGAGAAGATCGGCTTTTCCGGTTATATTGGTACTGACAGCGATACCATGATCGGTATCCACTGGCTTTACAACAACAGGAAACGATATATTGTTGAGGTCATTTTTGCTAAAATTACCGGTAAGTAACATTCCTTTAGCGTGATTGATCCCTTTCCGGGAAAGAAATTGTTTGGTCATCCACTTGTCATTGGATATCCAATATGCGATCAGGCTATTGGCATCGGAAATAGTACCTTCGTGTATGATGAATTCTTTGTTGTTACAGGTAACGGCTATCAGATTATTTTTGGCGTCGATGATCTCAAAAGGCAGGTTTCTTTTGAGTATTTCGGCAATAATGATTTGCGTGGTTGCCTCGAAATGCTCGTAACCTTGTAAGGGCTTAAACTGATAGGAGGAAAGAGGAGATGCAGCCATACTTAATGTCCGTCTATAAATTACGCAAAAGTTGTTTCTTGTTATGTGTCTGTTCAGAAAGTGCCAGTTGCAAGGCTTGCGAAGCCGGCAAAAACGCAGTTTACTTTTCGTAAATGAGTATTTTGGCGGCGAGCGTAACACAGCAAATGGTACTTTATGGACAGACACTACTTAGTGCTCGTCTATAAAGTAGGAAAAGATTCCTACTTATCATGTGTCTGTTCAGAAAGTGTCATTTACCAGGCTTGCGAAGTCCGAAAATACGGAGTTTACTCATCGTAAATGAGTAATTTTCGGACGAGCGTAACGTAGTAAATGGCACTTTATGGACAGACACTACTTAATGTCTTTTTGATGCAAAGGTATTGGATTTTGTTGATGGTGTTGATAAAGCGGGAAAAGAAAAGCCGGGAATCTTTTGTGTTTTCCTTTAAGACCATGTGCTAATTTATTGAGGAGGAGAGAATCACAAAAGATTACCCGGCATTGCAAAGGGTTAGGCTTCGCATTACACAATGGTTCAAAGATGGCATTAATCAGTTTTGAAAAAAAGTATTTTTTGAATGGTTTTCTGAACCGCGGGAGTTTTTTTCTGAATCGTGCACTTCAGACAACGAAGCGAATTTTTTCAAAACAGTTTTTCAAAAATTGTTTTGTCCTGTAGTTTGTGTGTGTCTATAAATTTGCAAAATTTTTCACAATATGTGTGTCTGCTCAGAAAGTGCCAGTTGTAAGGCTTAGGAAGCCGCCAAAAACGGAGTTTACTTTTCGTAAATGGTATTTTGGCGGTGCGCGTAACACAGTTAATGGCGCTTTATGGACAGACACTAATTAATTTTGACGATCTGTTGATTGGGAGGACATAGCAGCAAAAAAAATTCGGGCAACTTTTCTCCCTTTAAGACCATGTTCCCCAAAAATCCTCATTAGGATGCGGATAGAAAAAAGGAGTTGATTGCCCGAATTTCCAAAGGTTGGGTTTGTTATTACACGTTTCAAAGATGCAAGATTAAATTGAATGGAAAAAGTAAAAAACAGATGGTTTTCTGAAACGTGGACTTCATTTTCTGAATCATGGACTTCAGTTAACGAAAGGGAGTTTTGTAATTTTAAAACGGATTTTTATGCCAATAGATCGTTAAACAAAATCTAAACGCAAAGGCGCTAAGATGCAAGATTTTTATTATGAGAGAGGTATGATTATTTCTTCTGATTTTATAAATAATTAATTACTGTCCATAAAGTACCAATTGCTATCGTAACGCAACAAACGGGACTTTACAATACTTCATTGTACTTTTACAAACAAATGGTAATCAACCGTTTGTAAAATTCAGGGGATAAACAACAACTTTCTCACATTGAAAGCTTTGCGTCATTGCGTTTAGTATTTTTAAACCGGCTGCTGAGTTTACCAACAGAAACTAATTAGTGCCTGTCTATAAACTCGCAAAAAATTTTTAGAATATGTGTGTCTGTTCAGAAAGTGTCATTTACCAGGCTTGCGAAGTCCGAAAATACGGAGTTTACTAATTGTAAATGAGCAATTTTCGGAGGAGTGTAACACAGTAAATGGCACTTTATGGAAAGGCACTAATTAAAGTGATCGTCTAACATTTTAAGCCCCGGCTTAGTAATTTCCAGTACAAATTCTTTGTCTCCGTCGAAAATTGTGCATTGTCTTTGGGTACGATTAACTTCTCTCAAATATTTGGCGTTAATGACGACAGATCTTGAAATTCGCAGGAAATTGACACTGTCGATCAGGGGAAGGATTTTGCCAATGTTTTGGGCAACATAATGCGAAGTTTGATGTGTCATTGCTATTTTGGTATATACATGGTCTGCTTCCATGTAAACAATTTCTGACGGATCGATGAGAATGAATCCGTTCTGCGTATTGAATCTTATCTGTGAAGAGTCTGAAACCCCGGATTTCTGAGCTTGCTGTATGGGGCTTTTGTTTTCAGATGAAAGACTTGCTTCAATTTTTTGAATGCATTTACGAAGCCTTTCATTACTAACCGGCTTGAGCATGTAGTCAATAATATTGTATTCAAATGCCTGAATGGCATATTTATCAAATGCTGATACAAATACTATCTTAGTATTACAGCGGTTATGGTATAATTCACGTGCAATGTCGAGACCGGATTTTTCTCCAAGATGAATGTCCAGAAAAAGAACGTGTGGCCTGATACCGGCAATATTTTCGATGAGATTATCGGTGGTTGAAAATGTTCCAACTACTTCGAAATCAAAATAGTTGTTGAGCATTTTGCTTAGGACCGAGAGAGCACCGGGCTCATCGTCTACTATAACAACTCTGTACATTTCTGAACGATTTTATGTAATGCGATATTTTTTTCTTTTTGTGCTTCAATAGTCCGTTAAACTTTTGCAAAATATGGTTCTACCACGAATTTAATAACAACTTGCAATTTGTTTATATGTAGTGTCTGGTCATAAAGTACCACTTGCTGTGTTACGCTCGCCTCCAAAATCCTCATTTACGATTAGTAAACTCCGGTTTTGGCGGCTTCGCAAGCCTTGCAACTGGTATTTTCTGAACAGACACACATATTGTGAAAATTTTTGCAAGTTTATAGACAAGCATTATGTAGTTAAAATATAGTTTAACGTAGCTTATATGTTGTATTTTATTTTTTTCAACAATATTTAAACCACATTTATAACTATATTTCAACAAATATTTAACCACTAAATAAGGGTAGTACCTTCAATATATTGTAAACCTATTGTTTGCAATTAATCTAACAGTCTATTTTGCTTGCTACTATGTCAATGATAATATAATGGTCATTGGCTGTATTAATTCATTCCTCCTTCAAAAAATTTTTTTACAACGGGAGCATATCCCCTCGATACAGGTATAAAAATATTGTCCGGGCTTTCAATTTGCAATTTCATGTTGTTTCCTTCTCTTTTTACCATGCTTGCTTTGTTTACATTTACCATATATGAACGATGGCATCTGAGCAGGAACGAATTTTCGAATTCTTTTTCCAGGTTCTTTAACGTGTTACGAATCAGTACCGATTTAGGGCGGTTATTCTGAAGATATTTTATGGATACATAATTATCTGAAGATTCCAGATAGAGTAAGTCGTTTGTTTTCAGAGATATTCTTAATATACCCTTTTCATCATGAAATGAGATAAAGCTGGAGCTGCTTCTTATTTGCTGCAGCAGATTGTTAAAACTGATCGATTTGGCTTTCCATGCAAAGAAAAGCAGACTGATCACATAAGGAATGAGCAGGATAAGAGCCGTATTGTGGAGGGCCAGATATTGGAGATACAAGAAATTACGTCTGTCATCCATTACCGTTTTCTGAAGGAAAGCAAACATTGCTGCCATGAACAATATCTCGCCTAAAACCATCAGTACGTAGTATCTTATGGTGACGGGCTGCTCCTTTTTTATCAGAAACATCAGGAAAATGCGACTGATGAAAACGATAAGCATCCCCGCAATGACAAGCAATCCTGAGTAAAATGAAAATTCCCACCATGTTACATTATACCACTCTCCCGATCCAAACGGCCGGTAAATATTAATAAAAATATAAGCAAACAAGGTTGCAAATACGACCTGCAGTATCGTATTTTTCTTTGTCACAAAATAATCCGGTATTTGTCGCCTCGCTTTTCCCATTGATATATATTGCGATGTTGATTTAACCATCTTTATTCATAAGTTTTCGTCATGAGATGTTCAAATATCAAAAAACGCAAGCAACCGCAGACAAATTTGATGAGGACGCTTGTGTTTTTCCGATAGTTGAGCATCGTAATAGATAATTTATGAATAATGCAGGTTAACCTGGTCTGTTCAATTAATAGATCGTTAGATTTTTAGATATAAGATTTTAGATGATTCCTATAATATTGATATATTTTATTTTAACAAACAAAGCCTTGTAATCACCAGCAGTTAGGTTGCAACATCTTGCAAAAGTTTAACAGACTATTGTTCGATAAAACCGATTCGAAAACGGTCAACTTATCTATTTCTCCGGTTCTATTTGGGGTTGCCTGTATTGCTTAATATTTTAAATTCTCATTACTAATAATTTATGTACAAATCAGGATAATTGTTGAGTTCAAAAATAATGATAATTGTCAGAAACCAATAATCAAATTGTGTTTATTACACCAACCTTTGTGTCGATTTCCATTCGGTATTAAGTTCAAGTCTGAAAGTCTGTTTTGGGAGGTCTTGCTTTTTCTGTTCTCATCAATTGGTCGTTAACTATGTTTCAAAAATACCCTATACTTTCACCTTGACAAAAGCACCTCTCGTAAAAGCAGATTCAATATTGAACCTCGTTTAAAAATCATCTTTGTTGCCAAACTCATTGTTACTTTGATTTTTTGCATCCTCATTAACAACGATTTAAATCCGGCGCAAAAATTTAAAATGCCATGAGTTTGACAAAAATATCCTTTGTATGCCGCACTCAATATTACAAAATTCCTTGCAATTTCATTCACCCCATAATAATTTCATTCGTCCCAACGACATATTCATTCGTCCCAAATTATTGCTATACTCTACATTTAAGCTGATTGTTTCACTGAATTATTGCTTCTTTGCAATTGAAACAAGTTCCGGGTAATCTGGACGAATTATTAGCAGATAAAAATATTAACCCTCTTGGAAATATGACTTTCCTTAAAGAATTACAGAACCGGCTTAAACAGCAGTTTGATTTGGAACGACCTTATCATCAGTTGGATGATTGGGTTTCGATGCATACATTTTCTTTCGAATCATGTGTTATCCGGGAATTGGGCATAACGTCTCCAGGCGGTAACCATGAAAAGTCGGTTGATAACATACTTTCCGAAAGCAATGAGAAAAACAGGTTTTTCCGGTATGCCGTTTTTGAACCGGTGAATAGAGCCGAACAGCGAAAAGCCATCATTTTGTTACATGGTTTGAATGAACGTTCCTGGGAAAAGTATCTGTCATGGGCCTATGTTCTTGCATTGAATACAGGGGTACCTGTCATTCTGTTTCCTTTGGCCAACCATATAAACAGGTCTCCTTCTGCATGGAGTTTTCCGAGGCAAATGAATAAAGTGGTTGGAAGTCGTGAAAAAAGTTATGGAAAAATCGGGAACAGCTCTTTTGCCAATGCTGCTCTTAGTCAGAGAATCGATTTATCGCCCGGCGTCTTTATTTCGTCTGGGATTCAGAGTATTGCCGACATTGTGGAACTTACCCGGCATATTAAATCAGGATATCATCCGTTGTTTAAAACCGGTGCTTCGGTAGACTTTTTCGCTTATTCAATAGGTGCTTTTGTTACTGAAATATTGCTACTGTCAAATCCTTTTGATTTGTTTTCTTCCAGTAAGGCGTTTTTCTTTTGCGGTGGTTCAACTTTTGACCAGATGGATGGACGATCAAGGAGTATATTGGATAACAGGGCTTTTGAAACTTTACGGCGGTTCATCAGCGAACGGGAAACATCCACAGACCGATGGAAATTTCCTGATTGTCTGATTCCTTTTAGTAACCGTGTCTGGGAGGTTTTTACTTCTCTTATTTCGATCGATCAATTCAGGAAAATGCAGAATAATACATTGGAGATGATAAAGAAAATTAAGGCAGTGGGATTAAAAGTGGATCATGTAATTCCGGGCGATGCAATATGTAAAACGCTATGCATTGGCGGTAATCAGAATGTCAGGGTTACTGACTTTGATTTTAAATATAGTCACGAAGCGCCTTTCCCTTTATCCGATTCCTCAGTTCAGGAGAAGGTCGACAGCGCTTTTAAAAGCCTTTTCAGGGAGGCATCAGAATTTTTATCTCCTGGCAGCAGTAAAAGGCCTGAAGCACTTTAATCTGCTTTATTCATAATTTCTTGTTAATCATTATTTCTGCTCTCCATAGGCAAAAGTCGTTGCAAAAACGTTTGCAGCGGCTTTTCCGTTTTCAGGTGAAATTTGACAAAAAGGGTTTTGTCGAAACCATTTTTTTTATACTTTTGCAGCGCTTGTCAGATGTAAAGCCTCTTAATAGATGGCAAGCAGATTTATGCGGAAATAGCTCAGTTGGTAGAGCACGACCTTGCCAAGGTCGGGGTCGCGGGTTCGAGTCCCGTTTTCCGCTCTGAGAAAAGACAATTAATTTAATCTCAATCCCTCGAAATTTACATTTTTTCGTTTTTAAATTGCCGATGTAGCTCAGTGGTAGAGCGCTTCCTTGGTAAGGAAGAGGTCACGGGTTCAACTCCCGTCATTGGCTCACCCAAAGGCTCTGATTATTTTCAGAGCCTTTTTTTAATTCCTGATTCCCCAGTCTTGGGACGGTACTCCGAAAACTCTAAAGACTCTTCCTTTTGATGATTTTAAGCCGGTGAGTTTCTCCTTTATCTGCTTCGATCAGCAGCATATATATGCCTGGTCGCATCGATGAAAAATCCATTGTTACAGTATGACCGCCGGTTATATTTTTCTCGTTTACCTGCTTGCCGGTGATGTCGTAAAGCACAACCCTGAAGGTTCCGGGGGGAAGCCCTTCGATTGTTGCTTTGGTCTCGACGGGATTTGGAATAAATGAAACCCTGTTGTTCCAATTCGTACTAATGCTTGTATTAGCCAACTGCATTGCCACATCGATTGAAGTATCGGCATTGATATTTGCATCATCCTGTAAGTCACTGTATCCTTCGGCAGTAACGGAATACTCCTGACTGCTTCCCGAATCAACAGTGGTGAAGACAGCCTCACCATTGCTGTCCGTTATTTTAACTTCATTGTTAAAGGTTATCTCCGCCCCTTCTATGGGCGTATTCTCTGAATCCGTGATTGTGAAAAGAACAGTGTAACACGATTCCACAAGTAAAGATTCGGCTGGTGACGATTCCATATTTACATCAGCATACACAGCTTTTACGGTGTACTGATATTCGTTGCAATCCGACACATCATCGGTAAATGTATTACCTGAAAAGCCGTAATTCCGGTATATTTCTGTGCCGTCTCTGTAAATTGCATATTCTACATTTCCGGCATAAAGAGACGGGGCGCTTCTTGAGGGACTTAGATGCTCTTTTCCGGCCGGTTTAACCAGTCCAGGTGATGTCCGGCTTTCCCTCTTTGCTGTTTTGAGGTTTGATTTGGGCGACGGGAATAAAGGTTCTGAACTTACCGGACCTAATTCCGGACCTATCCTGATATCGTCAAGAAGGAGGGCAAATGTTTGGTCGCTAACGTGTTGTACGGCAACTTCCACGTTTTGTCCGAGATAGGCGGTGTCCAGCTGAAATTCGTACCTGGTCCAGGCTTCAGGAACTTCAACTCCCTGCCACAAAGTAGTCCATTCAACTTCTCCTTCCGGACGTACTTTCACATTGAGCACTTCTTTTCCCCAGGTGTCATCCAATGAGCGGGCCATAAATGAGAAGAAATCGCCTTCTTTAATGTTGGTCGAAGGTGAGATTATCCAATCGTTGCTCTGCACATCCTGTGCTGCAAAAGAAATCAAAACTTTGTCACCCGACCACGCCGAAATGGGGTATTCCATCTGAAGCACTTCATCGGCATAAACATCGAATACCATGTAGGCCATGGGATCGTTTTCTCCCGGCCAGGTTATCGTTCTGATGCCATAAGTGTCTGCGCCGTCTTTGTCAAGAAATGTCCATCCTTCAATCTCTGTGGAATAGGTAACATAGTGGTCGAAATTTTCATTGATCACCGGGCTCCATTCCAGTTCAATGGTTTTGTAATCTTTGTTGCCTGTAAGATTGTGAGGTGGAAGAGGATCAAAATTCCATAACGAAATATTGATGGTTTTCGATGATTTAGGTACAAACCGATCGGAGCCTGCCGAATAGGTATCTTTTGACACATCAAAATGTTCATACTGATCGTCACTGTGTATGGTCTGGAAAGTGGCTTCACCTGCAGCATCGGTATATAGCGTGTCTTCTTTAAACCGCACCATGGCGTTTTCTAGCGGATTGCCGTCAGTATCGGTAACTGCAACCGTTATGTCATAAATATTGGGTTCGGTGCTAAATGATGCGGCAGCACCTTCTGTTTCGTAACAAATGTTGGTATTGTAATATTCGAAAAAGGCCAGATGGTATTCCGAGGTGTGCTCCAGGCCTGAAAGAGTCATTGATGTGCCGGTGCCATTGTAAACAACGTATGTGTTGTTGGGGAGAGCATCGCCACTGCCAAAATTACTGTCGGCGGTGTACGAAACTCCATTTTCAGGTATTTCAGTAATAGCCTGGTCTTTTCTGGCCAATATGAGAAGGGCATCGCCATTGCCACGGCCCCACGACAAATCCATGGATGTTTTTGTTATATTGGTGGCCGAAAATCCGGAAGCTGAAATGTCGGGTTTTACCTCGCACGCTGAAGTAACATAAACCTCTACACTGTCAATCCCGATTCCATAACCGTAATTGCCGGTCGCTTCAAAAGCTATTTCAAGTGGCTCGGAATAAGGTATCTCAATTAGTCGTTCCGTCCATTCGGGCGTATGAGTCTCATAGCGGGTTATTTCTTCCCAGTTACCAGCTGATTCTGTTCTAACCAATACTTTTAATTCGTCCTGGTCGCCTTCCCATTCGGGCTGAATATGCCGAAACCTGAGGTGATAAGTTTTGCTGCTTTTCAATTCCAGTTTGGGTGAGACAAGTCGTGTTACCGGTACCGAATAAGTTTGTGCAAAGAAAGTTGCATACTCAGAACCTGACCATGGCTCCACCAGAGTTTCATTGACATACAGTTTCTGTGTTGACCACGATGTTTCCCCTGAAACATATTCTTCTACCCAGACATTCAATTGATCTTCGAACCCGTCAGCCCATGGGAATTCCGCAATGGGCGAGGGCCGTGTAATGGCTTCATCTTTCAGGTTTTGAGAGTACATATCTCCTTTATCACTCCAGGCAGAGTAATAATATTTTGTGGAAGGGGAGAGGCCGGAGTGTGTGCTTGTAGTGTCCGCATCGCCGTAATATAAAACGGTTCCTCCGCCGTCAATGGTCTCACCGGGAGCGTAAATATGTTTGTCAACAGGGTCGCCGAAAACACCGTCCGGACTCCATGCAACCAACACGGGATAGTCATCTGATGAAGGCGTCCAGCTCAGTTCTACCGATTGTTCGTCAATGGTAACGGCATCAAAATCGAGTGGTGTGCCGTCCTGCAGAAACATATAATCGAAGGTTATGGTGGTATCGGCAAGGGTAATATCTGTCATGCTGCGGTTAAACCCCTGACCATCCCAGGTCTGCATGGCAGGCGAGCTGGTATCAGTAAGTTCTGTAACATTTTTTGTTCCCGGGAAAGGGCAGGAGGGATCGTTAATGGTGTCGTTGGCAGCAAGGGGATAAAAACCCTGATGACTATCGATGTTGATGGTATTAGACGAACGTCGTTCCTCTATGAGATTTCCATCGGTGTGATAAACCACGAGGCCGTTTCCCGGGATAAATGCGTCAAATCCGGTTCTTTGCCTGTTTTCAAGCAACAAATATTCGTTTTCTACCGGACTGTTGATACGAAGTACCTGTTTCGAAGAATAAACCGGATCAAGAGATATTAAATCGGGTTGGTCAATAATCGAAACATCTACCCATCCGAGTTCGGCTTTGGAGAAAGGATTATGGTGAGCTGGGGACGAACCGCTTGGTGAGCCGTTGTAGGTTCCGCTGGCCATGATGTCCCAGTCACCTGTTCCGTAAAATTGGCCGTTTTCTTCTTCATCGACATCATAAAAATCGGGAAGCCCGAGGTTATGACCGAATTCGTGGGAAATTACCCCTATAGTGTTCATATCGCCGGCAGAACTTCGCCACTCAGGCTGAATGGTATATTGATCTACCACAACCCCGTTAAAAGTTCTTTCAGATTCGGGTACGCCCCATGAAGAGAAGGAATAGGAATGCGACCAGATGTCGTCAGGATCGGAGGTGACTTCCTGACCTGCACCCTGGTGAATGATGGCCACGCCCTCCACAACTCCGTCTCCGTCATTGTCGAAAGCCGAAAAGTCTACCCCGGCATCGGCTGCAGCCTGAACCGCGTGAAGGGCAAATTCTTTCCATTTACTTTCGGGTCCGTAATAATCATGATCGGCCGGTACTGAAAGCCATTGTGTAACGCTTGAGTTTATGGTCAGCAAACCACCACTTACTTCCTGGTAGTAGTCTCTGAAGCTTCCGGTGCTGTTGTAATCTTTTTGATTCATGAAAGCTTCAAAATCCGAGGTCGGATACGTGGGGTCTGTATCCTGAAAATTGGCGAGGATAACCAGCAACGATGCTTCTCCTTCCGAAGGAAAGTAGGTGGTCATCAAAGAGCTTTTCAACAAATCGGTATATTTTTCCCGGCGTTTTTCGAGAAAATCTTTTTTAGAAATCCCTATGCTTTTGGGCGTTGATGATAAAAAATTCTCTTCCGCTACAGTACGTTGCCCGGGATCGGATGCTATGATGCCTGACCCGGAAATCTCACCTGATTTAAGTTGTGTGGCATATTCAAAAAAGCCGTCTTTGTTTTTTAATATCCGGTATCCGTCCACAGTGGTGGTCCAATTGTACCATTCGTCGCCGTGAATACGAATGGTGATCATCGAGCCGTCGGGCTGGATCATCTTTTGCGGATAAGGAAATGCGCCAACCGCGCTTGCCGGTTGCAGCGAGACTATAACAAAAACCAAACTCCAAAATAAGGTTGTCCAGTGTTTTTTTCTGTGCGAGGTAAAATCACTCATAGTTGTTAATTTGTTTCGTTCCCTGGGGAGTGATAAGTTGGAAGTTATGGTTCGGATTCACAAATGGCAAAGATATACCTTTGTAAACGAAACAGGGCAAAAAAAGTTTTCAAAAATTTTTCCTTAGTGTGGTAAGTATTTCTCTGTTAGGTAACGGCATTGAAGGGCATTAACAATGGGGCAGATTATTCTCTTCCGGTGCACTTTTCAGGAATATAGAAATAAAAGGTAGTTCCCTGACCCGGATATGATTTGAGCGTAATATCTCCTTCAAGAACGTGAAGCAGGTTTTTAACAATACTTAGTCCAAGCCCCATGCCGGCATATATTGAATTTCCCTGTGTCTCTATTTTTCTGAACGGTTCAAAAATCTTTTGTCTGTATTTTTCCGGTATGCCGATGCCGGTATCTTCCACAATGAAAACAACCGTTTTTTCAGGGACATCCCGTACTTCAAACCAGGGTATGAAGTTAAGCATATCCTGCCCGGAAAAGCGTTCGACCGATAATTTGACGTATCCTTCGGATGTAAATTTCAGCGCATTTCCCAGCAGGTTGGTGATGACTTGCCTGAGTCTGTGTTCATCAGTAAAAATTGTGAAATTCCAAAGGTCTGGCGGTACATCCAGGCGAATCTCCACGTTGCCTGACTTGTGCGGATCAAACGAAAGTGTTTTAATAATGTTCTCAAGGAAAGGTCCTGTTTTGAAAAATCCCGGATGTAGCACCATTTGCCCGGTCTCAATCCGGCTGATGTCAATTATATCATTAATAAGCGCAAGGAGATTGTCACCCGATTTTTGAATCATTTTAATAAAGTCGGCTTTTTCTTCATCCGATAAATCCATAGTGCTCAGCAAAGTGGAAAAGCCTACGATGGCATTCATTGGTGTTCGGATTTCGTGAGATAAATTGGCCAGAAAAGCAGTTTTAAGCTTGTCTGATTCTTCTGCTTTTCTCTTGGCTTTTTCAAGGTCTTCAGTTCTTTCTTTTACAAGTTTTTCCAGATCGTGCCTGTGTAATTCCAGTTCTTTGTTTTGCGAGATGATCTTTATCTGACTTTCTTTGAGTTCCTGATATGCTTTTCTGAGGTCTCTGGTTCGTTCTCTAACCATTTTTGATAATAGAAACTTCTGTCGGTTTAAAAGTCTTGTGCGCAACCAGAAAATCAAAAAGATAAGAATAATGACAAAGCCGCCAAGTGCCCACGAAAACCATGGTTTCTGATATACCGGGGCTTTTACCGCGATGTCGATGAAATCGCCCGCTTCATTCCAGATATTGTGATTGTTGGCGCCTTTAACTTTTAAACGGTATTTGCCTGGAGGAAGGTTGGAATAAGTAATGATATGATCGGACCAGGATTTTGACCATTTTTTGTCGAATCCTTCCAGTTTCCAGGCAATCCGGTTCTTATGCGGATCGCTGAAGTTAAGCACCGAAACCTCAAAGGAAATCACATTGCGACCATAGTCGATTGTTACTTCTTTGCCAAGAATTTCATTCGCATCCCTTAAATTCTGGTCTCCCACAGGGATGTTTTGATAACCAATGTAATAAGTGGATAAATATACGGGAGGAATGTAATGGTTAATACTGATGTTTTCGGGGAAAAAGGAGACGAAACCGTTGGTACCGCCCATTATTATTTCTCCTTCGGGGGTCTGATATATGGATTTTTCATTGAATTCCTGGCAGAATGTACCGTCATCCAAACCGAATTCATAAATTTCTCCGTTTTCCGGATTTACGCGACAAATGCCGTAATCGGTGGATACCCATAAATTATTGTCTTTAGCATATTCTGCTGCATACGTGTTTCCGCTCAGTGTTCTCCTGGCATAATCCTCATGTATGGTCATTGTCCTCTTGTCGAGATAAAGCAAACCATTACCGAATGTAGCCAGCCAAAGCCTGCCGTTTGGGCTGTTCGTCATAGAAAGGATATAGTTTTCCGGTCTGAGATTATTTTTGCCGTTTTGCTGGACGGTAGAAATGCGGTTAAACGATTTGGTCGCGGAGTTGAAATGTATTAAGGTTGATTCTTTTGTACCTATCCAGCAATTATTGCTGTCGGTTAGTAAGATGTCGGTAACCGGAACCGATAACTTTTTCCACTCGTTTAACGGGAAAGGATAGACCACATACTTTTTGTCATGGATGTTGAAAACAACAATTCCTCCTCTTGATGCAAGCCACAACTGATTTCCTGTATCTGATTTAATCGCGCTGAAATCGTTGATTACAGAATGGGAAATGTCAGGATGGTCAAAGGTGTGCCACTTTTTTTGGTCATCATCATTAAGATCAATTTCGAGCATTCCGTTGGAAGCCGCAAGCCATAAGCTACCGTTTTTTTGAAGACCATCTTTTATCACGTTTTTCCTTTTTCCTAATTCGGACGACAGGATTTTTTCAAAAGTCTGGTCAAAACCCTTTTGTTTATATAATCCGTCCAGTGTCCAGAACCAGTATCTTTTCAAAGAATCTTTCATAACGAAGAAAACAGATGAGTTTCCTGTTTCCGGCCATGTACCAACGTCAAACCCTTCGAATAATTTTCCCTTAAGGTCAATAACAGAAATACCCTCGGGAGTAGCAGCAATAAGGATGGGTTGGTGTTGATAAAAAAGAAGGTCGTTTATCTGGTTGTTTATCAGGCTTTCGTTGTTTGTTTTCCGGTTATGTGTACGAAAATGTGTACGAAAATGGCTATAATGCCCGGTTTCGAGATTGATCGTAAAAAGTCCGTTGTTTAATGTCCCTGTCCATAAGTTTCCGTCCTGATCGTATGTTATATCGGTAATTTCCCGAATATTGATATCCTGAAATACCGGAACAGCATTGTTTTGATCCGGTTTCAACTTCCATAAACCGTTAATCGATGCAAGAATAATGTTTCCACCTGGGATTACTGTTGCGTCAATTACCACGTCGTTCCTCAGTGTTTTGTTTAACGACTTATTCAATTGATGCAAAGCTTCTCCGTTTTCCGAAAAAACGAACAATCCGCTGGAGGTTCCTGCATAAATTCTGTTATCGATTTTTTTTATATTGAAGACTCTGTAATCATGGTTTCCTGTTGCATCGTCAATTCGTTTGGAAGAAGCCGGATTTTTTCCCTTAAAAATCATTTTAAGAAGGCCCTGTGAATTTGTTCCTACCAGCATGGTGCTGTCGTTAACCCGGCATATACTTTTTATATTGTTTAAATAGCGTTCACCCTGTCGACTTTTCAGCTTAGGTAGCCAATGTCTGAAATCTCCTGTTGACAGGTCAAGATAATTAAGCCCCCCGAAAACAGTGCCCACCCACAGCAGGTTATTTGACGGGTCATGATACAAGGCACTGATATTATTATCGCTGAGAGAGAGGGAGTCATCCGGCGAATGTTGGTAAACCGATAGTGACTGACCGTCCCATTTGTATAAACCATCTGATGAACCAAGCCAGATAAACCCTTTTTTGTCTTTTTCAACAGCCCTGATGTTGGATTGTATAAGTCCGTTTCCGCGGCTGAAGTTGTTGAACTGAATAGAATAGTGCCGGTTGTTCTGTGCGCTGAGGGAGGATGATGCAAAGCACAGCAAGAGCCCAAGGTTCAAGCCTCTGATAAAGATTATCTTAATCCGGGTGTAGTTAAATATATCCAAGAGTAACCAGCTTAGAAAAACAGTTCATTAATAAAACAGGTTAAAAAGTCTGTCACGGATTTTTAAGTTACAAAAAAATAAGGTTTATGGAAATATTTTAGTCCATTTCAACAACAGTAATGCCTGCTCCTCCATATTGAACGTGTTCATCGTGATAACGTGATACATAGGGTAAGGTTGCAAGATGTTGACGAATCTGTTCCCGTAGAATGCCGTTTCCTTTGCCGTGTAGAATTTTAATGGTACTGGCTCCGCAGAGAAGTGCTTCATCCAGGTGTTCCAGTACTTTGGAGATGGCTTCATCAGCTCTCATACCCCGAACGTCGATGTCGGGCGTGAACGATAATTTTTTACTGCGAACACGATCTGCAAAATTGCTGCTGACGGTGTTTTTTTGACGAAATGCTTTTTTGTATTCGTTTTTGCTGATTCGGGTTAGTCGAACGGTTTTTACAGTCGTAATCAACTGTCCGAAAGCAACAACAGCCGATTTGTCATTAATTTCGATGATTTCGCCGGGCACATCCTGACCTTCGAGTTGAACTGCATCGCCGGGTTCAAGCGGGCGGTTTTTGTCTTCATTATTTTCTGATGTTTCTGTTTTTTGAAGATTCGGAGTCTGATCTGACTTTTTATTTTTCTTTTTCTCCTGCTTTTCCTGCAGTTTTTTGATCTTCTTTTCCAGTTGTTTCTGGAATTTTTCGTCATATGCCGGTCGGTTGATTTCTTCTTTGAGTTGTTCAATATCTTTGCGTAACGACCGTGTTTTCTCCTTTTCGGCTTGAGCCTCTTTTATTTCACGAATTGTGTTTTCAATTTTTTTGTTTACCGACGCCAACAGATTATTGGCTTCCTGACGAGCCGATTCAATAATCCGGGCTCTTTCATTTTTTAGTTTTTCGAGCTCTGTTTCATATTTTTCGATGGTACGTTCCATCTTTTTGTCCTGCTCACGCACCGATTCCCTTTTTTTCTCCCAGTAACGTTTGTCTCGGATGATTTCACGCAAATGCTTGTCAAAGTTTATGTGGCCTTCGCCAAGCCGGTTTCTGGCTTTTTGAAGTATTTCTTCGGGGAGCCCGGTTTTTCGGGCTATTTCAAAAGCAAAAGAACTTCCTGGTTGTCCCGTTTCCAGTTTAAAAAGCGGTTCAATTTTATGGGTATCAAAAAGCATAGCCCCGTTTATAATGCCTACGTGTTCCGATGCAAAGTGTTTGAGATTGGTATAGTGGGTTGTGATGACTCCGTAAACTTCCTGTTTGTTTAATTGCTCCAGGACGGCTTCGGCGATGGCGCCTCCAAGCATGGGCTCGGTTCCTGTGCCGAATTCGTCGATAAGCAGTAACGACCGGTTGTTACAGTGACGAAGAAAAAACTTCATATTTACCAGGTGGGAGCTGTAAGTACTCAGGTCGTTTTCAATGGATTGTTCATCTCCAATGTCCATGAAGATATGGTCGAAAAAGCCCATCTGCGAATTATGACCTACAGGGACCGGGATTCCGCATTGCAGCATATATTGTAGTAGTCCCACTGTTTGCAGGCATACCGATTTGCCACCTGCATTGGGGCCCGATATTAGCAATATTCTGTTTTGCCGGTTAAGTTCTATGTCGAGGGGAACAACGTTTTTCCCGGAAGCCTGATGTTGAAGAAAAAGCAGAGGGTGAACAGCTTTTTCCCAGTGAAAATCTGTCTCATTGCGTATTGTCGGAACTATGCCGTTTATTCTTTTTGCAAATCGTGCTTTTGCCCTTATGAAATCGATGATACCCAAAAACCGGAAGGCAAATAGCATATCTTCAAGATACGGGCGCAAAAAAGCCGACAATTCAAGGAGAATTTTGGAAATTTCTCTTCTTTCGGCATAGCCGAGTTCTCTTATTTCATTGTTTATTTCAACAATTTCGGCGGGTTCGATATAGGCGGTTTTCCCTGTTGCCGACTCATCCTGAACAATGCCCGGAATTTTTCTTTTGTTGGCCGAGCTTACCGGAATAACCGCTCTGCCGTCGCGAATAGAAACGGTGGCATCAGCGTCAACTATTCCGGCTTGCCGTGCTTTTTTCATTATGGCTGACATCCGCCCCGAAATACTGCTTTGTTTTGCCCGCATCTCACGTCTTATTCGCATTAGCTCATGGCTTGCATTGTCTTTTATTTCACCCTGTTTGTTGATGATGGTATCGATTTTATCGAGCACTGCAGGAAAGACTTTTACCGGGGCTGCCAGTTCATGCAGGGCAGGATATTGTGATTCATCTTTCGACCGGATGAATCTGACAATATCCCGAATACTCCCGAGTGCGCGTCTAAGGTCAAATAATTCATGGGCCTCCATGAAAAGACCTTCCACCCTTAGCTTTTTAAGCGGGTCTCGAAGATCAAAAAAGTTCGCTGCCGGCATATCCTGACCATCATCTCCTATATGAAGCATTTCGTGAGTTTGCCTAAGCCAGGTCACTACACTGTTAAATTGGGTGGAAAATGACATTTGCATTGCCCGCTCTTTGCCCATAGGGCTTAAGCAGCCTTCGCTGATGTATTCCCTGATTTTATGAAAATATAGCTTGGTTTCGAATGTTTCCGGGTATATCACTTTCTTTTTTTTGTCAAAATTAACCAAAAGATTGGTGAAAAGAGTATGGAGTTGCGGTTTCTCATACTCCTCAAACTTTGGCCCGGAATAAAACCTTTCAGGTGGCTTATGCAGGCCTGGAGGGTGAAAGGGTAGAGAGGTAAAACGATGTGAAGCATAGGGCATGGGGCGTGCAGCACGGGATGAAGCCTTTTAGTGGTCGTCGATACCGGAAGTGGTGAAAGAGTAAAATGGTAACAGGCGACAGGTTCAGAACTCATCAGCTCATCAGCTCATCAGCTCATCAGCTCATCAGCTCATCAGCTCATATGTTGGAAAGTTTCTTAAAAAAATGGTCCAGTGCGAGCAGGAGACCGATGGCCAAAGAAGCGCCGATCACCAGCATATGGATGGGCTCTATCCAGGAGTAAAGCGATTGAAAAGCACCGGAGAGGTCTTTTAGCCACGAGTATTCTTCAGCATTCCGGCTAAGCTGACCAACATCAAACAAAAAGCCGGCCAGGAAAAGTAGTAAAACCCCCGGGATGATCCACCAGCGGTTTCGGGTGTCTACAAGGTTTTCATAATAGTTCGATTGCGACACCCATTCGTTTAACACCTGGTCCATCACCTTTTTGTTGAAATCGGGAGATGGTGTTTCATCGGGCTGAAAACTGTTTTTAAAAAATTGTTTCAGCATCAAATCTTCATTGTTTATCTCGTGTTTTGCCATAATGCCTTCCAATTTATAAAAGAGAACCTGCTTCCGATTTGAGTATTGCTTTCAATTCACGGAGAAGGTTCCGTCGCCCCCTGAGCAGTTTTACTTTCACATTTGATTCCGAGAGTCCCGTAATTTCCGAAATCTCATCTACTTTAAACTCTTCAAAATAATATAAGGTCAAAACAGTAGATTCTTCTCCTTTCAAGCGTGCCAGAGCCTCTTTGAGATAGCGTGTTCTGTCCTCACTTTCCAATATTTCCGATGAAAGATTTCCCACGGTAAGGTTATCGTCGTTGCTGAAGGTATCTTCATCATAATCGGTTTGCTTCCTTTTGTTTCCCCTCATTTTTGAGATGGCCTGATGGTAAGTGATGCGATAAATCCATGTTGAGAATGCTGATCTGCCTTCGAAGGAATCCAGTGCCCTGAATGCTTTCAGGAATGCATCCTGTGCAACCTCTTCGGCATCGGCTTCATTCTTTGTCAATTGCAGAGCAAGGGTAAAAACCATGTGACGATACTTCTCTATAAGCATCGAATAGGCGGCAACGTCACCTTTGCGTACCTGCTTTATAATGTGTTTATCGTCTTCTTTTACCATTCTAAAGAGTGCGTGTCCATAAACTCGCAAAAATTTTTGCAATATGTGTGTCTGTTCAGAAAGTACCAGTTGCAAGGCTTGCGAAGCCGCCAAAACCGGAGTTTACTAATCGTAAATGAGGATTTTGGCGGCGAGCGTAACACAGCAAATGGTACTTTATGGACAGACACTAAAGATATGACGCACGATGGTGTTTTATGGTTACAAGTTAATATCATTTTTAATTTTATGGAAGTTTTTGTAACCCGAAAAAAAAATAAGCGTCCAACGGGCAAACAAACAGAGAAACGATCACGACAAGTTTTAATAATTTAAAATAAATAGTTATGAATCACGTAGAAGTAATTGTACCGGTCGCGTTTTTCGGAATGATTTTCGGAATTGTTGTTTTAGTTAGTTATTACCGAAACAAGCGAATGGAACGCACAGCCCTTATAGCATCCGGGAAAGATGCATCTATTTTCAAAGAGGAGGATAAAAAGAGCTGGATTAATTCGCTGAAGTACGGCATATTCCTGGTCGGCATTGCCATTGGTTTTATAGTGGGTGATGCATTGGCTGTCAGGGCTGTTATGAGTGAAGGCATTGCCTATATTGCTATGGTGTTATTGTTTGGCGGATTGGCTTTGCTGGTGTTTTATCTTCTGGCAAGAAAGAACAAGAATATTTCCGGATCGGGAGAATAGCAATCCGATGAGCGGAAAATTATTTTCTTATCCAAAACATTAACAATTATTAACTTACAGAGTTGTCATTTTTACACTTTATTAGTCATATTTGTACTTGGGATTTTTTCATAAAACTTGGATTTAAAAATGACTGGTTAAAGGAACTTCAGGATTTAACGGTCCGGGTTCTTTTTTCCAGTTGTTTTAACCAGATTTAACCAGTGTTACGTCTTTTTAATTGATAATCAACCTATATTTGTAACAGATTTTTTTTCATAGATTTGGATTTGGTTAACAAAGCTGATTTAAGGGAAAAGGGCAGTACTAAAAAGTAACTGTCCTTTTTTTGTGTTTTTAGGTGGAGTGTCTGTCCATAAAGTTCCATTTACAAGGCTAACGCAACAACTATTATTTTACAATACCGCGTTAAACTTTTACAAACGTCTGGTCATTAATTGTTTGTACAATTAATGACACGAACCACAACTCTCTCATAATAATAACTTTGCGTCATTGCGTCTCTGCGTTTAGGTTATTTTTAACTGATCTATTAACTGTTTGGACTGACACTAATTAGTGTCTGTCCATAAAGTACCATTTGCTGTGTTACGCTCGTCCGAAAATTACTCATTTACGATGAGTAAACTCCGTATTTTCGGACTTCGCAAGCCTTGCAACTGGCGCTTTCTGAACAGACACGCATATTGTGAAAATTTTTTCAAGTTTATAGACGAACACTAATTAGAGGCTTCTGAAAAAGTCAGCAATCTATTTCAAATGTTCTTTTTGGCATTGCCCCAAAAAGAACCAAAAAGGTCTGGTCCGCTTAAACCTGGCTCCCCGCGAAAGCCAAAATTTCCGGCCATTGCGCAAGGCCATGAACGTCGCCCATTTTGGCTTCCCGCCATCCGCCGGCCCGGAAAGCGGACAGGCCACCGCGCCTTTTAAATAGATAAAGTCGTTCATTATTACGACATTCTTTTGAATAGTGATATGTTGACAATTAACATTTACACAACACTTCGTTAAATTTTGTAATATGCTGTAGGTCAATTGTTTGAGCCTAAAGAGGTTTGTTTATTTAAATGCAGTATATTAATGTTGTAAAAATCATCTTACATCTTATATCTAAAAATCTCACGATCTATTGATTTACAGGTGCAAACATTTTTAAAAATTTGCATGAATAACCTTGCACCTTAAATGGAATTATGCGATGTAAATAATTTATTATTAATTATTTAAGCGTTATTCAGCAGATCCTAATTAACAAGCTTTAAGCCAGTTTTAGTCTTCTTAAAAAGAAAATTCCGCATCTTTGCAGTGTAGATTTTTTTCATAGACTTGGATTTGGTTAGCAAATGCTGATTTAAAGGGAAAGGGCAGAGTTTTCTGCCCTTTTTTATTTTGTATTTGTAGAAAAAATCGTATTTTTAACACATACCTAACTTCAGAATAGTACCACTTTAGCAGTTAAATGAATCAACTTTCTCAGATTTAGTAATTCACGAAGCTGCTCCAGCCCGGCCTGAACAGAATAAATATATCGTTATTTCGTTTGCAAATTGATTATCAGTTGTTTTTAATAAACATAAATATGGACAATCTTTTTCTGAAATATATGCGTGAACGCACCGGGCGTAAAAAAAGTCCGGAAGGACCGACATTTGAATCGCCGGGGCCTGTTATTACTATTTCCAGAGAATATGGATGTCCGGGCAGGAGGATCGCCAGACAGCTGGCTGAAACACTAACCCAAAAAAACAAAGCCCGTGGTAATAACCGGGAGTGGAGGTGGATCAGTAAAGAGATCATAGAAGAGTCGGCCCGTGAATTGAAATTGTCGCCATCTTTAATGCAAGACCTTTCGGAATACAAGGAGCGTAGTTTCTTTGAAAATCTTGCCCTCTTTTTTTCTGATGAATATTATCCCAGCGATGTAAAAATTAAAAACACCATTGCCAAATTTATCTACAATGCTTCTGTTGAGGGGAATGTGGTCATTGTAGGACGTGCTGCGGAAGCCATTACCAAAAATTTTGTCAATTCACTGCATATTAAACTGAAAGCACCTCTTGAATGGCGGGCTCGCAAAGTGGCCGATGCTCAGGGGATGACCATCCAGGAAGCCCGCCGTGAAGCACTGGAAATGGATCACAGGCGAGCTGCATTCAGGAATTATTTCGAGAAAGAGCGTCCGGACATCGACTATTTTGATATTTTTTATAATTGCGCGACGCTTTCCGACGAAGAAATAATTGAAAGTATCGTTATACTCGCCGAGTCGAGAGGGTTTGTTGTTTGACAATTGAGTGCTTCAGTAATTTTAATTCGCGCTTCCTGCAATGCCGGTGCGGCAATTTGTATTTTCTTCCTTTTTATCGAATGAGCTTTTCGAGTAATCTTATTGCCTGAGAATAGTAACCTGTTCCAAAAAGATTCAGGTGGTTCATTACGTGATAAAGAAGGTATATTGATTCCCGTTCGGAAGCTCCTTCCTGTAACGGCCATGTTTCTTCATAGGCCCGGTAGAATGCGGCCGAAAAACCTCCAAAAAGCTTAGTCATTGCAAGGTCGGCCTCACGGTGTCCGTAATAAACGGCCGGGTCAATCAAAACAGGATTGCCTTTGATGTCGGACATGTAATTGCCTCCCCAAAGGTCTCCATGCATCAGTGAAGGCGCTTCTTCGCTGCCTTCAAGAATTTTTTCATAGACTTTCTCAAGTAATGCAAATAAATGCTGCATGGTATTGTCGGCATATCCGTTTTTTTCGGCCAGCCTGAACTGGAACATCAAACGTTTGTTCCAGTAAAACAAAGGCCAGTTATGAGCTTCGTCCTCCGAGGGAATGTTTTCCTGGGGGGTTGAACCGATAAAATTATCTTCAAAAAAGCCGAAATGCTCTCCTTCGAACCGATGAAGGAGCGCCAATTTATGCCCTAAATCCTCGAAGAAATCTTTCTTTTTTGAGCCTTGTTCGATGTGTTCCAATATCAGGTAATCATCACCACAATCGATGACATCCGGCACTTTTATTACGCCAGGTCTTGCCAGTTCTTTAAGTCCGTTGGCCTCTTTTCTGAACATTCCGTTCGAGAATCCCTGTTTCAGGAAAAATTTTCTGCCCGACCTTGTGGTTATCACTTGTGAGTCGGCGATGCAACCTCCACCAACAGATGACATTCCGGTAAGGTCTTCTCCCAGTAATTGTTCCAGTTGTTGTTTGTTCATATCGCACGACTTTTTAATTTGATATTTTTCGGGTTATTTCTGACAGTCTCGACTGCAAAAACTCAGACCTGTTCCTTTAAAAAGTTGATGAGTCCGCCACATGCCTGCTCCAACAGATCGAGTACCAGTTCAAAGCCTTCATCGCCGCCATAATATGGATCGGGGACTTCGTCGTACTGACATTCGCTGCAAAAGTCGGTCATCTTGAAGATTCTGTTAACAGCAGGTGTCCCTTCAGCCAAACGTTCAAGGTCTCGTATGTTTTGATTGTCCATGGCGATTATCATGTCGTAGTGATCAAAATCCACGTCAGGATCGACCGGGCGACTTATGCTGGTAAGATGATAACCTCGTTTCTGAGCATGTTTTTGCATTCTTTCATCGGCCGGTTCTCCTGCATGATAATCGGTCAATCCGGCCGAATCAATCTCAATCCGGTCGGTCAGTCCTTCCTTTTCGACCATTCCCCTGAAAACAGCCTCGGCACTCGGGGAGCGGCAAATATTTCCGAGGCAGACAAATAGTATCTTTTTTTTCTCCATGTTCTCTTTTCCATATTTTGGTGCAAATATAAGAGTTTAACCGGAGTGACCGGAAAAATTGAAGGGATTGTGAATGGAACTGGTGATTTTTCCACAATGTGTGGCGAACATTACACAATTAGTCGTGCAGAAAAGTTTTTGAATGCCTTGAATAAATTTTGTTTTAGACTGATAATCAAATAAATGTGACTTTATTAAGACCACCTGTTAAAAGACTGGCATGTTCTTTTCAGAAGAAAATGGCAATTATGGAAAGACACTAATTGGTGCCTGTCTGTAAAGTTGAAATAGTTCTTTGCTTATCATGTGTCTGTTCAGAAAGTGTCATTTACAAGGCTTGCGAATTCCGAAAATACGGAGTTTACTCATCGTAAATGAGTAATTTTCGGACGAGCGTAACGGGGAAATGGCACTTTCTGGACAGACACTAATTAGGAACTTCGGTTTTCTGACGCAGTTCCAGGAGGGCCATGAAAAATAGAGGTGTTGAGGTTCTTAAATCTGTCTGCCGCTGGTCGGCAGGCAGATTTACAGCAGAAAATTTTAGAAATATTGTTGACAGGTAATAACCATAAAATAATATCTAAAAATCTAATAATCTAAAATTTAACAATCTAATAAATATATGTTTAACCTAAAATGTACTGCTATGAAACGGAAATTTTTGTTTGTATTGACCGCATTGGTGCTTTTTATTGCTGCCATGCCCCTGAGTTATGCTGTTAATGACGAAAAATCTGAGACAGTGATGACCAGCCAGGATGAATTGACTTTCAATGAAATTGAGGTCAAGGATGTGCCAGAGGCTGTCCTTAAGGCCGCAAAGAAAGAACACCCCGACACTGAAATTACAGAAGCCAGGGAAGCAACAGTGGCCGGCGAGAAAATTTACAAACTTGTTTTGAAAAATGCAGATGGGGAAGAAGTAATCGCCCTTTACAACAGCGACGGATCAAACTATACGCCTAATTCCTGAATTGTTAACTTCCTCATCCTTTTGAGCGGGACTGCCAGGTTTTGGCAGTCCTTTTTTATTTCGTGTCTGTCCATAAAGTGCCATTTATTGAGGACACTTGTATTTCGTGATGTTTGAACCTCTCATTATAAAAACTTTGCGTCACAGTGTCACAGTATCTCAGCATTTAGGCTTTTTTTAACGGACGATTATGAATAGAACAGACTAAAAATCTAACCATCTATTGCTATATTTATCCGACCAAAATATTCACAGGGCATGAAGAAAAAAGTACTGATCATTGATGACGATACTTCTTTTGGCTTAATGGTGAGTGGTTACCTGAAAAAAAATGATATGGAAACCACGTTGGTTGGATCATTCAGCAAAGCCAGGACGGTTATTTCAAAAGAGGATTACGATTTAATTTTGTCGGACTACCGTTTGCCGGACGGAAACGGACTGGAAGTTCTGAGGTATGCGAAAAACAAATCTTTTTTTGTTCCGGTAGTCCTGATTACCGCTTATTCCGATATACGAGTTGCAGTAAATGCGATTAAAGAAGGTGCCTGTGAATATATTACCAAACCTGTAAATGCCAGGGAATTGATCCATGTTATTCAGGGGGCCTTAAAGAGCGGCGACCACAGGAGTAGCTTATCTCATGACTATATTGTCGGAGATGGTGAAAATACCAGGGAAATGAACGAACACATTCAGTTGGTTGCTCCCACCGAAGTGGCGGTTCTCATCCAGGGTGAAAGCGGGACAGGCAAAGAATATGTGGCGCGTCGTATCCACGAACTCAGCAGGCATAAAAATGGCCCGTTTGTTGCTGTCGATTGCGGCGCCCTTACGCCCGAGATTGCTTCCAGTGAATTGTTTGGCCATGTTAAAGGCAGTTTTACCGGGGCTTTTGAAGATAAAACGGGCCATTTTGAAAGTGTTGGGAAAGGAACCATTTTTCTTGATGAGGTGGGGAATCTGAGCTACGATGTTCAGATGAAGTTACTCAGAGCACTACAGGAGCGCCGTGCACACAAGGTAGGCGGGAATTCCCCGTTTGCGATCGAAGCGCGTATTATAGCCGCCTCGAACGATGATTTAAGGCAAAAAGCAATGAATGGGGAATTCAGGGAAGATTTGTATCACAGGCTTAACGAATTTACTGTTTCGGTTCCTCCTCTGCGTGAAAGAAGCGATGAGTTGATCGTTTTTGCGAACCATTTTTGTCAACAGGCAGCGCATGAATTTGAAAAACAAATCAACGGTTTCTCTGATGAAGTCCTCAAAATTTTCGAGTATTATGACTGGCCCGGAAATTTGCGGGAATTAAGAAATGTCATCCGACGTGCTGTATTGTTGAGCAAAAACAATATTATAGAAAGCAGCGTGATACCACCCGAAATAATTGAGCAGAGTAAAAACACGGACAATGTGAATCGTTTTTCCGAGGCTAAAGACATGGCAGAAAAACAAATGATAGAGGAAGCTCTGCGCAAAGTAAAAAACAATAAGACTAAGGCTGCCTGGTTGCTCGGCATCGACAGAAAAACGCTGTATAACAAGCTTCAAAAATTTAAAATTGATTATTGAGGTATATAGTCTGTTAAACTTTTCCAATATGCTGCTAACCAATTGTTAGTCAATATTTAATAATTTTCAGTAGCATAGAGATTGGCAAAATAAGACAATTAAGAGTGGACTCATTCTTGAAGTTCCTTCATTTGATGCTCAACCTGTCTCCAAAGTTTTTTCAATCTTTTCAGTGCTATTTTGAGCTGGGATGCATAACCTTGCTTCTTTCCCATGATCTCAATGCCTTTCAGGATGGTTATCCCTTCCTTTATTCCAAACTGACGAAAGCCTGTGAGCATTTTGTGGGCATGCTCCGAAATATTTCCGTATTCCTTTTTTCTGATCAGAGCGGTGAGGATTTTGATGTTTTTGTTGGTGTCGTTTAAAAAGGTAGACACCACAGATGAAAAAAAATCTTTGTCGTCGCCGGTAAAGCTCCGAATCTCTGTCAGGTCAAAAAGGGAAGGGGCCGGATCGATTCTGGGGCCGGTATTTTTCGGAGCTGTTATTTCTGTTTTTTTCAGATTTTCTATCGAGTTTAAAAGATCGTTTCTTGAAAATGGTTTTGGCAGGAATGTGACATTTTCAAACCGGCCGGTTTCGTCAATAACCTGTTGGTTGGCAGCCGCCGAGAGCAATATAACGGGAACAGCGGATTTCTTTCGTATTTCTTTAATGAATTCAATACCGTTGGCAGTCGGCATTCTGTAATCGGTGATGATGAGGTCGAACTTGTCTTTTTCTATGATTTTGAGGGCTTTTTCCGGGTTGTCGGCCCCTTTTATCTGAGCACTGTCCTGCATAAATCCCTGCAACAACTGCACAATGAGCGGATCGTCGTCAACCACCAGAATGTTGATGCTTTGGCGTGGAACAATATGCTCCGTTTCTGTGTTTTTACCGGTGTTTTGTGCAGGAATCAATGGTATCCGAAACCAAAAGGTGCATCCTTTATCCTGGTTATTTCTGAAATCAATGGTTCCGTTCATGGCTTCAACAAGCTTTTTGCTGATGGCCAGACCTAAACCGGTACCTGATGTTTCCTTTTGTGAGGCGGGTTCAAGGCGCGAAAACTCTTCAAATATTGTTGCCGGGTTGGTGTCTGAAATACCTGGCCCAGTGTCTGTTACTTTACATAGAATCTCATCATTATCTTTCTCGAGTGAAATGCATACTTTTCCTTCTTCGGTAAATTTGACGGCATTTCCGACAAGGTTGAAAAGAATTTGTCGCAACCGGGTTTTGTCGCCCATAAAAACCGGCACGTTTTCGTCTACGGCATAGGTGAAGGTCAATCCCTTTTGGTTGGCCTTTTGTTTAAAACTCTCCCATACTTCCCGAATGAGATGCTCCGGGATAATGGATTCATTATGAAGGTTAAGCTTGCCCTCGTTCAGCCGGGACATGTCGAGTATGTCATTGACAAGCGTCAACAAATGATGCGCCGATGAGTGAATGATTTGCGCGGAGTGACTATCCGGCTTTAGCAATTCCGAAAATCCTATTATAGAGGTAAGCGGCGTTCTGATTTCATGACTCATATCGGCCAGGAAACGCTCTTTTACTTTCATAAGGGATTCTATCTTTTCTCTTGACTGAACCAGCTGCTCTTTAAGTCTCCGGCTTTTTCGCAGATCACGGTTTATCCACAACACGAAGACGGTAATTATGATGAGAGCCGATAAACCGAGAAACACCAGTTTGTTGATCAGATCGTGGCGCATGCCGATTAAACTTTTCTGGTAACGAGACGATTCAATTACGGCTTCTTCCTGAAGCTGAAGAATTATCTGACGGATGGTTCCGGTGAGTTTATCGCCAAGACTGATCAGGCTTTGCTCTCTTGCAAGCAAAAGGTTGAAAAAGCGCTTGTCCTGCTCTTCAATGACCTTTAGCTGTTCTCTTATTTTTTCGAGTGCAGGGTCTTTTCTTTTTCTTGTAATGAGTGATGAATCAATAATTTGTGATATTCTGGGTGATTTTGGGGTTACTTCAGGCGCTTCTTCTTTAGTTCCTGAACCAGTGAGGAACCGTGCTATGCGGCCGAAAAACGTAAGCTGGTTATCGGTTTCCGGAGAATCTGTGTTGCTTATCGAATCAATATTGAGCCTTGAATAGGTAATCTGGCTGATCTGATAATTCAGGCTGTCCGGCAAAATGGACAATACCTCCCCATAACGCTGACGATACCGGTTAATTTCACTTAAATCAAAAAGTTGACGGGTCTGTTGCTTTTTTTGATCATACAGCACTCTCAGGGTATCAATCTTTTTTATGAAGAGACTGTCGGAGAAGACATCTTCAAGACGGTTAAAAATGGTGTTGATAGAATCGTTGTAAGCCTCATGCTTTCTGTAGTCGCTTTGCAGACCCGTAAGTGTGTAAATTCGTGCAGCTCTGTCGGCCTCCTGAATTTTGAATACAAGTTCATTCAAAAGAACGAGGCGTACCCCTAACGGGTCGTCCGAAGGCTGATTTATTAAATGTTTGACGACACTGAAATAATTAAAGCCGAAAGCAAGGACGGCTACTATTAACAGCAGGAAAAAGCCTGCTGTTACCTTTGTGTTTATATATTTTTCCGGCAAATTTGTTTCCATCGTCGGGGTAGCTGACTAACTGCTTTTGTTAATAACATTTCTCCCGTTCTTTTATTGCCGATACAGGATATGAATTTTTCCCGATGTCATCTGCTGCTGAGAGAGTGGTGTCAAATTGACAATTAAAAACAACTGTTTATGTGTTGTTTAAGTCATTTTGTCGTCAGTGATACTTCAATATGGTTTTGGTCTGTACTTTGTATTTTATCAAAGAAAAATCAAGTCAGCGATGCAATATAAAGATTACTATAAAATATTGGGGGTTTCGAAAAACGCCAGTCAGGACGAAATTAAGAAAGCCTACCGCAAGCTGGCCGTGAAGTACCATCCCGATAAAAACCCTAACGACAAAGAGAAAGAGAACCGGTTCAAGGATATAAACGAGGCTTATGAAGTGCTCAAGGATCCTGAGAAGCGGAAAAAATATGATCAGTTAGGGGCCAACTGGAAACAGTATGAGAATGCCGGTTTCAGCGGCGGTCAGGGCTCCGGATTTGGTGGTTTCGACTGGTCGCAGTTTGGTGGCCGGCCGGGAAGCGGTCGTACCTATCATTTTGAAGGTGACATGGATGACCTTTTTGGTGAGACGGGAAGTGGTTTCTCCGATTTCTTTAATATGTTTTTTGGCGGAATGGGAGGAATGGGCAGTTCTGCCGCTCAGGGTTTTGACAGCCATAGTCGCCGGGCCTCCAAAGGACAAGACCTGCAGGCTGAAATTGAACTTTCGGTATATGAAGCCTATCACGGCACCTCAAGGATACTGAATGTTGATGGACAAAAGTTGAGAATAAATACTAAACCTGGCGCTTACGATGGTCAGGAACTGCGTATTAAAGGCAAAGGTGGTAAAGGTTCGGGGGGTGGCCCCAGTGGTGATATTTATCTGAAAATAAAGGTTCGGCCCGATCAGGAATATCAGATCGAAGGACATGATATCATTAAGGAAGTGGCGGTAGACCTCTATACGGCCGTTCTGGGTGGTAAGATACGGGTAAATACTCTGAGTGGGGTAATCAACGTTACGGTTCCTAAAGGAACACAACCCGGCAAAATGTTAAGACTCCGCGGCAAAGGTATGCCCTGGCATAATCAACCCGGCAAATATGGAGATTTGCTGCTTCGCCTGAAAGTTAGTATCCCTGAAAATCTGTCGGCTAAAGAGGAAAAATTATTTAAAGAGTTGAAGGAAATGAATGAGGGGAGACAGTAATTTCAAGCGTCGGAAATTTAGTAGATTACATAGCAGAAGTGAAAAAAGTGCTATTTTTCTGCCTCATAAAATTGGAGAATACCTTCAAAACGCCTACATTTGCAACCGCAAAAATGAAATTGTTAACAGGCTGACACTGTGATTTCCGAAAATTTGAAAATTTTGAAACGTTCAAATTACAATCGGGATGTTAAGTGCCAGAGAAGGTATTAATGGCGAGGTAGCTCAGTTGGTTAGAGCGCATGATTCATAATCATGAGGTCGGCGGTTCAAGCCCGCCTCTCGCTACCAGTAACAGGGTTAAACTTTTAAAAGGTTAATCCTGTTTTTTTTATATCCAAATCTATGCTATATTTTGTTTTACATCCTTGAGCCCGGTCTAAAAAGCATCTTTACTGGCAAACTTTGTGTTGTTTTAAATTTTTGCATCCTCATTAACAATGAGTTAACTCTGGTACAAACATTTAAAAACGCCTTGTTACTAAGGTAAGGAATGAAAATAAGGTTTTTTTCGTTCCAAATCATTCATAAGTCGTAGTAAATTTATTTTCCCAAAACCTTATTTTTCTTCTCCCAACCTTAGTAACTAGCAGAAAATTACCCTGAATGAAAACCTTATTACCTTATTGAAATGTTTCTGATTCAATGATGCAAACATCAGTTTCAACTTTTCCCTTGATCTAATTATCTAATAATAATCTAATATAGCAAACCTTGCTATGCTCATTTCATTAGTAAATAATGTTGCATCTCAGAAATACTATCAAACTTGCTTACTCCACAAACAGCAGTCTTCCCAATATCATTGAAAAGATATCCACATTGACGGAAAATTCGAGAAACGGGCTTTTACCGGCCGATTTTTGTATGTCCACACCGTTGTTGTAAGGTTCGAATGTGAGAATTTTGTTAAGCCGGATGTTTTTATTGCCCCTGCTTCCCATGAAAATAATCCGGCGATCGGTTAAATAAATCAATCCGGAATCAAGACGTTGCCAAACATCTTCCGTGGTGCGGTTCACACCCATGCTGCCCGCTTTGTAATAGATGCCTTTGGCAAGCCTGATTCGTGCAGTGGGGCCACCATAGTTAATGCGACGCGTCACCTGATTGTGTTCAACCCAATCGGCAGCCGTTTTGAAGTGTAATTTTTCCCCTTTGAAGAGGTTGATGTCGGGTTTTAATTCGGGAAGGTCGCCATTTTCAATTTGCCAGTACAGTCGAAATCGTTCCAGGGCTTTTTGTGAGTTATCGTCAAAGCTGAGTTCAATACCAAGGCTTTTTGCTATTTCATTCATTTCTTTTTCTTCGTCGGGTGACAACCGTTCATCCGAGACAGCATCTTCAATAAATTTCTGAAGATTGGCTTTGGCCCGTCCTGCATAAAGCTGTTTGGCAACTGCTTCGTCAATCATCAGGTTCTTTCGAAGTTGTTCGAGTCTCTCTTTCTCTGCTTTTGAAACCCTGTTGTCTTGCAGGGCTTCATCGATATGTTCGCCATATCTTCTTTGTGTTTCCTCTTTAAGGATTTTTTCAACCTCCTGTTGTTTAAAGAAAAAGAAGATCTCTCAGATGGTTCAGTTGCATGGCTTCTTCGTTGCTAATGTTATCATCGTTAATTACATGTCGAACCAGCTTGCGAAACATATCTTTACGTTCTTCTGTAAATTGTTTTTCGAGGTTGATTTTATAGCCATCTGCTATGCCGATAATCTGATCGGTTTCGATATCGCTGATGTTTTCAGCCTTCGCCAGGAGATTGTTGACTTCGATAATAACATTCTCTTTTGACTGAAGATTGAAAAGATGTTGAAAAAAATTAGGTTGTTTTGCGGGGATTGGTCTGAAAGGCATCATGGTAACAAAATTTTTGAATTTATTCTTCGGATTTTAAAACAGATACGAATAAGCAGGTTTTTTGTTTCTTTTTGTGAGGTAGTTTGTTATGTAAAAGGGCAATCCAAATGTAAGGGCAAAAAGGGCATACGATTTTTGTACGAAAAGAAAAAAGAGGGCGTTCCACGTTATGGCATCTGGATAATCCGGAGTAAGCTGCCCCCCCTAATCCGGCAAAAAAATCCGCCATTTTTTAAAGACAAAAAGCATGTGATTCCGGCGGATGCTGACCCCCTTCAAGTTAAGAACACGGAAATTACCTATTGAAAATTGGTACGATATCATTGGTGAAGAGACGATTGCGGATGCTATTTTAGATAGATTAGTCCATACTTCTTATAGAATCGAATTGAGAGGTGAAAGTTTAA
>NZ_AHZV01000167.1 GCF_000250735.1 Anaerophaga thermohalophila str. Valhall
CCCGTTTTTTTTGTTTTCCCATATTGTCAGACGCCCACTTCGGCATCCCAGACAAAAGACTCTGAGTCCCTGCATTTCCGCTTTATCATTAAGATGATTCAGATGCTCCATTAATTCTTCAACTTTGGATTCTTCCACGACTGTAAGAACAGCTTCGTTCATGGCGGGCCAGGTATGTGTACCCTGGTGCGGTTCTCCGTTTTGTGTGCCTCGCCCCTGAACCTGCGGCCATCGTGAATAGCCTCGAATGGCGAGCTTATCAAGAATGTGCTCAACCTTCTCGGTTAGCGCCTGATTATATACGATAAATACTGCTTTCATAACTGTTTATGTTTTGCGTTCTGTGTTCCGGGTTCCGGGTTTTGAGTTCCTGGTTCCGGGTTTTGAGTTCCGGGTTCCGGGTTTTGAGTTCCGGGTTCCGGGTTTTGAGTTCCGGGTTCGGTGTCAACTCGAAACTCGAAACTCTGAACCCTGAACTCTGATCTCTGAACTATATACTTTCTTCAAGTTTAGCAATCCGTTTGCGTTCGCTCTTCATACGATTGGCCCCAAACATAGTGTAAACCACCGGCATCAGAACCAATGTAAGCATGGTTGAGACGGTAAGACCGCCAATAATGGCAACACCCATCGGGCGCCAGATTTCGGCACCTTCACCAATACCTATTGCCAGCGGTAACATACCCAGGATGGTTGTCAGGGTGGTCATCAGCACGGGACGAAGTCTGGATTTGCCACCTGCTACAACAGCCTGTATCAACGACATACCCCGGTCGCGCAATAAGTTGATGTAGTCGATGAGTACAATTCCGTTTTTCACCACAATACCGACCAGCATCACAGCCCCAATCATTGATATCAGATTAAGTGTGGTTCCTGTAATGAAAAGCGCCAGGAACACTCCTGTAAAAGCAAACGGCAGAGTAAGCATGATGATAAAAGGTGAACGAAGGGATTCAAACTGCGATGCCATCACAATATACACCAGGATAATGATCAGCACGAGCAGTAAACCAAGATCGGCAAACGACTCCTGCTGGTCTTCTGCTGTTCCGCCAATATCAATACCGACGCCCTGGGGAATTCCGATTTCATCGATATGTGTATTAATTTCATTCACCACGTCGGTAATAGACGCCTTATACAAAGACCCGGTAACAGTAATGACACGTTGCCGGTTGCGACGTTCTATGGAAAGCGGGGAAGTAAATTCTTCTACCTTGCCCAGTTCACCAATTCGAATGGCTTGCCCTTGTTGATTGTACACAAGAATGTTTTCAATAGATTCAATCGACTCACGGAAAGGTTCAGCAAATCGTACCCTGACATCGTATTCATCTCCACCTTCGCGGTACTGCGCTGCTATAAGCCCGTTTATACGATTACGCATAGCCGTGGCAACGGTAGCGGTATTTAATCCGTGTATTCCCAGTTTTTCTCTGTCGAGCACGAGCTGATATTCTGTTTTCGGGTCCTCCCGGCTTATTTCCACATCACGTAAACCCTCCATTTCTTCCATCTTGTCAGCAACTTTTTCGCTGAGTTCACCGGTTACATCAAGGTCGTATCCGGAGATGATGACCTCCACCGTACTGGCACCACTTCCCATACCGCCCCCGCTACCACCTGGCGAAACGGAAAAGTCTTTAACAATTGGAATCGCCTTCAGATCATTCCGCATCAGGTCGCCAATCAGATATATATCTCTTTCTCTTTCGGTGCTGTTCGACAGACGCAAGGTAAAATTAATGATATGAGATCCGTTTTCGCCAAACGCAGAAAATATATTACTCTCGTCGGCCACACCTGCACTGGTAGAAATAACTTCTATTTCAGGATATTTCTCCTGCCATATTTTTTCTATCTGACGGGCCACCTCTTTGGTCTTTTCGAGTCTCAGGTTCATGGGCAACTCAACAGTTGCTTCTATACGGGCATTATCGGCCGGAGGTATAAACTCTGTTCCAACCACTGACACCAACGAAATACTGGCTCCAAAAATAACAATAGAACTTACCAACACCAATGCACGGTGCTTAACGGCCCATCCAAGCGTTTTCTCATATAAATTGTCAAATTTATTTAACCAATTCTCAATAGTGCCAAATACAGCTTTGGAAAACCCGGCTTTGCGCGGTGGCATCAAACGCAGCATCTGAGATGATAGCATTGGTGTCAACGTAAGAGCAGCTAACGTGGAAACGATAACAACTAACGTAACAATCATTCCCAGCTGGCGGAACATAATTCCACTCAATCCCTGAACAAGTGTCAATGGGAAAAATACTGCAACAACGGTTAATGTTGTGGCTACTACGGCCAGTCCCACTTCATTGGTACCGTAAATAGCTGCCTCGCGTGGTGAACTTCCCCGTTCGATATGTCGTGTAATGTTCTCCAGCACCACAATGGCATCGTCTACAACCATTCCGATGGCAATGGAAAGTGAAGAAAGCGAAATGATATTCAAAGTGTTACCTGTTGTATAAAGATAGATGAACGAAACAATCAGCGATACCGGGATCGTAAGAATAATAATAAATGTAGCACGCCAGCGTCCCAGGAAAAACAATACGACCAAAACAACAAATATACCGGCGTACATTACAGTATTAGCAAGGCTGCTAATGGAGTTTTCGATAAACTCGGAGGTGTCGAATATGGTATCTATCTGAATATCAGGTGGTAGGTTTCGCATCAATTCGGGGAGTCTCTCTCTCACTTCTTTAGCTATTTCAACGGAATTGGCCCCCGATTGCTTTTGAATCACAATACGGGCCCCGACTCTTCCGTTGCTTCGCTCATCAATAGTCATCTCGGCAAGAGTATCTTTCACTGTTGCCACATCTGATATTTTAACCGGTTTTCCGTCAAAATATCCTAAAACCAGGTGTTTAATTTCATCGCTGGTTTTGAACTCCCCTTCAACACGCACCGGGTAAGTATGACTTCCGATGTCCAGTTCTCCGCCGGGAAGGTTAAGATTCTCCTGACCAATGACCGAACCGATCTGCTCAACACTCATGTTGTAAGCTTCCAGTTTTCGGGGATCAACAGTTACCTGAATCTCACGTTCAGGCCCGCCGGATAACGCAACCGCACCAATCCCCTCAATTCTGTTGAGCGGGTTAACCAATCCTTCATCCAGGATTTTTGACAAGGCAGGATAACTCTCATCGGCAGTAGCCGACAAAAGCATAATGGGGATCATACTGGTACTGAATTTGAATATTATTGGCTTTTCAACGCCTTCGGGCAGATATGTTTCTACCCTTCCGATGGCATCGCGAATGTCATTGGTTGCTTCATCCAGGTTGGTTCCCCATTCAAATTCCAGCATCACCAGCGAAGTATTGTCCTTTGAAACCGATGTGAGCTCTTTCAGATTACTAACTGTATTCAGATTATCCTCCAGGATACGGGTTACATTGGTTTCAATATCGGCAGCACTGGCCCCCTCGTAAAACGTAAAAACACTTACAATGGGGGGATCAATTTCCGGATACAGGTCAATAGGTAAATATCGCAGTGAGAAAAGCCCCATAATAATCACACCGACAAATATCAGTATTACTGAAATGGGTTTCTTTACCGCCTTTTCGTATATACTCATTTCTTAATAATTATCAGATTCGCAATAAAATATATGAACACTCAGAAATCCGGGATGCTATTGGATCACCTCTACAGGTGTTCCTTCCAGAAGTCCTGTATGGCCCTCTACAACAATTTCTTTTCCTTCATCCAAACCACTGATTATTTCATAAAAATCGTCTACTCTTCGCCCTAACTCAACCTCTTTCCGTGTAACTTTTCCGTCTTCTACCAAAAACACATAATAGTCGTTGGTTCCCTGCTGGCGCCGAACAGCCATATCCGGAACAGTCACTCTTTCAAGGGTCTCGAATATGATATTAACACGCCCAAACATTCCGGGACGTATCAGTTGTTCCCTATTGGGAAATATGGTTTCAACTGTAAAAGTCCTGGTCGCAGGATTAATAGTAGGGTGTTTCAGGAAGACCCGGCCTGCAAAAAGGGTGTCGGGATAAACATCCAGTCGCATAGAAACGGGCATGTCCTCTTCAACAGCAGGGAAAAATCGTTCCGGCAGGCTAATGTCAACCTGAACAGGATCTATTTGCATAACAGTAAGAATTCCTGCACCTGCAGCCATATTGAACATGTCTCCGTCTTCAAAGTTACGCGCCGTAACCACACCATTGATTGGAGACAGCAGCCGTGTATTCTCCTTAAGATTTTGATAATTGGTTCGCAACACATCCAGTTCAGCTTTCATTTGATCAAGCTGCTGTTCAGAAACACTTCCTGTCTTGTAAAGCGTATCAAGGCGGGCATATTCCTTTTCCAGGTTATTCAATTGCACTTTAGTCTGAAACAACTGAGCCGGGTCCATCTGCACCAGCAATTGACCTTTCTTCACAGCATCGCCAACATCCACGTGTATTTTCCGGATTCGAAGCTGCATAGAAGGACTAATAATGTTTCTTTCAAAAGGGACGACATTCCCCGTAAAGTCCATATCCTGTTCAATATTCTTTATCCGCGAAAAAGCGGTTTTTACTTTTCTGGGTCCGTTTTCTCCTTCTTCATTGTTTTCTTTTGATGGGGCTGAACAAGCCAGCAGACCACTGAAAAGAACAATCGATAAAATGCGGAAAGTATTTTTTAAACTTCTTGTGTTCATTGGTATATATTTTAAAGGTTAAATGGTTGAGCCTGCTCCTAAAAGTCTCTTTTTGCCAATCTCATTATTGCTTTTTACTATGAATTTGAGAAATCAAAGCTACTCCATGCGTGCTTCATCTGATGATGCCGGCAGCTCGGCAAATTCCGGAAGATTTGTCCCCAGTGTTTTTTCATATTCGGCACGTGCCGAAAGAAAATCGAAACGGGCCTGGTTTAAATTCAGCCGGGCCTGTGTCAGAGCAACTTCTGCATCGTTCAGTTCCAAAAGCGTGCAGGCTCCGGTTTCGTAACGAGTCTGAGAAATTTCGTATCCGCGTTTTGCCTGACGTACAGCCACCCTGGCCGACTCTATTTTTTGTGCGGCCGCCTCCATGGAAGAGTAAGCATTCAACACTGATACCGATACCTGACGTTCAACATTTTCGCGTTGATATTTCAGCTGTTCCATACTTATTTCCACCTGTTTTTCCTGGTACCGTTTCGAAAAACCGCTGAATATAGGTATTTGCAGCTGCAAACCTGCAACAATGGGTGTTGCCCATCGGTAGTCATCGAATCGAAAATGGTTGGCCTGCGTTTGAAACTGGTAATTAATAAACGCTGAAAGAGTCGGAAAACGTTGAGCCCTGGTCAGCTCAAACTGTTTGTCAAGTTGTAATTTCTGGATATCCAGTTGCCTGATATCGGTGTTGTTGGATATATCCTGCTGCGGATCAGAAGGCATTCCTTCTATTAATTCCTTAAAAGCCTCAAGATTTTCATCAAAACCCAGCGGGATGTCTCTGTCGAGTCCAAGAAGAATTTTCAGCATTAAGGCAGATACTTTACGTCCGTTTTTTGCTTCGGTCAGGGAAGGTTCAAGATTTCGTACCTGAACTTCGGAACGAATAACATCGTATTCTGCCGCAGCTCCCTGATCAAACATCTTTTGGGTGTTTTCGTAATTTTCTTTTGCATTTTCCAGGCTTCGGAGCATCACATTGTAGGAATCGTTGGCCAGCAAACAGTTATAGTAAGCCTTTTTCACTTCATTAATCATATTAATCCGTGATTGGCGTGCTGATTCCAAAGCGCTTTTCATCTCCACTTCGGTCATCCGGATACTCTTAAAAAGCGACATATTAAAGAGAGGCATTGCAGCACTGATAGCCCCTGAATAACTATTGTCCGATCCTATTTCAATGGTTGAACTCCCTCCAAAACCACCAGCCATATCTTCGGACAGAAACAAAACAGGCTTTTTAACATTTCTGCTGTAACTTCCTTCTGCCGAAATTGAAGGAATTAATCCCGCCCATGCTTCTTTACGGGAATAGTCCACTTTTTCAATCTCTTTATCTGCCACTTTAATTAACGGGTTTTCGGACAAAGCAATTTCCAGAGCCTTATCCAAAGTCAGATGCAAAGTATCGTCAACAGAGACCTCCTGTGCTGTGCCAGCGCCCGGAAATACGAACACAACAGCAACAATAACAGGTAAAAGGGTAACTTTTCTGAACATTATTTTCATAAATAACTGGTTTTACTATTTTAACAGGTTACTAAACACTCAGAACATTACAATAGATGGTGAGATTATCAGATGTTAGATTTAAGATATACACAAGATATTGGTATACAGAATCCTATTAATAACAAACCATTAGATTTTCAGATTTAAGATAAAACTATTATCCCGGGCCATTCTTTCCCGAATCTGGATCAGACAATAATTTTTCAAGCATTTCCACACCTTTGGGAGTGGAAATACCACGACCAAAATTTAGTACTATATTCTCGAACAATTCCTTACGGGGGAATTCATCAATGGGGAATGCTTCATTATTGTGAATAAGCGTAATTTGTTCATAAAAGATTCTTGCAACAAGATGCGGGTTGATATCCGGTCTTAAAAGTCCTTCTCTTTTTCCTCTTTCCAATAATCTCTGCAACTCCATTTGGCCCGACTCCCGGCTTTTACGAACACTCTCATCCCAAATGTTGGGATAAAATTTCTTCAGGTCTTCCATAAACAGAGGGTTTACCACTTTAATACTTTCCAGACCATAATGCAAAATCCCAATTATGATTTCAATAACATTGTCAGCTTGTTCGGTCATTCTTTTGAGATTACAATCGTGCTCATGCTGGAAATAGTCGAGCGTTTCCTTTAAAAGTTGTGTTTTATCATCAAAATTTTCATAGATGGTACGTTTTGATACACCAGCTTCCGATGCTATTTCATCCATTATAACCCGCTTAATGCCACGGGCAAAAAACAATTTTCCGGCACCTTGAATTATTCTTTCCTTAATTTCCATTTTCCTTTTATTGAGCGGTTCAAAAATAGCGTGAAAACTAAAAAAACCAAAATAGTTTTTTGGTTTTAACGTTTATTAATCTTGTGCAATTGCATAGCGAGAACGATACATTCCTACCTGTTTGTTGACTTTTCAGGAAGTTGAATCAAACCCACAAAAAAACCGCCAACACCATAGGCGTTGACGGTTCTCATCAAATATTAAAATTCTTTCTACACTATCATTCCGGCAGCTACAGTTTCGTTGGTGCCCTCATCAATAAGAATAAGACTACCGGTATTTCTGTTGACATTATAGGAATCGAAAAACAGGGGTTTGGTAGTACGCAACTTCACCCTCACAATATCGTTCATTTCTACTTCCAGGTCATCGGTATCCTTTTCGAGGGTGTTAATATTCATTTTATATTCCACCTCGTTTATCATGCATCTCATTTCGGTGGTTGTATGGCGCAGCGTATATTTACCTCTCGGTATCATTTTTCTGTCGTTGAACCAACACATCATCACTTCGATATCCTGGCTGATTTTGGGACCATGCCCGTTAGACTCTTTAACCAGCATATCTCCACGGCTGATATCTAATTCATCCTCAAGGGTTACAGAAACAGATTGAGGAGCAAAAGCCTTCTCCAGATTTTCGGTAAACAAATCAATGGATTTAACTTTTGATGTAAAACCTGAAGGTAACACTTTTACGGTATCGCCAACTCTAAGACTTCCACTGACAATACGCCCGGCATAGCCACGGTAATCAGGAAAGTCTTTAGACTGAGGGCGAATGACATATTGCACGGGCAATCTGAAATCATCCCGGTTAATATCGCTTCCGATGTGCAAATTTTCAAGCAGGTACATAAGTGTCGGGCCCTGGTACCAGTCCATATTTTTGGAACGGGTAACTACATTATCACCAACAAGCGCGCTTATGGGGACATAACGCACATCTTTAACACTCAATTTGGAGGAAATATCCTCCATATCGGTCTTAATCTGCTCAAAAACAGCTTCATCGTAGTCAACAAGATCCATTTTGTTGACACAAATTATTATATGCGGAATTTGCAGAAGCGAGGCTATATAGGCGTGCCTGCGTGTTTGTTCAAGCACTCCGTGACGGGCATCAACCAGGATTATTGCAGCATTAGCTGTACTGGCACCGGTCACCATATTTCGCGTATACTGAATATGCCCGGGGGTGTCTGCAATAATGAACTTTCTTTTCGGCGTTGCAAAGTAACGATAAGCCACATCAATGGTAATGCCCTGCTCTCTCTCGGCTCTTAGTCCGTCGGTTAGCAATGCCAAATTCACACTTTCCCCACCCGACCGAAGACTTGCTTTTTCTATGGCCTCCATCTGGTCTTCAAAAATAGCCTTGGAATCGAACAACAAACGACCAATTAGTGTACTTTTGCCGTCGTCCACGCTTCCTGCTGTGGTAAACCGCAAAAGCTCCATATCTAAATATCCCGATTCTTTTCCACTCATCTTTTTAATTATCAATTACCAATTATCAATTATCAATTATCAATTATCAGTTATCAATTATCAGTTATCAATTACCCAAATCAGTTGTTTATTAAAACAATACTCCGTTAAGCTTTTACAGATGTTTGGTAAGGTAAAGACGCCCAATTTGGCATCTCTACCTCTCATAATAAAAACTTTGCGCCATTGCGCCTCTGCGTTTAGGCTTTTTTTAACTGACTCTCGTTAAAACAAACCCTGAACTCAAAAATACCCTTCCCTCTTGCGGTCTTCCATAGAAGAATCTGAACGCTTATCGTCGGCTCTTCCTCCACGTTCTGTTGTGCGGGTTGCAGCTACTTCCTGTATAATATCTTCGATGTTGTTGGCAGTGGATAAAGTTACCCCGGTACAGGTCATATCACCAATGGTACGGCAGCGTACATCGCGCATTTCCACTTTTTCTCCATCTTTAAGCTGCATAAAAGGTGCTTTAGCCAGCCAGACACCATCCCGCTGAAAAACTTCACGTTTGTGTGTAAAATAAAGCGACGGCAGCTTAATATTCTCCATATAGATATATTGCCAGACGTCCATTTCGGTCCAGTTACTAATGGGGAAAACTCTGAAATGTTCACCCATATTCTTTTTCCCGTTGAAAAGATTCCAAAGTTCGGGGCGCTGATTCTTGGGGTCCCACTGGCCAAACTCATCCCTGTGAGAGAAAAAGCGCTCTTTAGCGCGGGCTTTTTCTTCATCGCGCCGGCCCCCTCCCATGGCTGCATCAAATTTTTCCTCTTCAATAGCATCCAGAAGAGTTATCGTCTGGATTTTATTACGGCTGGCATTAATACCGGTTTCTTCCACAGCTCTTCCCTTATCGATGGTATCCTGAACATACTTAACAATACAACGGGTGCCGGTCTCCTTCATCAGATTATCCCTGTATTCGAGGGTTTCCGGAAAGTTGTGCCCCGTATCAATATGCATCAGGGGAAAAGGAATTTTTGCCGGCCAGAAAGCTTTCCGGGCAAGATGAAACATAACAATTGAATCTTTGCCGCCCGAAAACAACATAACAGGGTTCTCGAACTGGGCTGCCACCTCACGGATCACAAAAATCGATTCGGCCTCAAGTTCTTTCAGATGGTTAATCTGGTATTTGTTCATCAGTATAAAATTTGTCTAAGTTATTGGTCTGATGGAACTCGCATGTAAGAACTTATACATATTCTTATTGTTGCAATCCTTGCCATGCTCGTTTCATCGAAATAATAATGCTCTGCTGAAAAATTCGGCATTGAAAATGCGTCTGAAAACCGGCCCCAAATATACTCAATAAAAGGCCATTCCCAAAAATGAGGATGGCCGGTAATTATCTTTTGAATTAAAAGTAATCACGTATTT
>NZ_AHZV01000166.1 GCF_000250735.1 Anaerophaga thermohalophila str. Valhall
GTTACCGGCAATTAAATATGTATGATTTTCGGCAAATAAGGATGTATCAAAATCGGCAAATAAGGATGCATGATTTTGGTTTAAAAATAGGATGATTAATTGTTAAATTCAAAGAAATTTTTTCGGTTTGCCATTCGGTACCCTTTCCCTTGTAATTTTATGATATCGCAGCGAAAGAGTATTCTGTCAAGAATGGCGGTAACAATCACGCTATCCTCAAGGAAATCAACCCAATCTTTAGGCGACTTATTTGTTGTGATAATCAATGAGGTTTTTCCATGTAACTCATTGATTAAGTTAAAAAACGCTACCGCCTCCTGTTTTGTGACGGGAAACATCATAATATCATCAATGACAAGCAAGTGAGCCTTGATAATTCGCTTGTATTCATTCGCAGCAGTTCGTGTTATATCTTTCATTTTTAATACCTTGATAACATCTTCCATGGTTTTAAAATAGGCTTTGTAGCCCTGCTGAATGGCATCAAAACACAGCCCCGCAGCGAGATAAGTTTTTCCGGTTCCGGAGGGTCCCATAAAAACTAAATTATAGCCTTGTTCGAGCCATTTAAGCTCTCTGATTTGTTTGAGTTGGGCTGTTTGTAGTCCATTGTCAACAGAAGAGTCATACAGGTCTAAATTGTAATTCAGCGGTAGTCGTGCCTGCTTTGTTCGTGTTTCCATGTCTTTGGCTTTTCGGGTTTGTATCTCTTTATCCATGAGCCAACCAACCAATTCGAGGTAGGTACATTGCTCTTTTTCGGCCTTTTGGATGATTTCATCCAGTGTAGCGCCCAGCGAAGCAAGTTTTAAAGTCTTGCATTGTTGCCTGACAACGTCTGATCTTGTCATGTTAGTCTGTTTTAAGCGTTAAAAATAGATTCATAGTCATCAATGTCACTGATCAAAGGTGTTTCATTGGTTTTGGTAAATGTTTCATTGCCACCCAAAGGTTTTATCTCCGGAAGCTTAATGCGGACATCTTGTTGTGCTTCAAGAACGTGCCATGCTTGTACAAACTCAGTGGCTGAGTAGAGTTGATTTTGGATGCAAAAATCCAGTGTTTTATCGTTAAGTGAAGCATCATTGCTTTGTCCCAGCACCTTTTGCAGGCATTGCAATTGATCGCGCATATATCTGGGGTAACGGCTTTTGATTTCGGCCAGGTATCTGTTAGCTGTATCCATTGAAGAAAACCGACTGGCAACCAATTCACTCATTTGCAAAATGCTTTTTGAACGGTCGCGTTTATGATTGGAGTTGGAAATTGTTCTGCCTTTGCCCATCGCTTTTTTGTGGGTGCAAATCAATACTCCATCAGTGGTGAATATTTCAATTGTTTCAATCTTTTCTTTCAAAATAACCTTCATGATACCCTTTTGATAAGTACCCGTAGGAACCGAATAAAAGTTGCTTTTAAATGCCACAACATTGTTCTTCCGGACAGAGTAATAACCTTCCTCCGGCTCTTCAATTTGCATTGGAAAATAAGGCTTTAAATGCTTCTTTTCGACAAGAAATTCCGAAGCCGGAATTCGTTTCGTGTAGTTGTGTTCAAGTGCATTGGCCGTGCGTCCCAACCATGCAAGGGCTTCCTGGTTCAAAGTATCAACGTCATGATAAAGGCGATTGTACAGGAAGTTCTTTTTCACATACTGGACTACGTTCTCTACCTTGCCCTTGCTTTCAGGATCGGCCTTCCGACAAAAGTGTAGTCCAAAGCTTCTTGACCTTGTGTACTCTCTGAAAAACCGTGTTAGAATGATGTCTCCGAAGTTTTCATCAACCACCATTACCCTGTCCTGATCGTAAACAATGGTTAAGGGAACGCCATTAAAAAAGCTGAAGCTTTTTTCGTGCGCCTGACATGTAGTGAGCGAGGTAAAGGATTTGTCAGAAAACCAGACATACTTCATTCTGCTTCGTGAGAGTACCATGGTAAAAAACCAAACCTTTTTGCGTTTTCCGCTGCTGGTTCGCATGTTGTAAACACCGAAATCGACCTGAGCCTGGTACCCGTATGGCAGATCTTCTAATGCTCCGTATTCTCTGGGGTTAATAGCAACAGGGATGTTGTGCTTTTGACGGACAAACATGGTAAAATTGTAGACTGTCCGCACGCTCACTTTTGGAAGATCAGGGTAGTGCTCCTTGAGCCAGTCAAATATCTGTGCAGAAGATGTCTCGGGAAACTTAGCGAGTTTTTCCCTGACAAAATCTTCATAAGGGTTAAGAAGTTTGTGGCGATATTGGTTTTTTATCAGGAAGTCCTCGTACTCATCTTCAGTCATATTGAGGTATTTCCTGACAGTGCGGCTATCCATTACAGCATAGCGGGCTATTTTAGGGCAACTAAAGCCCATCCGACTTAATTTGTGTATTTCATGATACATGATCCAATTGTTTACATCTTTACTGTTCATAATCAGCGGTTTTAAAAGTTTTTGCTAAAAAACGCTGATAGGACGAAAAAATTTGGTTTGGAGTTCTCAGGATTGCCCCCGGGGGCAATCCTGAGAACTCCAAAATCATGCATCACTATTTTCCGAAAACACTACATCACTATTTTCCGATTTTAGTACATTGTTATTTTCCGGTTACAAAAATATCTGTCAAAGACATCTTTTGCATCATAGAGGCTTTCAAATTGATGTGGTTTAATTACTTCTT
>NZ_AHZV01000165.1 GCF_000250735.1 Anaerophaga thermohalophila str. Valhall
CGGTAGTGTTTAAATTAGTGTGTCCGGATAAAGATCTATCTCAGTTTAGTTCGTATTGCAAAGTTAATTTTTCTTTTTCCTGGTTTGATAAATATTCATATGAGATTAGGAGTTATTCTGTCAAGGCTCCCGACCGAAGGGAGGGACTTGTATAGCCTTGACAGAATAGCTGCTAATCGCTTCCTTTATTTATCAAATCAGGATGTTCCATCTTCTTCTTTTCAGGGAATAATGTTTTATCCCTGTCAATACCTGGTAATTGCCTGAAATATGCACGTTTTTCCATTGCTGTTTTGGCCATTAACACTATTACAGATTCTTCATTGGGCATAGCACCTCGCATACGCAATACCCTTCTAAAATCTCGCTGTAATCGCTCAATCCAGTTGGTGGTATAAATCATTGACTGAATTCGATAATCATAATTTAGATACGTAAAGTAATAACGATATGTTGGATCATTTTTCATTTTCTTTATCGTTCGGTAATCTTTTCCCCATTTTTCACACAATTGCTGCCAGGCATTCCATGCTTGTTCCGATGTGTAATACTGATTGCCGGTTTGAAATACTTCCCGTAAATCCTCACTCAATTCTTCTTTATCGCTATGACGCACTTTGTTGAGCATGTTCCGCTTCAAATGCGTAACACATTTTTGAAGGGGCGTTGTGGGATAGACCCTGGCAAGGGCATCTTCAAGGTATTTTAACCCATCTGCTACAAGCAAGCCTATGGATTGTACGCCTCTGGATTGCAAACTCTCAAACATTTCCTGCCACCCTGTGGAACTCTCACTAGGGCGGTTGAAAATCCCTAATACTTCTCGGGTTTTATCCTCTTTTACCGCTATGGTCACATAAAAGGCTTCGGTTTCTACCCTGTCTTTTCGGTGTACTTTTATGTGAATGGCATCAACAAATACTATTGGATAATATGCCTCAAGACTTCGTGATAACCATTGGTCAACATCTTCTCGCAGGTATTCTATCATCCGGCTTATACTGCCTTTACTATAATGGCGTCCGTACACTTCTTCAAATATTTCCCCCACCTCTGATTGGGTAAGCCCTTTACTGTACAAACTACCCGCTAAACGCTCACATTCTAATTCCTGATCCCGCAGTAAGGCTAATATAGTTGGATGAAAATTTCCGTAACGATCCCTTGGTATACGAAACTCTAAGACTCGCCCATTTCCGTAACTCCTACCCTGACGGTAACCATTCCCTTTATTCCCCGGTTGGGTGTTCAAAAATTCCCGTCGTTCACTTCGCATCAGGCTTTCTATCATCAATTCCAAAACATCTTGTAACCCTTTTCCTTTGCTTAAATGTTTGCTTATTAATTCTGTTAATTGTTCCTTTGTAAAATCCATAAGGTCTTCTCTTTTTAGTTATACTTCTATTTTTTTCGTTTGTAAAACTAACCTGAGAAGACCTTTTTTATTCCTTTTCAGACACACTTTCTTAAACAGTATC
>NZ_AHZV01000164.1 GCF_000250735.1 Anaerophaga thermohalophila str. Valhall
AAGATGTGTGGGTCATGCATTACAAGGCTGTCAATACTGTCAAAAACCATATCATTGGCACCACCATAAATTGCCGTAGCTGTTACAGCTACCATGGGGAATTTTAGATTGTGGTATTTTCTGATTTTACGGATATGGTTTCCCAGGAACCAATAATCAACGCGGAAATCTCTTCCCCAGGTTGTTATGAGATGGGCTTCATCAATTACTAATAATCCAATTTTCCTGGAACCAATGAAATGAGTAATATCATAAGAAAGAAACAATTCAGGTGACATATAAAGAATATCTAAATCGCCGTTTTTGCAACTTTCAATGATACGATCCCTGTCAATAAGACTTAATTCACTATTTATGTATGCAACTTTATCATAGTGTCTTTCTTTTATAACGGAACTTCCTATCTTAAAGAAAATAAATATCCCTTAAACCCCTTTTCTGTCAAGGGATGCGCCATATTATCAGGCTGATTCCTTCTTAGCTACATTTAGTTTTATATCCAGTGCATCCAATATTTCTTTTTGATGATTCGATAAGTTATGTGGGCGTACTTTTATTTTGGTTCCTTTAAAATCATATTCTATATATTGTATTTTATCAAGGCTTTCAATAGCAAATTTTCGGGTATAGTTTAAACTGGCTATTTTATCTGAAATATATTTGGTTATCATATACGCCAGCATCACAACAAATACGTGGCCCTTTGTCCTATCCTCTTTTCTTACAAATATTGGTCTAAGCTCTTCAATTGTGGTCTTCATGGTCCTAAATGCAAATTCAACCAATCCTAAATCTTTGTATCTATCATGGGCCTCTTTTGTGTTTAGTTCTTCTTTTGGGACTCCCGTTTTAACCACATAACAGCCATCTAACTCCCCTTGTTTTTCTTTTGCTTCCTCATCTATAGATATAGAGAACCCTCTTTCGTTCACATCTACCGTGACGATGTTTTTTAGTTTTAATTTTACCAGCTCATTGTTTATATCTCTTTGCGCAACATTAATTTGTGCTTTTGGATGTTCTTTTAAGTATTTGTTTTTATTAGTCACAAAATCCATCAACCTTTTAATTCGGTCTTCTCTATTTCGTTTTAATTCTATTGCCCTATACTTGTTTTTCCGCAATATGTACCTCACATTATTTTCGCCAGCTACTTCTACCAATTCGTCTTCAAATAAAGATAGCTGCAATACCCCTTTATTTATTAATGATTTAATCTGCTCTTTGGTAATTGTTGTGAGATAATCCCATTTATACTGGTTTGATATGATTTCATCAATCTGGCTTGATTTTATCATTCCTTTATCCCCAACAAAAATAACTCGCTCTACACCAAATACTTCTTTGAGTTTTTTAAGTTGTGACGAAACTGTTTTTGTGTCACCGGTATTCCCTTTGAATACCTCTATGGTAATTGGGTATCCATAGCTGTCGAGCATCAGCCCTACAACTATTTGCATCTTGCCTTTTTTCTTGTCCCTATTATATCCGTATGTGGCCAGTTCGTTTTTTGTCCCCTCCAAATAGGATGAAGTTACATCGTATAAAAATATATTCTTTATTTTTTCTGTTTGATAACGGTGTCTGAAAATTTTCTTTTCTATTTTTTCCTGATTAGCGCTTAACCAATCCAGGTTATCGTATAAGCTATCTTCATTGAAACTGGACACATTGTAAACATTCTCAATATCCTGATTAATCACCCATTCGTTGGCAATGTAATTCCTTGACTGTTGCGTAATTATACGCCCTGCAATTTGCACCATTGCCAGTTTTGCTTGTTTAGAACTGCCTAAGGCCTGATATATTCCCAGTCGGTTGGCCACTTGTTTGATTACTTCAATTGCACCGAATGATTTGCCATTAGAAAGATTCAAGTCCTCTATTGCCGTAATAGCTTTACCTTTAATTAATTTTTCCAAATCATTTACAAGATGTTCTGGCCATTTTGTTAAAGAGGTAATGCTTCTATGTTTAACTTTTTCACCCTCCCTATAATTTTCCATCAGAACAACTGATTGGTAAACCTTATTTTTTGTCTTACGGTATGTTCTTTGAATAAACATATAGCTAAATTTATATCTTAGCCACAAATATAATAATTTAAAAGATTATATGCAAATGTTTTATAGAATTTTTGTATTAATTCTTTCTTAGCCACACATATTTGAGCAAAAAAAACTCTTAAACTTAGCCTGGCAGTGGGAGTGCTGTGATTTGCCGATAAAATTAGACAGGAAGTTCCGTTATAATTGCGTTAACCTGATCTTTCATTAATGCGATTAAGGGCGAAATAACTATTGTGACATCTCCTTTTGTTGAAATGTAAAAAGCTGGAAGTTGGAAAAGTAAAGATTTTCCGGCACCTGTCGGGGCTGTTAAAAATAAATCTCTACAAGGTTTGCCTTGTAATGAATTTTTATACTCTTTGATAATTGTGTCAACAATTAATCCTTGCGAAATTTTCGATATCTCATTTCCGGTGTCAGGATTTTTGTAAACAGAAATATCTCTGAAGTTTGAAGTCTTTCCCCAAAATTGATGTAAAAGATCTACTGTGGTTTCACTTATCTTGTATTCCTGAGTAATTGATGTTTCATCTAGGAAAAGAAGTTCGCCATCAAAATGACTTAGAAAATGGTTTAATTCTTTTAAAATAATTGTTATTGCGGGGTTTAAAGGTTGCTTTTTGTGTAGTTTGACAAGAACCCGATTGACCGGGGTTTTCTGCTCCAAGCATTCATTAAAAAAAATATCAATAGAATATGGATCAGAAGTAATATCTATGCATTTTATGTCTGAATCAGATGATTTCTTGAGTTCTTTTTTTTCTTCAAAAACATCAATGGAAATGAATGATTTTATCGGGGTTTTAACTGAGTAGTAATATTTCCCATTTATAGCAACTTGTTCTGCTTGATATATTGGTAGTTTTTCTGGTCGTATCTCAATGTTTTCTTCTTCACCTTTTTCGAGGTATTCGTCTTTTGTTATTGGGAATAGTTGTCTGAGGTTATCTTTAAGGATTATGACTCTATCAATAAAGAAAGATGGATCAATATAATGGATGAGATAACTAAATTGGATATAAGATAGAATATGTAAATCCTTTGATAAATTTAGAATGGTAAAAACTTTGGTAAACCAGTCTTTATTGAATATTGTTTCATTACCATTAATTTTAAATGTATCCAGGTCAGCAAAATATTCTTCTTTGTTATCGGTCGTTATAAGCTCAGCTTGTCCAAGGATTATGAAAATTCTGTTTGAGTTTTTTTTACTCAATGTATTTATTTTATCTATAAATTTTTTTGAATATAGGTCTTTGGGTGTCATAACTTATTTGCTTTGAAGTTGAAATAGAAGTATAATATGTGGTATTTTAGCTGTTAAGCAATTTTTAATTGATAGAAATTATTTTTCCTGTTTTTTTGAAATTGATGTGATTAGCGGGTTGAATCTGCACCCTTAAGTTTTTCCATTTTAATGTAAAATTAAAATTTGTGTTCAGTTTTTTGGCATTTTTTTGATATTATTTCTTATTCAGTCTTCCTAAAATCTTTTTCAACGCATTCAAATTACTCTGAATATTTCTGTCATTTTGATTGAATCCCAAAATCGTTGAGGTTTGGTAATCTTTTACAATTAAGGACGACATGGAGTTGCGGTATACTGATGCCAGGTGATGGACAGCAATGGGAATTGCATGGAATTTGGGATTTACGACTATATTTCCGGCTGAATGAAGACTGTTGTGCACTGAAACTGCCGAAACATTATGGATTTTAATGTATTTGTTGCCGCTTGAATCTTCGCTTTGAACAGAAATTAAGTCCTGCCGGTGTGCAGTATACATATTGATAATCCGGCTGTCGGTGTTCCACCCGTTTTGATAGCGTTTTCCTTTGGTTTTATATTTTCTTTTGCCATTGGTCCTTGTTGGATTGATTATGTCGTATGGACAAACCATATTAATACACCCATTGGCATAAACCATTAGTAAACGCTCTTTTTTCAGGGACTTCATGATCGGAATTTCGAAAATAACCTCTTCGGAGTTAACTGCTTTGGTCTGGTACGACCAGTCTCCGCTCTTATAGAAAGTCATAAAAAACCAAATACTGTCTTTAGGTTGCGTGGCTGCCGGTTCAGGATGAACTGTCGGTTTTGTAACAGATGGTCGTGATGTAGTGGCCGGCGCTTCTTCCTGCTCATTGATTTGTTGTGCATTTTCCTGTTTTGCCAGGTTTAGGTGCTGATTTTGCAGATTGTTACGCTGGATCATCCGGTCTTCAATAAACCAGGTGATTTCGTCGCCGGTAAGTATTTGGGTCATATTGCCTGCCCGTTGAAATAACTTCGTTTCATTCAGGAAAACAGGCCTTAGCACCTTGTTTATAGTGATACAGCAATAATCTAAGCCTTCTTCCGAATTAAATTCAAAAGAGATTTTGCTGTTGCTTAATTGGCCCAGGGAATGATGCACTGCTGTACGTATTTTGTTTTCAAATCCGTCTGTATTGGGCTGATAATTGTTATACGGGTCTTTTTGACTGGTATTCAAATATGGATAATCCTGATTAATGCCACAAACATTTCCCGAATCGTTGATTCCTATTAGTAGTTTACCACCTTCTTTGTTTTGGAAACCGGCAATGATTTTAAGAATTTGTTGCATCTGTCTGTCAATATCCGGTTCTGTTCCACCTGCCGGGAATACGATGGTGCTTTTAAATTCTGTAAAGTTATCCTCTCTACCGAATTTACTTTCTTCTTCTTTTTCTGTGGTATGAGGTAGGGCCTGCCTGGTTATCGGTTTTTCTTCCTTATCCGGAATGTAATTCAATTTAAGGAAAGCATTGTTACCTTCCTTTACATCAATACCATTTACCTGAAGCGAAAAAATATCACTAACTTCCCGTTTAGGTTCATCAGGCTGTGGGTAATAACGGTGTCGGATGCCGAAATCATCTTTTAAATCATAATAGATTGCTCCGGTATTTTTATCTGTTTCAATAGCCATTATTTTAAACGGATACTCTTCGCCCCATTCAGTATAGCAATGTTCCAGCACTTCTTTACGTGCCTGTATCAAATAGGGTAACCCGTTCATCAAGTTCACATCGCAGACAAAAACTTTCATCTTATCGGGTAAGAGATCAGCTTCCCATTCAAGCTGAAAATCGTAGGGCTTTACCCTGTAGGTCTCCCTTATTCCATCCGAAAGATAGATGTATTTGTTTTCGTTTTCTTCGCGGATTTCCACAACCACTAATTCATAAAAACTGCCAGGTATAAATTCCATGATATCGTTGTTGTTTGTTAAAATAATTTATTCTTGTCCACATTGATTGTGAGTGAATGTTGTCCTATATCAATTTCATGTTTATGGGTTAGCAAAACCCGGTTTTGAACCTTCTGGTTATCAATAAATGTTCCTGTACTGTCCAGGTCGTAGAGCCAGGTTTCCTTTTTTAGAGGAATAATGGCACAGTGTTTTCTGCTGACGCTAAGTCCTGAAAGTTCAATTGTGTTGTTGAAATCTTTTCTACCAATTGTGATTATCGAATTTGGAGGAAGATTAATGACTTTACCACCCTGGGATATTTCCAATGTGTCGTTGTACTTAGGATTTTTTGTTAAATCATAATGGCAGAAGATCAATTTTTTCAGCAGATTATCTTTTTTATTTGGATTGATGATTGAATGGCTTTGGCGAAAAATATCCCGGTTGAAAAGGATGAGTTTATTGGTAGTGTATTGATACTTTTGATCAGTTTCGTGGGGTGCATGACTTTTGAGTCGGTCAAACAGGTAAACGTTGGTTTTAAAACAAGACTCTTTTGGGAAGGTTTTTATTAGTTGATGGCATAGTTTAGAGCCGGTATTGTATCTTTTTAAGTAAAAGTAACACTCAAGCAGTAAGTTATATCCTTCCGGATCATCAGGTTTAGTAAGCAGATGTTCTTTCAGGAAATTTATTGCGCGGGAATAATAGCCCAATTCAATATTTATGATGGCCAGTTCCTTACTTGTTTTTAGTATTCCGTGATCGGAACGAAGTTCCTCAAAAGTATTTTTTGCCTTTGGTATCTGGTTTGTTTTTAAATAGTACAAACCTACCTGGTGTTTCAGAATCGGGTATTTCAATAAAGATTTATCGTAAAATGGGAGTTCACGTGAAGCTGTATAATATTTTTTTTGGCTTAGGAGCCATTTTAATCTTTTGCTAAGTTTGGCAGCTTCAATGAGTTTTTCGTCGATTTCATAAGAGATATTGTTATTTTCAATGGCTTCGATGAAATCGTCAATAGTTTGAAAACGTGCATTTTCATTAATGTGTGTAGCAGTAAAAATTATTTCCTGCAGCCAATCCGGGAAATGAGAAATGCCTATATCGCCGGTCTTTAATTTTTTTATTATTTGTTCGTTGGAAAGACCTGTGAATGGATGTTGTCTGTTGAGGAGTTCGATGGTTGTAATGCCTAATGAATAAATATCGTGCCGTTTGTCGGAAACAAAAGCTGTAAAATCGGATATTATCGGTGGCAGGTATAATTTTGTGAAGCCTAAAGTATTGGCGACCCCAAAATCAGCAAGTTTCACTGTGCCTTCTTTGTCAAACAGGATATTAGCCGGTTTTATATCGTGGTGAATGATGTTTTGATCGTGTACAAATTTCAGGGCTTTGGCAATGGTAAGGATTATTTTTATTACTTCGGATTGGGAAAGATTTTGTTCTTTCATTCGTTGTTGCAAGCTTCCACCTTCGCAATATTCCATAACAAAGTGCAGACCATCTGGTGTTTCAATGGTGTTGTGATAGATTACAATATGGGGGTGATAAAAACGACTAAGAATTTGTATTTCGTGTTTAATATTGTCAATTGCTAAGTTCTTTTTATCATTTAAAGATTTTATGGCCACCAAACGTCCGGAAATCTCTTCCCTGGCCAGAATAACTTTGCCAAAGCCGCCGAACCCCAGACTTTTTATGTACTTATAACCGTTGAGCATTATTTTGTGAGGTTATGTGTTTTCAACTCTCCATAATTACCTTCAAAACATCCGGACTCTTCTCTTTAAACATCCCCATACGTTTTACCACTTCGTTTTCGGGATTGCTCCATGTTTACGTATGTTTGTGAAATGAACCGGTGTTTTATATGTGATGCAATTGCTTCCTTTTCTGCTATGAGAGACAGATTTCAAAATTGCTTCCATTAATTCGGTTTATTTTTAGCTAAATCCACAATACAGGTGTATTCTTCTTTCTTCAGGCGCATTACGGCCAATCGGGGTTGTTTGATCAATCCTGTATTTTCTAATCCGCTATCATTCTTTATTTGACTTAATGAAACCGGGTTTTGGAAACTTTCGACGGGTTCAAAAGTTACTGAAACCCACCTTGGATCGGCGGTGGTTTTGTCCTGGTGGGCTTCTTCTTTTACTTTCATGATTCCTTTTACTTCATTGCCTTGCTGGCTGTGATAAAACAGTACATAGTCGTTTATTTTCATAGCCTTCAGGTTGTTTCGGGCCTGATGATTGCGAACAGAATAAATCTCGAACTTTCCGTTGCGCAATACGTCCTGCCAACTATAACGGAACGGTGCAAATTTTACAAGCCAGTAATTCATGTGTTCTGTTTTAATCCATACAATTCCAGGTAATTGTCACTTTTGCCCAGTTTTCGAAGGTTGGCTTTTTGGGCTTCGCTGAGACGCGGGTAGCGGCGGGCATACCAGTTTTCCACTTCCTGAACATCTTCCGCGTTCAAACCGTACGCTTCGTAAACCAGTTTGTCTATTTCTATTTGCTCGTGGCTGGCATAGTCGTAGCGGGGGTTAGATTTTTGTTTTTTGATAATAGTGTCTATGCTATTAGAAATTCCATTTTTTGTATTAAAAGCAATAACTAATTCTTTAATATCATCTACCTGAGAATCTACGGAATGCCCTAGGAATGCCTTGAAACAAAATTTAGAAAGTTTTGAAGATAAAATTGCTAGTATTTTTTTATACTCATTGCTACTGGTGAATATTCCACAACTTTTGTTATCATAGGGAGTGGGTGATCCAATTCTAAAAGTTGGTGCATATATTCCCGTTCTAGAATAGCTTATGTAATATTTAAAGTAGCTGTCAGCGTTTTGAAATCGAGAGCATAATTTGTTATTACCACCATTCTTGCCTTCAAGTTTATTTTTTTCATAAGTTGTCAATGATTTCATTCTATTGACAGCATAATCACTCCAATCAATATAATACTCAGTTCTAACTAGATAATTAGGCATCCAACCTCCTTCTGCATCGCTTTCACCTCCTTTGTCATAAGGAACTATATATCTACCATTAAAATACCGGTTACTTTCTGGATTATCTGTGCTAATTCCTTTATCAATCACTTCAAATCTTAGTTCTTCATTATTGCGAATTTTTTCCAAATCTGTTTCCGTTAAAAGGAAATCCTTGTATTCTTCAATATTGCGGTAGGAACCTCTTGCTTCCGGTTTTTGAAACAGGTAGGCGTTGTTGTCCCCTGTTTGTAAACCGACCTTTACATCAGCAATATCGCCCAGTTTTACCACTTCAATTTCTTTCCCGTTTAATGGAATTTGACGGACCGCCACTTTCTTGCCTTCTATTTCTTTAAGTTCTTGTTTGAGGTCGCTGCCACTGTCATTCATCAAAGCAAAAAGTTTAGGGCTGGCTACGAAAAAGGGCAGGTTGCTATTGTTTTTAATCAGTGCCTGCGGATAATAATAGATGGCGTATTCTTCATTTGAGATGTTTTCCCCGGGTGTTTCAAAATTTGTCCCCTTGGTTTGGTTAAGAACTTCAATAAAATGTTCGTATTGTTCGTGTATGCTGATGTTGGTCAGGTCGGCCATCATACAAATATGGTTTTCGTCAATTTCCGTATTTGTATTTCGTTCAGCTATCATGATGACGGTATTGACTGTTGCCTTAAAAGTGTCCGGGTGCATACGCAGCATTTTATGCACATAGTTTTGCATGATGTGGCTGCGCAATTTAAGATGGGTTTTAATGGTCATAAAAGTATCGCTCACGATAAAGGCCAGAACACCACCATGTTTCAACGGGGTGGGGTGATTGTGAGCATTGAGGAAACGGGCGACGAAAGCTGCATACGGATCTTTGCTGCCAATATTGAGTTCCTTGCGAATCTGGTCGCTAATTTTTTCCCCACCGTAAGGCGGATTGCCAATGACACAATCGAAACCACCGGAGTGCTGCAATTCAGGGAAAAAGAAATTCATATTGAAAAAGGGGGCAGCCAGATTGCCGTGCGTAAACCATTGTCTGATGAGTTCTTTGTTTTGGCCGGGTATTTGTTTTCCGGTAACCTGAACGGAGAAAGTCGGAAAAGCTGCATCCAGAATATGAATAATTTCATCAGCAATCTTATCTCTTTCCTCCTGGGAAATATCGGGTTGATAATACCTGTTGCGTGCAGCAATGAGCTTGTCGATGGCATCATTGCTGAATAAATCGGCCTGGATATTGTGCAGGCTGTTGGCACAAATTATTTTGGTTTCAATATTGGGCATGGGGGTGATGCCCTTATAAGTTTTTTGATCGATAAGCAGTGAGATGAAAAATCGCAATTTTGTGATTTGCACGGCCAATGGTTGTATGTCAATGCCATAAATGCTGTCTCGGATAATTCCTAATTTCCTGCTGTAATCATCCAGATGAGTTGTGAGTACTTTTTTGAAATCACTTCTTTGAGCAGGGTCAACATTTTTAAGCTTGAGTTCTATCCATTTTTCGTTGTTTGGATCAACGAGATTCAAAATTTCTACAATACGACGCAGCATACCCATTGGGAAGGCTCCTGACCCACAAGCCGGGTCAAGTATTTTGAAACGGTCAATGGCATCCACTACGGCGTGTTCAAATTTGGCATCATGTTTAGGGGGAATATTGTAATAAACCAGTTCGTTAACTTTGTCTGTTGTATCTCCCAGGAAAGAATAGTTAGAATTAAGGAATTTTGACAGATATAGGTTTAAGCTGTCATTCACCATTTCGTAGATTACTTTACGCGGTGTGTAGTAACTTCCGGTTTGTCGCCGAATGCTTTTTTTGGTGTTTTCTTCTAATTTAGGGTCCAATTCTGCCAGGAGGTTTTCAAATACCAGTCCCAGCATTTCCGGGTCCAGGGCAATATCTTCCTCAAAAGGGGTATTTTCATCAAGCGTGAATTTGTAGGATTTTAAAATTTCGTTGAGTCCTTTGTGTTCAACCTTTTCAATGGATTTTGTTGCTTTTTTGCCTTTGCCTTTTTCAACCTCTTCTTCGGTTTCAATTCCGTAGAAAAGAAAGTTGGGCACTTTTATGACAGCATCTTCAATGCTTTCTTTGGCATTGTCTTCTTCCAGCTTGTCGAATATGCCACCATTTAAATATGGGATTTCTGTAAACCATTCGGTTGATAATTCCGGGTTCCAATATTTTGTCCACCCAAAATCGTTTTTGCCTTTCTTCTCTTTTTTATTGAGGGCATTAAAAAAGATGTTCTGGAGTATACCTCTGTAGTAAGAATTGTTGTTCAAGAAATTTTCATCTTCAAGGTCGTTTGTTAATCTGTATTTGTTTTCACGCCAATCAGTCAGCTCAAGTAATTCTTTTCGGATTAATCCTTTTTCCTTTACAAACCAACAAAACATTGTGCGGGCAAGAAGTCTTACCAAAAAGTTTTTGATGTTTTCTTTTTCATCCAGATAATCGGGTTTATAAGGAAGTTTAATGTTTTTCGATGCATAATAAAACCATTGCTGTAAATCGCTATAGAACTGATCATTTAAGGCTTGAATAGAAAATTTAGATTGCCAGTATTTATAGAGTAATTCAAAGGAATTGGTTTTTTTCTTATCAATGGAAAGGTCACTTAAAATTTTAAGGTGAGCTGTATGGGGGTTTGCAATGTTAATGTCTTTGAGCATTATTACCTTTCCCACCTTTTCCCCTTCGCGCCACCCCTGTTTGTATTTGAGCCTTTCACTGTTGGACAGGGCCAGGTGCTCACCATATTTAAAGACGATGGTAACAGGTGTGTAATTGTATTCACGGTTAAATAAACGCGTAATTTCAGAAAGTTGTGTACGTGAGGGTAGGAGGCCGTTGTCCCTTTCTTTAAGTTCAATGCCAAAAATGAGCAGGCCGTCGTAATCGTTGTCCCGGTTTCTTATGGATTCGGGGCTTTCCGGGTTTTCAGTGCCCGCAAATGCATGTTCATCGACCATTCCCAGGAAATAAACATCGTCGATGAGGGCATGAGCCGGGTTATTTTCATTGTAATGCTTTGGGGCCATGTCGCGGGGGGTGGCCGGGTGTTCCGTGTACTCAGAAATGGGAATGTTGAGATCCGCGAAGAAGCTTTTCATGGCATGAAACAGGGTATTGTCTTTAAAAACGTGCAGGTTCATCTATTTTAGTTTTTTAAGGTTCGAATTGTTGACAAGGGAAGTCATTTGGGTGATGGCAATTTGGTTAAGTTGCTCCAGGCGTTGCGGAGTTGAAAAGATTTTGCCTGATCAGGACGGCGTTGATACTTTCGAGGTTAGAAAGGACAACCAGTTGTTCCAGTGTAGCAAAATCACCAAACCCATCGAATTCGAGGGGTTTAAAATCTGGATTGTACATTTGTTCGCAAAAACCAAGTAATTCGATGGTATTTCTGTTTCTAAGCCAGTTTTGAATAATAGAATCTGTATTGGCAGCATTCTTGTGCCTGGCAATATCTGTCAGAGAAATGTAATCATCAGTTTCTCCTTTAAAAATCTTGATTTCGGTTCCCTTAACGTTTAATATTTTATTCTTTGCCATCTTAAATGAGTTAAAGGGTTATCAAAAACCAAGTAATTAAATCAAAGTTATCGGTTTTATACTTTTCCTCTGTGGTTAGGTTTTCTTTAACACGCTCTATGGCTTTTTTGTCTCCTGTCCGTAATTTGGAGAGTAGGTCCTTTGCTTCAGCCCCCATTCTTTTTTTGGTGGTTCCGTCTTCCTGTTGTACTTCTTCAATGGCCTGGTCTTTCAGCCACGATTTTAGAGCCGCCACCAGTTTTTGAATGGCAGTTTCTTCCCCCCGGTCAATCTCGTCCGGGACAAAACGTGGGTGGTCTTTGTGATGGGTCAGGGCGTCGAGCACCTCTTTTTGATTCATCAACACGGGTTTTCCCTTTTCGTTGATGTATATGAGATCAAATGACTTGTATTGGTGATTGATTGTTTTTGGGGGGTTGGCCGGATAGCCCAACAGTGCGACAAGTCCGTTATCGGCGCAAACATCAGCATCGGCTTTGAAACCGGTATAAACCCCTTTGGGCATTTTCAGATATTTATCTTTATCTTTTTTGAATTCTTCCAGCAAGTCCTGACGAAATTTTTCTAATGACAGATCATCAAAACCGAAAGTTTCTTCAGTTTCCAGGTCGTCAAGGGTTGTTTCCATTTGTTGCATCATGCGGTTTCGCATTCTTTGATCCAGCGACTCGTCCTGAATCATTTCATTGAAAGAGTCAGAAAACCTTTCATCAACTTCTGCACCTGCCAGTTTCATAGCAGCCATTCGTTGTTCTATTCTTCCCTGAAGATTAAGATAGGTATTGATGTTATTGGATGGCCAGAAATTAATGCCAAATATTTTCCGGTTGGGACTTCCCAGGCGATCTATACGTCCCATTCTTTGAACGATGCGTACAGGATTCCAGTGTACATCATAATTGATGACCATATCTGCATCTTGCAGGTTTTGTCCCTCACTTAAGGTATCGGTGGCAATAAGAATGTCTATTGGATTCCGGATTTTTTCAAAAGTTCTGGGATGTTCCGGTCTGACCCATTCAATCCACTCATTGTAGGCATCTGCCCCCTTTCTTTGTGAATGAAAATCCCACTCTTTTTCCATAAACAGTTTTGTGTAGGGTGCAAAGCGTTCCAGGATGGGTTCAAAATTTTTGGTTTCTTCGTCCGAATCGGCCGTTCGCGATCCGCTTCCCGATACCATGGCTAACTTATCAAAACCACGTCTCTTCAATTGATCAAATAAATAAAAAGCTGTATCATGGTATACCGTAAAAACGATGACTTTGGGGTTGCCATTGTTTTCGCCGGATGATTTTTTCTTTTGAATTTGCGTTATCAGGGTTTCTAATTTGTCGTCTGACGATTTCAGATTCCGGGGCTGTTTGGTCTCCTGTTCAATTTTGTAGCTGAATTTCTGTAAGTTGAAAAAAATATTGTCCAAAGCTTCCAGGTCTTTTTTCAGGTCTGTTTTGAAATTGTCCAGGTTTCCTGCTTTATCAATTTCAGAAAGTTTTATAATGCGTTTTTTCCCCAGAGTCAATTCTTCAAATTCATCTTCAAATTCATCTTCCAGTTCATCATCGGCGAAGAGTGTATTGTTTTCATAGTCAATTTCATCATTGGTTTTATTATTCTGGTAGCTTTTGATTTTATCCAAAGCATTTTGATGGTGGTTTTTAATTTTTTCAACGGTGGAATAAAACGAATACCATGAGGATTCCAGTCTTTTCACCATCAGGATGTACATCATTTTCACCAAAAACCTGTCCCTTTGTCGCTCATCGTGGAGGATGTCCTTATCAGTTTCCTCTAAATAAAAGGCGGGTTGATATCCAGAAAGCATTGGGGGAAAATGGTCGAATAACTCTTCGAAAGATTCAAAGTTACCCAATTGCCTGGGGGTGACGAAAAGGTTGATAGGTTTTGTCTTTTGTGGGAATGTCAATTCTGCGTTTTGCTCTTCTATCATCTTCCTGGTACGTGCTACAATTAACGAATCGGTCAGGGTAAAAAAGTTAGGTGGCAATTTTTTTATGAAATTGCTGATATTTGGATGAATTTCCTGCCGCCAGTCATTAAAAACCATTTGGGCCGTTCTGAATGAATAGTCGAGGTTTCTGATGCCCAGGGATTTTTCAAATCCGTGTGAATTGTCTTTTGTTATCAGTTTGAACTGGTTTCGGATGTCGATCAATGAATTATTGATGGGCGTAGCAGAGATCATAAGGATTTTAATGTCCTGATTTGCTTTAATGATTTTATTTAATAAAAATTTGTAGCGGTTCGATTTGTCGTTGCGTAGGTTGTGACTTTCATCGATGACAATAAGTCGGGGTTTATCGTTGGTAAAATATTTATCGGCCCTGTCTGTATATTTTTCAAGCCGGTTTTCATTCATGTCGGTGTGAAACCGGATAAAATACTCCAACTGGTCTTTTTCAAATTTCGAGTCCTGGTTTTTGAGGTATCTTCTCCAGTTGTGCTCCAGCTTTTTGGGACAAAGCAAAAGAACTTCCCTGCCTTGAAGCTGGAAGAACTTCATGACGGCCAATGCGCTCCATGTTTTCCCAAGACCAACAGCGTCGGCCAGAATTGCCCCGTTATATTTTTGCAGCATGCGTATTAAGCTGAGGACGCCCTTTTTCTGAAAGTCGTAAAGGGTGTTGTAGATTACCGAATTTTCCAATCGGCCAATCTGGCGGTTAAATTCGGGGTCGTTTTCTTTATCGAGAATTTGGTTTCCAAAAAGTTCGAACAGTACCTTGAAATATAGTTCACGGGGGGTATATTCAACAAAAATACGCTCAATTTCCCGGATTAGGTATTGTTTAAAATCCATTTTGGAGGTTTTCCCGTCAGGTAATAGCAGTGTTTTTTGTTTATGTGCATGAGGACTTTTCCACAACTTATCGAACCAGCTTACAAGTTCCTTGTATTGATGGTTATTGCCTGTTTCTGCAATATTTAGTTCTACATTGTTTGTCTTCTTTAATCCTAACCCTGCTTCTGTCAGGTTTGAGCTGCCTGTTATGAAAAATTTATCTCTGTCATCATCCTTTTCAGGACTGAACAAATAGTTTTTGGCATGGCAAAAATTTGGTTCCAGAGTCTGCGCAGTAACTTTATCCTGTTTAAGAAACTTTACGGCTTCTTTGGCCACATGGTTAAGTTTTAGAGCCGCTTCAATGGTAATATTTTCATTCAACAGGTCTAATGGTCTGTTTTCTTCTTTGTCTAAGTTGACAATGTCGCCAAGTACAAGATTAAATTTATTGATTTTATTATTTACCTCATGGGAAAGCCATGCCACAGCACCTATGGTATAATAACCGGTTACAATATCCAGTTTTCCTTTTTCAGTATATTTGCTAATCCATTCGTGTACTTTGAGATTTTTATTTTCGTTATCAAGTATCATATCCGGTATTTTTCAGAGGTACAGATTTCTAATTTTTATGCAATTAGCGCTTAAAATATCCAAAAAATAGATGAAATCGTTAAAATACTAAATGTTTTATGTCATTTTTCAACAATGGTTCCGGCATTTTCCTGCTTATTCAAAAATCATTCGGCGAAAGCTCCATATTGCTTAAGGCTGCCTGAAAGTGAGCGGCTCTTTCAATTTCTTTGGGAGTGTAATCAAAAACATATCGGTTTTCTTCTTTTACTGCCAGTGGAGGGCGGGTCATTGTCAGTTTGTTCAGGATGTATCTGATTGTTTCTCTACGGATGTTGAGTTGCTTAGCCAGTTCATTTTCAGGTGTATACAGAATTCCGTTTTTCGGAATGATTTCAGATAATTTTTCCAGGCTTTCGTGAAACTCCTTAGGGAAGCGTTGGCGACTCATAAAATTGAAAAAAAATAGGCTGTACATAACATTGATTCTTTGTTTGATATTTTTTTTGTTGTTAGTAAATTTCGCCGGGGAAATGATTTATGCTTGACTTCATTGAATTCCCCAGCTCATCATTTATTTCAAAGATGTCTATGCTGCCGTACTCATTTTCCTCAAGAATAAAAGTCAGATGTATTTCTGTATCATCATTCATAATTATGGTGTATGGCTTGTGACCATTTTGGATGACATCCTTTACTCGTCGGTGAGGTTTGGCCACAGGCATAAAAATTTCTTCCTCGAATTTGTATATTTCATCCCGGCTGTCTTTTACCGGGTACAATAACACGAGCACTGGGTAGGAGAAAGCTGATTGTTCGGTTTGTATCCTGTAATTGAGTCCGAGTATTATCCATCCATTGTCGAGTATGAAAGATTGGCCCGGACTGCTGTTGTATTCGATGTAACTAATACCGTTGGTTACTGAATTGAATAATGGAGAAGACCATCTCTCCCAACTTTCGTTTGTTTTTTTAAAGATGAAAATTTTGCGAGCGTATATTTCGATGTCATATTTTTTTATATCGGTATAGGGAATATAGTTGCTTCTGGCACTGGTCGATATGCGGTCTTCGTAAGAGAGCATGTATAAGTCACCTTTATATCTAAAACTTGTTGAATAGGTTTCAAGGATAGCCTTTTTGGTGTAGCCTCTGGTTGGGCATTCATCGTAAAATTGAGTCATAGGTTTTACGCTCATACTGCCGTGTCCGACCTGAGCCTTGATAATAGTAGTAATAATCAGTGTCAGAAAAATAAAAGTAGTACGCATGCTTAATGGTTTTTGTCATTGTATTTCTTTAATCAATTGCCGGGCATAGGTGTGGTTATTCTTCAGTTGCCAGGGGTAACGTTTGTTAAGACTCTCGAATTCCGTTATGCAATCATCGATGGCTCCCATTATTCCCATTTCTGTAAAATCTTGTCGTTCCGTAGACCATCCTCTAACCCTGTAACCATAAACGTGTTGTGGATACAATAAGGTAATGAGCAAAACTTCTCCCATGTCATCCATTGTGTGAAGATGAGAGAAGTATTTCCAGGACTCCAATAAGCTGCCCAGGGTAAAAATGGTATTTTTCTGTTTGAATCCATGATTAAAATACAAAGCAGGGAAACGCAATAGAAAAAATTCAGGTCTTTTTAATATTTTATCTGTGTTGGTTAGTATTTTGTTAAAAATAAACGATTTGTACATGAATTCGTTATAGGTTTTCATTTGATCAAAAAGTGACGCATAGTCAGTATTGACAGAACGGGGATTATTCATATATTCCTTTGGAAGCCATCCTTTTACATAAAATTGGTCTGTTGTCAGATAGTTGGATGATTGAAATGCCTGGAAGTCAAATTGCTCTATGAGCTTAGAGTCTATGCAAAGTTGTTCTCCGGATACAGTTGTGAAATGGTGTTCCATTTTTATTATCTTAGTTATAAAAGCCTGATTATCAAATTCTATACTGCTTTAGGTTGATTTTGCATTTTAATTGTAGCTTGTCAGTGGTGGTGCATCCCCGATCATGAACATCCTGGCTTTTTCAAGGGCGTCTGGAAGGCGGGTTAAAGTGTATCTGGCCAGCTCAGTAGATTTTCGCTCTATTTCATTCCTGTTTCTGCCGATTGTATAGGTGTAAGTTCCATCGTAAGTGATGAATGTTCTGCCAAAGTATTTGTTCTCATTCCTGTTTTTACTTCTTGGAATAAGTTCGCCCATAAAAAAAGGAGGGTCTTCAGATTCTTCAAGATGAACTGAATAGATTTCTTTGAAGTCATAATTTTTATTTTCCATATTTTGTTGATAACATTTCATTTAATTTTACAATGTAACAACATTATTATTAAATTTATTATACTTCTTGTAAAGCTGGTTTACTATCCAGGCATTATCGCGGTCTTTGATTGTAATTAAGAGGTTTCGACAACGGTCGAAATCGCTGGGTTTCCTGTTGAGTTCTCTGGCGTTAAACATTGCGTTACTGTGCTCGATCAAAATTGAAAATGGAATTTTCCCTTTTTATTTTTGACAGAATGTCCACATCATAAAACCACCGTGGAGGGGAAATCTCCCGGTTGGTACCGCCTGTTGCGGTTCTGGATGTTTTTGTAGTTTGCATAGAACTTTTTTTTAACAAGAACAAATATAAACAAAAATTTTGAATTTAACAAAAAAATGTTATGGGATTTGGATCGAGTTAAACTTTTTTCCAATAGAACAAGGGTTAAAGCCACTTTTCCTCTATTCTGTAAATTTTAACGAATTAAGTTGTCCTTTAGCTTTTTATGGATTGTTGACGATTTTTCGGAGTGTAATAAATGTTTGTATTTCCAAAGTTATTTTAACAATTTATTGGGGTCTATTAATTGAAAGAACAAAGTTTTTTAAATCCTGTTTCTTCCAACGGGCGGATAAGAAAGCCACAGGCTGTGGAGTAAGTAAAAGCGACTGTGGCATTGCCCAATGCACCATTTACCTTTATTTTATGTTTATTGTCTTTGGAAACCAGTTCCTGACGATTTTCTACTTTTATTTAAGATAAAAGCAAATTCAAATAGCTTAACAGTCCATTGGCTATAAACGCCTGTAAAACAAATAATATACGGCATTATCCAGGCTTCGACCATGTTGAAAAATAACAGGTGCTAAAAGCTAACAGCTTCCCCTTCCACTACATCTCTAACTCTCCTAAAGGGGGAGAACCGGGCTGGCCCGCAATTCACGGCAAATTAAAACATGCGAATGATACAATAATTGGAATTGCGCGGGGGTACACCCTTTAGGTGGCCGGGGGTAGGGGGCATGAGAAGATAATTGAATGTTCCAAATTCAGAACTTCTGATTTAATAGCAAATTAAGATGTCGCAAATTTATTACACAAAACACTCCAGTTCATAAAAACTTAAAGTGGCATTTATCAAGTTGGTTGAAGAAGGGGGGTAATGGCAACTGCATTTGCATAACTTCCAAATTTTTTTGGCAAAATTACGTCAATTTTTTACGATGGGAATCTTGTAAGATATTGATTATCAATTATGAGGTTACAGGTTTTGAATTTATGATTCCCGAATTGTTTTGTGGAGCTGCCGGGAATCGAACCCGGGTCCAGACAAGGAAGCCATAAGCTTTCTACATGCTTAGTCGCTTGTTGATTGTCGGGACTGGCGAGGGAAGCGACACCCGAACCAGACCTTAGCTCCTGAAATTTCGTCCGAAGCGCGGAGCAAGCTTCAGACTAGTTTCGGTTTTCCTGCACCTCCTGATCGGATAGCCCCGAAACAACGGCATCCGGGAGATGTCCCGTCCCGGCTCCTTGAGCCGGGATTAAGCGTAACGTACTGTTATTCGGTTACGCAGCGAGAGCGTAATTGTCTTCGCCAGTTAAAAAGGTTGAGCCCTGAGATTTACGAGCCAGCTGCACAACGCTCGGCATGCTTACTTACCACTTTACCTTGCTGTCAAGTCCATGTCAGCCCCGTTGGTGGTAATTAGTGTCTGTCCATAAAGTGCCATTTACTGTGTTACGCTTGTCCGAAAATTACTCATTTACGATAAGTAAACTCCGTATTTTCGGACTTCGCAAGCCTTGTAAATGCCACTTTCTGAACAGACACATAATAAGTAAAAAACTTTGCCTTCTTTATAGACAGGCACTAATTAGTGGTTGTCTTTTTTCAGAACTGCAAAGATAATGCCTTTTTATGGTTTGTCAATGATTTTGTCAACTTGTTTTGAGTTGCCGGATGGTGCCGGCAGGATCGTCGGATTTGAAGATAAAACTTCCCGATACCAATACATCTGCTCCACAATTGTACAATTTTCCTGCATTTTTGTCAGTAACGCCGCCGTCAACTTCAATCAGGGCGTTGCTGTTTTTTTCTGAATCAGGTTCTTCAGTTTTTCGATGCGGTTGTAAGTATTTTCGATGAATGTTTGTCCGCCGAACCCGGGGTTGACCGACATGATGAGCACCAGATCCACCATATCAATAATGTCCTCCAGAAGGCTTACCGGTGTGTGCGGGTTAAGCGTAACGCCAGCCTTCATTTCCGACTGATGTATTTCTTCAATTGTGCGGTGCAGATGAGTACATGCCTCGTAGTGAACATTGAGAAGATGAGCCCCGGCATCCTTGAATGCGCCTATGTATTTTTCAGGACTGACAATCATGAGGTGAACATCCAGCGGCTTGTGAGCCAGCTTGTTGATGGCCTCAACTACCGGAAGCCCGAAAGAGATGTTGGGGACAAAAACGCCGTCCATAATATCGAGGTGAAACCAGTCGGCGTCACTTCTGTTTACCATGTCAATATCCTTTGCAAGGTTTAAAAAGTCTGCCGCCAGTAACGACGGTGCAACCATTTTACTCATGTTTCAATAGAATTTTTTTATCAATGGTTTGATGATTTGCAATACTTCGTTATACTTTTGTAATAAATTGCAGGTTAGTTGTTAGTGACAAACGAATTGTGTTTACTAAAATGCAGCAAGTCAAAGTTTTACAAATTACATTGCATCTAATATCTAAAAATCTAACGGTCTGTTGTTACTTTGGCAAGTTTAAGAAAAATTTTTGTACCTGACTATTTTTAGTGATCAGTTGCCAATGTTTGGCAGGGGAAGAGGCAGAGGATAAGGTTGAGGATAGTAGTTCGCCACAAATTTTACAATGATCAATTACCAATTAACCAATTACCAATTAACCAATTACCAATTAACCAATTACCAATTAACCAATTAACCTATTGACCTACCAACCTATTAACGAATTTCCACAACTCAAAACCCGCCTCAATCATCATTAATAAAATTCCGGAGAATTCTGCTTCGGTAAGTGTGTTTCAGTCGCTTAATGGCTTTCTCTTTAATTTGGCGAACTCTTTCACGTGTAAGATTAAAAAGTTTTCCGATTTCCTCGAGGGAGTATGGTGGTTCACCTCCAAGCCCGTAATAAAGCCGGATAATGTCGGCCTCGCGCGGCGAAAGGGTAGATAGCGACCTTTCTATTTCCCTTCGAAGGGAATCGTCAAGAAGCTGTGAGTCTGGACTCGCATTATCGGAAGAGAGCAGAACATCATAAAGGGTATTCTCTTCGTCCGGCTTAAGAGGTGCATCCATTGAAACGTGCCTGTTGGAAACTTTCAGAGCTTCTTTCACATCTTTCGGAGCCATGTCAAGTACTTCGGCAATTTCTTCGGAAGTCGGTTCACGCTGATATTCCTGCTCGAGCAACGAGAAGGTATTATTCACTTTGTTGACGCTCCCGATTTTGTTAAGGGGCAGCCTTACAATACGTGCCTGCTCGGCGAGAGCCTGAAGAATAGACTGGCGAATCCACCAAACCGCATAAGAAATGAATTTGAAACCACGTGTTTCATCAAACCTTTGTGCAGCTTTTATCAGGCCCAGGTTGCCTTCATTGATAAGGTCGGGCAGACTGAGTCCCTGATTTTGATATTGCTTGGCAACAGATACAACAAATCTGAGGTTGGCATTTATCAATTGTTCCAGCGCTTTTTCGTCGCCCTGTTTTATTTTCTTGGCAAGTGCAACTTCTTCCTCCGCCGAAATCAGCTGAACTTTGCCAATTTCGTGAAGGTATTTGTCTAAAGAAGGGGATTCCCGATTGGTTACCTGTTTGGTAATTTTCAGTTGTCTCATAATAACCTGGTTCGATGTTTAGGGGTTGTAATATTAACAAAAAACTTACTTCACTGTTTCAACAGAACGTCAGATTTTTAGATTTAGGATATTAGATCGTTTCTAAATTGCTGGAATACTGAATTATAGTTTTCTAAATTTAAGTTTTCTATTCTCTGCGAGGTAATGATTTTTTTGAAATAGAATATTCCGTTAAAAACGGTCTAAACGAAGAGGTGCCAGGACGCTAAATTTTTATTTTAATAAAGCCTCCGTATCATGGTGCTTCCGTGTTTAAGCTTTCTTTATCAGACTATTTTTACAACAAAAAATATCGAAATATATTTTGCAAGTTTTGACAGAATAGTGTATGTTTGCAAAGAATTCCATCCCGGATGGCCGCTCGTTTGCCATTCCTGGTTTTTACTTTAAATAAAATATGACCTTCATTGGGGACGCAGTTGTCTTATCCCCGTTGACCATACCGAACCAATGTTAGAAGAGATAAAATCCAATTTCACTTATTAAAAAGTAGTAGTATACTTATATGCTTGATATCATTGAATTGAACAGCAAGAAACTTGTTGAGTTACGCCAAATTGCCAAAGAACTTGGTATTAGGCGCGTTGAATCGTACAAGAAGCAAGACCTGATTTACAGGATCCTTGATGAGCAGGCTATTAAAGAGTCTGAAAAGAGAAAAGCAGGAACCGAGAATAAGAAAAGTTCTGAAGAAAGTACTAAAACAGAAAAACGTCCCGGAAGAGGACGGCCTGCAAAAAAGGAGACCACAACCAAAAAACAGGAGGAAGTGGCTCAATCCCGGGATACCGGACAAAAAGATAAATCCGAAAAACAGAGACGGCAAACAAAGGTGCAGGAACAGAAAAGCGAAGCCGGACAAAAGGTTAACGAAAATCAGCAAAAACCTGAAAAGGTTGCTGCCGAATCGGCTGCCGAAAGTGGCAGAAAATTTACTCAGCCCCAGCAAGAGAAAGGTGATGACCGTAATGCCACACAAACATCCCGGAGACATCAGGATAAGTGGCAACAACAACGTACCGACAAGCAACAGCAAAGCAACAAAGATAACGATCAGCAACCGTCTCATCAGCAGCGCAAACGGCACGACAAACAAAGCCAACAGGATAACAAATACAACGACAAAGCCTTCGAATTTGAAGGAATCGTCACAGCTTCGGGTGTTCTTGAAATTATGCCGGATGGTTATGGCTTTTTGAGATCATCCGATTATAACTACTTTAATTCACCCGATGATATTTATGTGTCGCAGTCGCAGATCAAACTGTTTGGTCTGAAAACAGGTGATACCGTTGAAGGAAGCATCCGTCCGCCTAAAGAAGGAGAGAAGTACTTTCCCCTCATTAAGGTGGAATCGATCAACGGAAGATCACCCGATTTTGTGCGCGACCGTGTGCCGTTTGATCACCTGGTACCGGTTTTTCCCGATCAGAAATTTAATCTCACCGAAGGCCCTTACAGCAATATCTCAACACGAATTGTAGATATGTTTGCCCCAATCGGGAAAGGTCAGCGGGGATTGATAGTGGCACAACCAAAAACCGGTAAAACAGTATTGCTGAAAGATGTGGCCAATGCCATTGCATCCAATCATCCCGAGGTTTACATGCTTATTCTCCTCATTGACGAACGTCCCGAGGAAGTGACCGATATGGCGCGGAGTGTGAATGCCGAGGTGATTTCTTCCACTTTTGATGAGCCTGCCGAGCGCCATGTTAAGGTGGCCAATATTGTTCTTGAGAAGGCCAAACGTCTTGTTGAGTGTGGCCACGATGTTGTGATACTTCTCGATTCTATTACCCGTCTGGCACGTGCCTATAACACGGTTTCACCTGCTTCCGGGAAAGTCCTTTCCGGTGGTGTGGATGCCAATGCATTGCATAAGCCTAAACGATTTTTCGGTGCTGCCCGTAACATTGAAGGCGGAGGATCACTTACCATCCTTGCAACTGCTCTTACCGAGACCGGTTCCAAAATGGACGACGTGATCTTTGAAGAATTTAAAGGAACAGGTAACATGGAGCTGCAGCTCGATCGTCGCCTTTCCAATAAGCGTATTTATCCTTCTGTGGATATCAATGCTTCCAGTACACGTCGTGAAGAGCTGCTGCTGGATAAAGAAACCATGAATCGTATATGGATATTGCGCAATTATCTTTCAGATATGAATCCCGTTGAAGCAATGGAGTTCCTTAAGGATAGAATGCTGAAGACAAAATCAAATGAGGAGTTTCTGATTTCGATGAATGACGGTTAGATTAGGAGGTAGTTTGTAGGGAATTGGCAGTAGTTGGCTAATTTTCAGTTTGCAATAACTTGCATCAAAGTTTGAAAATTAAAAAATATGAAAAAAGGTCACCAGGAGATTGGTGGCCTTTTTTTATCTTTACTAATTATAAATAACAATCAATCCCCAAAAATGTAATCTGCATATTGCAAAATCCAAAAACCTTTGTTTAAATTTGCCAACAAAAGCTAAAGGGAATGGTTTTGATGCAGGCTTTCATAAAAACACACCGTTATCTTCTGGATCATCTGAATGTTCCGGTGCACCGGCATTTGCTCGAATATGTCGACTGGGATCATCGTTTGATCGGAATTCAGGGCGCACGTGGTGTGGGCAAAACCACTTTTCTGCTCGACTATGCCAAAACTTTTTACGGTAACAATAAATCCTGCCTGTACGTCAATCTGAATAATCTTTATTTTGCCGAAACCAGTGTGGTTGATTTTGCCGATGAGTTCAGAAAAACAGGAGGTAAAATACTATTACTCGACCAGATTTATAAGTACCCCAACTGGGCGGAGGAATTAAGGTATTGTTACGACCACTTTGATGATCTGAAGATTGTTTTCAGCGGATCGCCATTGATGCGTCTGGATGAGGGAAATGCATATCTTGATGACTGTGCCCGCGTATATAATCTTGAGGGGTTTACTTTCAGGGAATACCTCAATCTTAAAACCGGGAATGATTTCAAGCCGGTTGGGTTGAATGAATTACTCCGCAGGCACGAGGATATTGCTGCTGAGGTGGTTGATAAAGTGAAGCCCCTGGCTTATTTTACCGACTATCTGCATCACGGGTATTATCCTTTTTTCCTGGAGAAACGAAATCATCTCGAAAATCTTCTTAAAACCATTAATCTGGTTCTTGAAATAGACATCAGTTATTTACAACAGATAGAACTGAAGTATTTGCCCAAACTGCGCAAATTACTATATATTGTCGGGAAATCAGCACCCTTTCAACCCAATATAAGCCGGCTGAGTAATGATGTCGAAACCAGCCGGGCTACCATCATGAACTATCTTAACTATTTACGCCAGGGGCGTCTGGTTAATCTTCTTCACGAAGATGACCCCGATCCATTGAAAAAGCCTGCTTGCGTTTATATGCATAACCCCAACCTTGTTTTTTCAGTGGCTTCAGGAGAGGTAGAAATGGATGTTTTGCACAAAACGTTTTTCTATAATCAGGTTGGTTATTTAAATCGCGTCAGTTTTGATGGTGAAGCTGATTTCAGAGTTAATAATGATATGCCTTTTTATATCGGAGGACGCAATATTGAGAAAAAAACGGAAGTGAACAATGGTTTCTTTGCCCGCGATATGGTTGAGATTGGTGAGGCTAACCAAATTCCTTTGTGGCTGTTTGGTTTTTATTTTAAAAGCCTTAAATTTTAGAGAATTAGATTATCAGATTTTGAATAAATGGTATAATGTTGATAATCAACAAAGAGTTTGGCAATAAAGATGCTTTATAGACCGGACTCACTAATGAAACGAGCATAGGGCAAAGAGCATGGGGCAAAGAGCATGGGGGAAAGGTGGAAAGGTGATAAGGTAAAGGGGCAGGATGGTAGCATGGAGAATAAATCGGGAAATATTACTCCAATAAATCGGACAAACTAATATACGAATGAAACGAGCATGACAAGGTTTGCTATAATAGATCATTAGATTTTTAGATATAAGATGAAATGAACATAGACAGGTTTAACACAATAAGAACATGTATAAGTTCCAATCATGCGAGTTCCATCAGACCAATAACTTAGACTAATTTTATACTGATGAATTAAAATATTTAAGCATTAACATTTTATATTTAAGTAAATCGAATTATGAGTCCACTCCTAAAAGTCTCTTTCAGGAGCAGACTCAGTTAATGAATTTTTAAATAATAAGGAGAACAGACAAATGGTTAAAAACAAGAAGTTCATTACCTGTGACGGGAATTATGCTGCTTCTCACGTGGCTTACATGTTTAGTGAGGTAGCTGCCATCTATCCCATTACCCCGTCGTCAAACATGGCCGAAAATATTGATGAGTGGGCGGCCAATGGACGAAAAAACATTTTTGGAGAAACAGTAAAAGTTGAAGAGATGCAATCGGAAGGTGGCGCCTCCGGAGCTGTTCACGGAGCTTTGCAGGCAGGTGCGCTTACTTCCACTTTCACGGCTTCTCAGGGATTGTTACTGATGATTCCCAATATGTATAAGATTTCCGGTGAATTGTTACCCGGGGTTTTTCACGTCAGCGCCCGTAGTCTTGCAGCTCAGGCTCTTTCAATTTTTGGGGATCACAGTGACGTAATGGCAACCCGTCAGACCGGATTTGCCATGCTGGCTACCGGGAGTGTTCAGGAAGTAATGGATTTGGCCGGTGTAGCTCACCTTGCAGCCATAAAAAGTCGTATTCCATTCCTGCATTTCTTTGACGGTTTCCGGACATCTCATGAGATTCAGAAAATTGAAGCTATTGATCAGGATGCTCTGGCAGCTCTGGTGGATAGAGATGCTTTGAAGAAGTTCCGTGACAATGCCCTGAATCCCGAACATCCGGTTACCCGTGGTACAGCTCAAAACCCGGATATCTACTTCCAGTCACGCGAATCAGCCAACCCCTTTTACGATGCAGTTCCTGATATTGTGTCCGATTATATGGACAAAATTTCAAAAATAACCGGACGTAAATACCGGCCATTTGATTATTATGGCGCCGATGACGCAGAACATGTGGTTGTAGCTATGGGATCTGTAACCGACACCATTAAAGAAACTGTTGATTACCTGAATGACAATGGAGAAAAAGTAGGACTGATTGCTGTACATTTGTATCGTCCTTTCTCTGCCAAATATTTTTTCGAGGCATTTCCCAAAAGCACCAAACGTGTAGCAGTACTCGACCGTACCAAGGAACCAGGTGCAAACGGCAACCCGCTTTATCTTGACATCCGTGATCTCTTCTACGGAAAAGAGAATGCTCCCATTATTGTTGGCGGTCGTTATGGTCTGTCTTCCAAGGATACTACTCCTGCTCAGATCATATCCGTTTTTGAAAATCTGAAGATGAAAGAGCCCAAGAACGATTTCACAGTGGGTATTGTCGACGATGTTACCTATAAGTCGTTGCCGCTTAAGGAAGAGATCGACCTCGCACCCAAAGGTACATTTGCAGGTAAGTTTTACGGTCTTGGATCAGACGGAACAGTTGGTGCCAATAAGAACTCCATCAAAATCATAGGAGAAAATACCGATAAGTTCGCTCAGGCTTATTTTGCCTACGATTCTAAAAAGTCTGGCGGTATTACCATTTCTCACCTGAGGTTTGGCGATGAGCCGATCCGTTCACCCTATCTGGTAAACACCCCCGACTTTGTAGCTTGTCATGTTCCTTCATATCTGGGTAAATACGATATGCTGAAAGGCCTTAAAAAGGGTGGTACTTTTCTTTTGAACAGTATCTGGGATGAAGAGGAGACCAGGAAACGCATCCCGGCTGATATGAAACGGTATATGGCCAAAAATAATATCAACTTTTACATTATTAATGCCACACAGATTGCCAAAGAAATAGGCCTTGGTAACCGTACCAATACCATAATGCAGTCCGCATTTTTCAAAATTGCCGAAGTTATTCCTTACGACCAGGCTGTTGAAGAAATGAAGAAGTTCATCGTAAAGTCTTTCGGCAAAAAAGGAGAAGACATCGTCAATATGAACTTCAAGGCGGTTGAAGAAGGTGGTAATGTTACCAAAGTTGAAATACCTTCAGATTGGGCCGATGCTCAGCCTGAAGCAGACTCCAACGGTAAACCGGTTCCGGAATTCATCAGTAAGGTTGTATTCCCGATTAATGCTCAGAAAGGCGATGATCTTCCCGTGAGTGCTTTTAAGGGACGTGAAGACGGAACATTCCCTCCGGGAACAACAGCTTACGAAAAACGCGGAATTGCCGTTGAAGTACCCGAATGGCAGATGGAGAACTGTATTCAGTGTAATCAGTGTGCTTATGTTTGCCCGCATGCTGCTATTCGTCCGTTCCTTCTCAATGAGGAAGAGATGGCCAATGCACCCGAAGGCACTGTTACCAAGAAAGCCAACGGAAAAGGTTTTGACGGGCTTCAGTTCCGTATTCAGGTGAGTGTTCTCGATTGTACAGGTTGCGGCAACTGCGTGGATATTTGTCCTTCCAAGGAGAAGTCGTTAATAATGAAACCACTTGATTCGCAGATGGATGAAGCCGAAAGATGGGATTATATGGTTGAGAAAGTTTCCATAAAAGACAACATCACACCAAAAACCACCAATCTCAAGGCTTCTCAATTTGCCCAGCCCTTATTCGAATTCTCCGGTGCTTGTGCAGGTTGTGGCGAAACACCTTACATTAAGCTGATTACACAACTGTATGGCGATCGGATGATGATAGCCAATGCCACAGGTTGTTCTTCAATTTATGGCGGATCGGCACCTGCTACACCTTATTGCGCCAATAAAGATGGACACGGACCTGCCTGGGCCAACTCATTATTTGAAGATAATGCCGAGTATGGTATGGGTATGGCTGTTGGTGTTGATAAGCTTAGGGATAGGATTGAACGCCTCATGAAGGAGAATATGGCAGAAGTTGCCGCTGATACCAAAACTGCCTTCGAAGCATGGATTGAAGCTAAAAACGACGGCGAAAAGACACGTGAGGTTTCAAACGCGGTGGTTAAAGCTTTGGAGAACGAGAAACATGAGGTTGCCAAAGAAATCCTTGCACTTAAAGATTACCTGGTGAAGAAGTCTGTCTGGATTTTTGGCGGCGATGGCTGGGCTTATGACATCGGTTACGGTGGATTGGACCATGTAATAGCCTCTGGTCAGGATGTCAACATTCTTGTTATGGATACCGAGGTGTATTCCAATACAGGAGGTCAGGCTTCCAAATCGACACCGGTTGGAGCTGTTGCTAAATTTGCAGCTGCCGGGAAACAAATCCGGAAAAAGGATCTTGGTCTCATGGCTACTACTTACGGATATGTTTACGTAGCGCAGGTGTCGATGGGAGCCAATATGAACCAGTACTTCAAGGCAATTAAAGAAGCCGAAGCTTATCCGGGGCCATCGCTCATTATTGCTTACTCTCCATGTATTAATCACGGTCTGAAAGCCGGTATGGGTGCATCACAAAGTGAGGGTAAACGTGCTGTTGAGTGCGGTTACTGGCATCTGTATCGTTACAATCCAATGCTTGAGGCCGAAGGAAAGAATCCTTTCCAGCTCGACTCGAAAGAACCCGACTGGAGTAAGTTCGAGGACTTCCTCAAAGGAGAAGTACGCTATACGGCACTCATGAAAACTTTTCCTGAGCAGGCGAAGGAGCTCTTCAAAGCTGCACAGGAAAATTCCAAATGGCGTTATAATACGTATAAGCGACTGGCTGCTATGTCGTATTCCGAGGCGGAATAAAAGTTTTAGTATTCCAGATAAAAAAGAGGCTGTCTCTATGAGGCAGCCTTTTTTTTTAACAAAGTGTCTGTTTAAAACAACATAGAGTTTGGCAATAAAGATTACTTTTTAGACCGCAACAGTCCGTTAAACTTTTACAGTACGTTGCAAACCAGTTGTTTGTAATTAGTGTCTGTCCATAAAGCACCATTTGCTGTGTTACGCTCGCCGCCAAAATCCTCATTTACGAAAAGTAAACTCCGGTTTTGGCGGCTTCGCAAGCCTTGCAACTGGTACTTTCTGAACAGACACACATATTGAAAAAATTTTTGCGGGTTTACAGACAAGCACTAATTATGCACTTTTGTCAGCTTCGGGGATATGTCAGTTCCTCTAAAACATTGTTATTGACTATTGACTATTGACTATTGACTAAAATACTTATATCTAAAAATCTAACAATCTATTGAGACCGGACTCACCAAAAAATATAAACCCTTTGCAGAAATCAGGTCTTATGATAAAAACTTTGCGTCATTGCCTTTCTATGTTTAGGCCTTTTTAACTGACTATTGGGGAAAAGTACCATGAATAATATTATGGAAGGTTTCTGGTTGATTTGTTCACCATGCTTTATTAACTTAGGGGTAATTTGACGCTTTGGTTTTAATGAACTGAGGTCAACAAAATAACTATAAAAATGTTAATTCAATAAGATTGTAAGATGTAAGATTTCAAAATTATTTGTAAAATATTTATATACTGTATTTTAACAAACAATTCTTTTTAAACACAAACAATTGGACGGAGTATTGTATAACAAAAAGAAGCTATAGAATATGGACTTATCAACACATTACATGGGGATTCCCCTCAAAAATCCATTGGTGGTTGGAGCCAGTAATCTGGTTACCGACACGGAGATGGTAAAAAAGCTCGAAGAAGCTGGCGCATCCGCCATTGTTTACAAATCGCTTTTTGAGGAACAGATCAATCTGGAAGCTGCTGAGCTTGAAGATGACCTGCATGAATACGACGACCGTCATGCCGAGATGATCGATCTTTTTCCAAAGGTCAAACATTCCGGCCCCAGAGCGCATTTAATAGCTGTAAAGGAGCTTAAAGAATCGGTTTCAATACCGGTCATTGCCAGCTTGAACTGTATCTTCGACTCTACATGGGTAGAGTATGCGGAATTGTTAGAGAAAACAGGTGTTGACGGTCTCGAAATTAATTTCTACAGTACCATCACGGATGCCAATAAAACACCTCAGGAAATAGAGTCGACTCGTATTGATATATTGAAACAAATAAAAAGGAAAGTTGAAATTCCGGTTTCAGTTAAGCTCAGTCCTTTTTATACGAATGCCCTGGAATTTATTAACCGGCTGAGTGAAGACGGAGCCGATGCTTTCGTTTTGTTTAACAGGCTTTTCCAACCCGATATAAATATCTGGAAAGAATCATTTGAAATGCCTTACAATCTCAGCCATAAGGGCGATAATCGTCTGTCTATCAGGTATGCAGGTTTATTGCATGGACGTATACAGGCCAATATTGCTGCCAATACAGGAATTCTCGATGGCGAAGATTTGATAGCAACACTTCTTGCCGGGGCCGATGTTGCACAGGTAGTAAGTACCATATATCGTAATGGTGCCGATCAGATTACCAAAATGCTTGATGAATTGGGCGACTGGATGAAAGAAAAAGGGTACCAGACTATTGATGATTTTAAAGGCAAAATGTCACACAGCCGTATTAACGAACCTTTCGCATATAAGCGCGGTCAGTATGTCGACTTTTTAATGAAGTCGAAAGAGTATTTTAAAAAATATCCTATGCGTTAGAGCCGTGAAGAACAATAATGCAAAAGCCGGATTGTAGTTGTTACAGTCCGGCTTTTTTCGGAACTCTTTGACAAATTGGAAGTAAAAAGCATCTAAACTTTCAAAATATTGAATTATCCCTGGAAAAATAATTAATTTTAGACCGGAAAAATTGCAATTATTTAAGTGTTAATCATAAAACATTACAAAAGAGGTAATTATGAGTAAAAAGCGTGTTTACACATTTGGAAATGGAAAAGCCGAGGGCCGGGCAGATATGAAGGAGCTCCTTGGTGGCAAAGGGGCAAACCTTGCCGAAATGAACCGTATTGGAGTACCGGTACCTCCGGGATTTACTATCACAACGGACGTTTGTACCGAATATAATGAGTTGGGCCACGAAAAGGTCATTGAACTTATTAAAGATGAAGTTGAAAAGGCCATTGCTCATGTTGAGAAACTGACCGGCACTAAATTCGGAGATAAAAACAATCCACTTCTGGTTTCTGTACGTTCTGGTGCCCGGGCCTCAATGCCCGGGATGATGGATACCATTCTTAACCTCGGGTTAAACGATGAGGTAGTGGAAGGAATGGCAAAAAAGACCGGTAACGAGCGTTTTGCATGGGATTCTTATCGCCGCTTTATTCAAATGTATGGCGATGTGGTAATGGGTCTTAAGCCTGAATCGAAAGAGGATTCGGATCCTTTCGAAGAGATCATGGAAAAGGTGAAAGAGGAAAAAGGTATTGAACTGGATACCGAATTCACAGTTGATGATCTTAAAGGGCTGGTTCAAAAGTTTAAAGATGCAGTAAAAAAACGCACCGGAAAAGATTTCCCCACCGACTCGTACGATCAGCTATGGGGCGCTGTTGCTGCTGTTTTTGACAGCTGGAGTAATGCCAGAGCCGTTTATTACCGTCGCCTGCATGGTATTCCGGATGAGTGGGGTACTGCTGTTAACGTTCAGGCCATGGTGTTTGGGAACATGGGTAATACTTCTGCTACAGGCGTTGCTTTTACCCGTGATGCTGCGACCGGAGAGAATATCTTTAATGGCGAGTACCTGATCAATGCTCAGGGAGAAGATGTTGTAGCCGGTATTCGGACGCCACAGGAAATAACGCTCGAAGGAAGCCGGCGTTGGGCAAAACTACAGGGTATTTCCGAAGAAGAAAGAGCCAGCAAATTTCCTTCTCTTGAAGAAACGATGCCGGAGCTTTACAAGGAACTCTTTGAAGTTCAACGAAAGCTTGAAGAGCATTACAAAGATATGCAGGACCTTGAGTTTACCATTCAGGAAGGAAAGCTCTGGCTGCTGCAAACCAGAAACGGCAAACGCACTGGTGCTGCAATGGTGAAAATTGCCATGGATATGTATCGTGATAAGTTCATCGATGAAAAAACCGCTTTGTTACGTCTGGAACCAGCTAAGCTGGATGAATTGCTCCATCCTGTTTTTGATTCAACAGCCATTCGTTCGGCCAAAGTATTAGCCAAAGGATTGCCGGCTTCTCCGGGGGCTGCAACCGGACAGATTGTTTTCTTTGCAGATGAGGCAACCAAGTTCGAACAAACTATTTTGGTTCGTACAGAGACTTCGCCAGAGGACCTCGAAGGTATGAACGTGGCCCGTGGTATTTTAACTGCCCGGGGAGGTATGACCTCACACGCAGCTGTGGTTGCCCGGGGTATGGGCAAATGCTGTGTGTCGGGTGCAGGGGCTGTTAAGCTTGATTATCGTGCCCGTACCATGACCATCGATGGTAAAGTTTATAAAGAAGGCGACTGGATATCACTGAATGGCTCTACAGGAGAAGTTTATGAAGGGAAAGTGGAGACACGTAAACCTGATATGAGTGGCGACTTTGCTCTCATTATGGAGTTGTCGGATAAGTTTGCTAAAATGAGCGTTCGTACCAATGCCGATTCTCCCAATGATGCTAAAGTTGCCCGTGATTTTGGCGCAAAAGGGATTGGACTGTGCCGTACAGAGCACATGTTCTTCGAAGGAGAACGCATCAAGGCCATGCGTGAGATGATCCTGGCTACTACTACCGAAGGCCGCAAGAAGGCACTTGCCAAATTGTTGCCTTACCAGCGTGAAGACTTCGAGGGTATTTTCGAAGCCATGGCCGGTTATGGTGTAACAGTACGTCTGCTCGATCCGCCGTTGCATGAGTTTGTGCCTCACCAGCAAGCCACACAAAAAGCTCTCGCTGAAGAAATTGGAGTGCCTATTGAACAAATCCGTAATACTGTGGCCGAACTTGAGGAGTTCAACCCAATGCTGGGACACCGAGGCTGCCGTTTAGGCATCACTTATCCGGAAATTACTGAGATGCAGGCACGTGCCATCATTGAGGCTGCACTTAATCTTAAGAAGAAAGGTGTAGATGCACGTCCCGAAATTATGGTGCCTTTGGTGGGAACACTGAAAGAATTCCAATTGCAGGCCGAAATTATTCATTCTACTGCCAAGAACGTGTTTGAAGAAAAAGGCGATAAGATTGATTACCTGGTGGGAACAATGATTGAAATTCCACGAGCAGCCCTTACTGCCGATGAGATAGCCAAAGAGGCCGATTTCTTCTCGTTCGGCACCAATGACCTCACGCAGATGACCTTTGGTTATTCCCGCGATGATGCAGGGAAATTCCTGCCCGTCTATCTGGACAAAGGTATCCTGAAAGAGGATCCTTTCCAGGTTCTCGACCAGAGAGGAGTTGGTCAGCTTGTGGAACTGGGTACCAAACGAGGTCGTGAGGCCAAAAAGGAACTGAAAGTCGGTATTTGTGGTGAACATGGCGGTGAACCTTCATCGGTTGAATTCTGCCATCGCACAGGCATGGATTATGTAAGTTGTTCGCCCTATCGTGTGCCCATTGCACGTTTGGCTGCTGCTCAAGCGGCTGCCCGCGAACAATAAACAATTTATTATAATAGCTTATTTAGAAAGCGGGAGCCGGGCGGTTCCCGCTTTTTTTGTTAATTTTGTGCCTGAAAAATAAATTGTTGTGGGAAGAATTCTCGCTTTCGATTACGGTAAAAAGAAAATCGGACTGGCAGTTACCGATCCGTTACAGATCATTGCTAACGGGTTGGATACTATCCCATCGGCCAGAATCTATTCTTTTCTGGAAGAATATCTGGCCAGGGAGGAGGTAGATGCTTTTGTGGTAGGACATGCTACCAAAGATTCAGGCCAAGACTCGGAGTCCATGAAGCAGATAAGGCCGTTTGTACGCTCGTTACAGAACAAATACCCGAACATTCCCGTTCACATGGTGGATGAACGCTATACCAGTAAAATGGCTTTTCAGACCATGATTGATGCAGGATTGAGTAAAAAGAAACGTCAAAATAAAATGTTGGTTGATAAAATCAGTGCAACAATAATACTTCAGACTTATCTGGAAGAGAATAAACAGGGTTAGATATCCGGTTGCTTGATTGAAGGTGCAGAGTAATTTTTATTTCTCCCTTATACCACGATAGATCGTAATATCTTTTTAACGAACAATATAGTGCTTATCCATAAATTCGCAAAAATTTTCGCAATATGTGTCTGTTCAGAAAGTGCCAGTTGCAAGGCTTCCAAAGCCGCCAAAAACGGAGTTTACTTTTCGTAAATGAGTATTTTGGCGACGAGCTTAACACAGCTAATGGTACTTTATGGACAAACACTAATCAGTGCGTATCTATAAAGTAGGAAAAGATTCCTGCTTATCCTGTGTCTGTTCAGAAAGTGTCATTTACAAGGCTTGCGAAGTCCGAAAATACGGAGTTTACTCATCGTAAATGAGTAAATTTGGACGAGCGTAACACAGTAAATGGCACTTTATGGACAGACACTATATAGTTATACGAGACAATCAATCCAATAAATAACAACCCTAACAACCCTAACAATCTAACAATCTAATAATCTAATAAAATGATATATCCTGTAGTTGTTTACGGGCATCCGGTATTAAGAAAAGAAACCGAAGACTTTGTGCCCGAAGAAAAAGAAGAACTCAAACAATTAGTTGACGATATGTTTGAGACTATGTACAATGCCGATGGTATTGGCCTGGCAGGTCCGCAAATAGGTCTTTCCAAGCGTATTTTTGTAATCGATGCCACACCTCTGGCAGACGAATTTCCCGAATTGGCTGAATTTAAAAGAGTCTTTATCAATGCACAGATACTCGAACGTGACGGTGATCAGGCTTCTGATTATGAAGGCTGCTTGAGTATTCCCGGAATAAACGAAGAAGTTTCCCGGCAGACTAAAGTGAAGATCAGGTATGTAGATTCTGACTTTAAAGAGCATGAAGAAGTGATTGAAGGCTGGGCTGCCCGTGTAGTCCAGCACGAGTATGACCATATTCAGGGAATTTTATTTGTAGATCATCTGGCTGCATTGAAGAAGCGCCTTCTTAAAGGTAAACTGAATGCAATAAGCAAAGGTAAAGTGAATGTGAATTACAGAATAAAACTTCCAAAATAACCGGTTGATGCCCGTGGCTTTGACAAACAATTGTTCTTGTTTAAATCTGTTTTTTTAATAACTTATTCATCCTTAATATGATAAAAGCCCTAAAACCTAAAAGGTTGTAGTCTATCGACAATTTGGATGAGGCTCTGTCTTTTAAATAATTCTTTATTGAAACCGGAAGTATTTGTTTTAACAAGAGTTTTATAGAAAAAGGCTTAGCCTCATTGGACTTTTGATCGTCGGCAATTCTTAGGTTTTTAATGATTTGATTAAGAAATTCTTCCGAAAAAATTTCTTTGGCGAAATCCGATTCAAGTTCCTTTTTTATTAAGTCTACTACTCTTTTTTGTTTAACACTGTTGGGCAAAAGAGCTTCGGCATGCCGGGTGGCAAAAGGAACTTTGGGACTCATCGATTTGACAATTTTCTTATATAGAGCTTTGTCATTGCGCAAATGATCGGGTAATTGTCTTGCTTGCAGAAGTATTCTTTTTGAAAGGAGTGGGTTGGCAATTTCCACATAAGATAACTTAAGGTCGGAAAGAGCAGCCAGAATAGCAGGCAGGTGGAATCCATGATAAAGCCGGTCGGCCCACTGCTTAATTGATTCGTTCTCTCTTTGCAGAAGATCATCAGGAATTTCCTGTTCAGGAATATCGTATTTTCTGTATTCCTTCAGATTAGAATAATCAGAACACAAGCCAAGCCCGGCAGAGAGTCTGGCTGTAAGAGGTGAAGATACTTCTCTCCAGCCAAAACCTTCGTCACCTCTGATAATACCTTTGAAGCCATTCTCGAGAAGCGCCTTCCAAATATGAAACCCATCCATGTAAGCGGCAAAATTGTCGAGGCGACCTTCCCCGTTAATTAAAAATCGATGAAGGATTTTTTCAGTTGGTTCATCCGATAAGTTGGTATAAAAATACTGATGTGAGACATTGAATGCTTCGGCCAGTTTTTTTGCTATAAAAGCATCGTTTTTCCGCTGTTTCAATGATGATTTTAGTCCCCAGGTAACAGTCTTCAGATTGTCAGTTTTACCTTTTTGCTTAAGAAAGCAGAGGATGCCCCGGCTGTCGAATCCTCCCGAAAGCGGAAGCACCCAATCAGAAAAATCAAAGTCAATAGAATTAAAAGTTGACTCTAATGTTTGTTTAAGCTTTTCTTCGTGAAATTTATTGTCTTTTTTGACTTCTTCAAATACTATGGGGGTTTGTTTCATTTGAATACTCCAGTCATGCTTATTCAGAATAACAGCAGAATCGGGAGGTACCATATTTATTCTTTTGTCCCAGGAATATTGGGGCCCGGGACATCCGGTAGCAAGCATCCAGGGAATGGTTCTTTTATTGAACTCAAATCCGCCGATAAACAGGATTATTGCCCTTTGAGAGGTTGAAGCCACAAAAAGATCATCGTTCTTATAATACCAGATGGTTCGAGAAGCAACCGCATCAGTAACCAACTCACAAAAATCATCGTTGTCGCGTATAAGGGCGAACGAACCATCTGGATGTTTCACACCGGGAATATGCCAGTTATCTGCTTCTTCGAAAAGCATGCCCAGCATCAGGCTGTTATCTTTGATGATCAGGGTGTCTTGCGGGTTGGTTATACCATAAGCGACCTTGGTGTTTGTCACAACTTTATGTGGCAGGGGAGTAATATTGTCGGGCGTTATCTTGTCACAAACGGAGTGTATTTTATCTTTTGTATCCCGGGGAAGTTCTTTTCGTGAACAAATCCAAATGGTTTTGGCCATAATTTCTGATTTTTAGTTAGTGCTCGTCTCAATACTCTGTTAAACTTTTACAGTTGTTTGATAATTAATTGTTTAAATAGTAAATGCCACAAAACGGAACTCTTTCATAATAAAAACTTTGCGTCATTGCGTCTCTGCTTTTAGGCTTTTTTTAACTGACTATTGCGTCTATAAACTCACAAAAATTTTCACAACATGTGTGTCTGTTCAGAAAGTGCCGGTTGCAAGGCTTGCGAAGCCGCCAAAAACGGAGTTTACTTTTCGTAAATGAGTATTTTGGCGGCAAGCGTAACACAGCAAATGGTACTTTATGGACAGACACTAATGAAAACAGGTAGAAAATAAAACAACCTTTTGTAAAAAGCAATGAAAAATTGACCAGATGCCGGGTTGTTTATGTGTGCGTAATTCGGGTTTTTTTATCCATTATTAAAAAACCTTCACCCTGTGTAGTCTTTAATTTGTCAAATGTCTTGTTTTGTCCAAAGAGCAGGATATTTTAAATCTTATACTCTATAACTGTTTGCAGGTTAGTGTATAGAAGAAGTTGCTGATATGCCTTTATTCATATATTTGGCAGACTTTTGCGAAAACCGTCGATAAAAAACAAATTGACATTCTCCTTCTACTTGCTCTAATTTTGCTTGAAAACATAAGGTAAACAGTATGTGGAGAATAATCATATTCAGTTTGATTTTGGCGCTTTTGTCGGGATGCATGACCCGACGCAGGATGGTCTATGTTCAGGACGAGGGAAAGAAGAAGGATCTTGGTGTAGAATTCCTGAATGAACAAAAGCGGGCACTCGTACAGACTTTTGATGAGTTGTACGTCCATGTCAGCAGTTTTAGTGAAGAAAACCCCGAAATGCTTTCCGGTGGCGAGGGAAGGATAGGGGGAAGAACAAGTACCGATTATTCATTGATATCCTATCAGGTTGATGAAAACGGGGATATTGACCTGCCATTGTTAGGAAAGACGCATGTGGAAGGAAAAACCGTTGATGAAGTAGCCGCTGAAATACAGGAAGAGTTGAAAAGTTATTTCTATTCTCCATCGGTAAAGGTGTCATTTGTTAATAAAAATGTAACCGTTATCGGTATGGTTGAAAACCCGGGACGGTATTTTTATTCGGGGGAGAATATCAATATTTTTCAGGCATTAGGTCTTGCCGGTGATATACAGGAATATGGCGACAGGGAAAAGGTCGTTATACTAAGAGAGAGTAACGGGCGAATAAGAAAAAACTCTGTTGACCTGACCGATAAAAGTTTGTTCATTTCTGATTTTTACTATCTCAAATCGGGAGATATTGTTTATGTGGAACCCTTGAACAGGAGGGTATGGGGTATCGATCAGGTACCTTTCTCACTTATTCTGTCTGCCGCAACAACTTCGTTGTTAATCTTTGATTACATAAGGAGGAATGATTTATGATTCAAAAGAACCAGGTTTCCGATGACGTGAGGAGTGTATTTCGTCGTCTTATTAAATATTGGAAGTTATATCCTTTTTTTCTGATATTATTTGTTGGGCTTGCTTTTTTTTACATAAGAACCAAGCCCAGCATACATGAGCTCAGTGCAAAACTGGTTGTTCATGTTCGTGAAAGAGGCGTACAGGATCCGACTTCATTTATTCCGGGATCAGAATTATTTGCCGGACGCAACAATTTTGAGAACAGTTTGCTGACTATTCAGGCTTCGCCTATCATTCGTGAAGCCATTTCCAAGTTTAACAGCCGGGTGGAATATTACAAGGTTGATTTTTTCGATGATGTGGAGTTGTATAATTCCAGTCCATTTAATGTTGTGATGGACGGGGCAGTGCCTCAGCTCGTTGGCGTACCTATTCAATTGGAAGTATTGTCAAAGGAGCGGTATCGTCTGTCTGTCGAAAAAGGAAGCGGAGGTGTTTATGACTTTTTGAATCAGTCTTTTACCCGGAAAGTGGAAAACCTGGAGTTTTCGGCAGTGGGGGAGTTCGGTAAACCGTTGGAAAGTGATTATTTTAAGTTTACTATATTCTGGGAAGAAGAATCGGTACCGGAAGATGATAATCTGTTTAAGTTTCAGATATTGACGGATGATCAACTCGTGGCTGCTTACAAAGGCCGGTTAATACTGGAGCCGGCCAATCTTAACGGCACCGTGATTAATGTTAGTTTCAGAACGGGAAATACCAGTAAAGGAATGGATTTTCTCCAGGCCTTTCTGGAAACGGTTATTGAAAATAATCTGGAGCGGAAAAACCATATTGCCAATTCTACCATCGATTACATCGACAAACTTCTTGAATCGGTTTCTGATTCTTTGAGACGGGCAGAACGTACACTTCAGCGTTATCAGTCGGCCCGCGACGTAATGGACGTTAGCCAAAGTGCTGAACGACTATATAATGAATTGTCGCGAGTTAAAGAGCAACAGCAGGAATATGAATCCCAGGTAGACTATCTTCAGTATTTGTCTGGACAGATTTCTCAGGATGATGATTATACCGAGTATTCCATGTCGGCCATTATGGCTTTGAATAATAATTCCCTGAGCATTCTTATGGAAGAGTATATTGGACTTGTAGGTCAGCGTACCCGCCTGATAGAAAACCAGCAAACCAAAAGTCCCTTACTTAGTCAGGTAGAATCCAGAATCAGTAATTTAAGAAAAACCATCCGGGAGAATGTCAGATATTCTCTGAACATTGCCGAGCAAAACCTTAGAAAAGCGGAAACACGGTTGGCCAACATAGAACAACAGATCAGGCAGTTGCCCGAAACACAAAGAAATTTGCAAACATTTCGGCGCGATTTCAGACTCAATGACGAAACTTATACTTACCTGATGCAGAAAAAAGCCGAGTCTCAAATCGCAAGAGCTTCTAATTTACCGGATTATGAGGTTTTTGATCCGCCTTCATATTCGCAACTTGTGAGTCCCAAGGCAAAGAAAATTACCGGGTTGCCATCTTTCTGGCATTGTTTTTTTCAACGTTTACTGCTTTGGCATACGATAACGCTTTTGGGAAGGTTAAGGATGAAAAAGATTTTGCCGGTATGGAGGGCGTTCATTATGTTGGGGAGGTTCTTCATGCCCGGTCGCTTAAAAAACTGACTGGCAATAATCAGTTTACCCCACAGGCCGAGTCGATTCGGACTCTGAGGAGTAACTTGCTGGCATTTTGCAAGGATGGCCTTCCACATTCCGGCAAATCGGAGCTAATCTTAATTTCTTCTTCCGTGCAGGGGGAAGGTAAAACATTTACATCGTTTTTTCTTTCTCGATCGCTGGCCAGTCTCAATAAACCAACTCTCCTTATGGAGCTTGACCTCAGGCGTCCTCGTCTTGTGTCAAATTACGCACCCGAGTTGAAGAACAAGGCTGGATTGGTTGATTACGTAAATGGAGATGTCGATCTGAAGAGTATAATCTATCCCTCATCAGAAGAAGGCTTTTATATTGTCCCCGCAGGGAGTATGCCCTCCAATCCCAGTGAAATATTGGAGTCTGATAAATTCAGGGAGATGCTGGAAGAGGTCAAAAAACATTTCGATTTTGTGGTACTTGATTCAGCTCCGCTTATTGTTGCTGATACAAGGGCGACAATACCGCTGGCCGATGCTGTTTTGATGGTGACACGGGCAGGATATACACCGCTGCATGTTTTGAAAAAGACCATTTCTAATATGAAAGAGTTTAAGGCCGAAAGGGTGGGACTTGTATTAAATGATGTTTCAATGGGGCTGAACCGGCGTTATTATAACTACAAGTATGGTTACAGAAAATAACAGTATATATTCTTTTCATTTCTGGGCCCGTTGGTATTTTATTGCGCTTGTACTGTCACCATTGATTTGTTTTATCGATTATCACTCTATTGATCAGGGGTTTGAGCGTTTGTTTGGTGGCACCATTGTTTTTTTTGCTTTGATGTTGCTTATTGCCCGCGGGACAGGAAATGTAGTTTTCCGGAATTACTTGCCGGCGGGGATAATACTGGCGCTTTATTATACAACCTGGGACCTTGTTTTGTGGCAGGACGTTATAGCCAGGAAGGGCGTTTTCTATGAATTTTTCCTGAATAGAACCCTTCAAACGGTTGCCGTATTGTTTGTAGTGGACAATCTGACTTTTTCTGATAAGCTGATAGATGTGTTGGTAAGGCTGATGAAAGGACTGATTGTGCTGGGTGCGATAGTATCGCTGTTACAAGTTGTTCATGATCCTTTCTTTTTTACGCCGGAAAAATTTCGGGAATCGATGTTGCATTACGATTGGGGAACCAACGTTTTGCATGTAAGAAGGTTGTCGGTTTTTGGTTTTACCGATGTAAATGACGTGGGCTTGTCTTTCTTACCGATGGTTGCCCTGATTACCGGTTACGAGATCAAGGAGCGTGACAGAATACCGGTTTTAATACTGATACTGGCATTTTTTATTGCAGTAGTTAATAATTCAAGATATATACAGTTGGGATTTTTTGTAGCAGCTGCCCCAGCCTTGTTCTACCAGAAAAGAATTTTAAGAAATTCGTTGGTGGCAGTAGTCGGATTGGTTGTAATGGTTTTATTTATGGGGGTTGTGCTGCAAATCATCGGATATGACGTTTCTCAGTATGTTGAGGAGCGTTTACTTGATGAATCGGGGGGAACCCGTATCCTGGCTTTTGAAATATTTATGAGGTTTTTTCCTGAGAATCCCTATTTTGGCACCGGTCAGCATCTTACCGATGATGTGATTATAGCCATTGCCAACCGTTCATCCCAGATTCATGTCGGATATCTTTCTCATTTGTTTTCTTATGGGTTTATCGGCACGTTTCTGGCGTTTCTTTTTTGGGGGTTAATTACCCGGCGGTTATGGCTGGTGGCCAGAAGAACAGGATTTTATGGTAGTTTTTTCGGATTTATGGTGTTCTGGTGGGCCAACGTAACGATGGTTTATTACTGGGTTTTTACGTTTGGGCTCATTTTGTGTTACTTGTTTGCATCTTATTATGACTCAAAAGAGGAATCTGTTTGAAATAATTAAACGGCGATTTCTGAAATCGGATACCAGGCGTGGTGAAGGATTGAAGAAGAATATTCTGGGTCTTCTGGCACTAAGAGGACTTGATGTAGGTGTTAGTTATCTTCGCTTTCCTTTGACACTGAAATTTCTTGGCACCGAACTTCACGGCGTTTGGCTCACCCTGGGAGGGATCATTAACTGGTTTGCCTTTTTCAACATTGGCCTTGGGACAGGCCTGCGCAATAAACTGGCCGAAGCTCTTGCTCAGGGTGATACCTCTTTGGCACGAAGTTATGTGAGTTCAACCTATGCCATTATCAGTATAATTAGCTCAGTTTTATTGGGTTTATTGATGATCAGTGTTTTTACTTTTGACTGGCCTGAGATTGTAGCCGTTTCGGACAGTTACGAGAGTATGCTGATTTCCACTCTTTTAATTGTTTTTTCTTTCTTTACGATTCGATTTGTACTGAAACTGGTTGGTATTGTTTTGGTAGCTGATCAAAGACCAGCTTTAAGTCAGGCCTTACGCTCTATATCCAGTGTTCTGTTTTTCATCGGGATATGGGTTGCATTGAAATACCGGATCATGTATGGAAACCTGGTTGTTATTGGTGTGTTGTCAAGTGGGTCGGTTTTGTTGGTTCAGGCTGTGGCTACAATAGTTTTGTTTTCGGGCAGGTACAGGCACATCCGGCCATCTGTAAAATACGTCGACTGGCGAAAATTCAGGAGTCTTGCATCAATCGGAATTCAGTTTTTTATCGTTCAGATATCGGTTATTGTGATGTTTTCGACCGATAATATCATCATTGCCCAGATTACCGGACCGGCTGATGTTGTTCCCTATAACGTGGCGCGAAAATATTTTGGCATTGTAGAGATGTTGTTCATGATTGTGCTTGAGCCGTTCTGGTCGGCATTTACTCAGGCATATGTAAAAAAGGAATTCAGATGGATACGAAAGTCGATCAATCAGTTGCTTATTCTTTGGGGTATTTCTCTTGCCGGGAGTCTTATCATGCTTGCACTTTCGGGGTGGGTCTATGAAATCTGGATCGGAGATATGATTACGGTCCCGTTTCATCTTTCGGTATTGATGATGTTGTTTTTTATGATAAAAACATGGAATAATGTTTTTGTATATCTCATCAATGGAGTGGGAAAGATACGTTTACAGCTCTATATGTCGATTGTTATTGCGGTGATAAATATTCCGTTATCGATATTTTTTGCCAGATACCTTAACATGGGTTCGGCGGGTGTCATTCTGGGAACTATTGCCTGCCTTGCCATTGGAGCAGTATTGCACCCGGTTCAATATAAAAAGATCATCAACGGAACCGCCCGGGGAATATGGGATAAGTGATTCAGCGAGCAGAGGGCAGAAAGCATGGGGCATGGAGTTATGGATTGAACTCTTCCAGTGGTAGAACGGTTAGAAGGTGCTAAGGTAGAAAAGTGGTGGGGATGGATATGAGATTGATGTATTGAGATACAAGGAATGCCCAAAAAGGGAAATTATGTGGCAAAAATAAAACGGCATAATTACAATAGATCGTTAGACTTTTAGATATAAGTAATTTAGTCAGTAGTTTTTAGTCAATAGTCAATAGCAATGTTTTAGAGGTACTAACATATTTCAGAAGCAAGCAAAAGTGCATAAATAGTGTCTGTCCATAAAGTACCATTTGCTGTGTTACGCTTGCCGCCAAAATCCTCATTTACGATTAGTAAACTCCGGTTTTGGCGTCTTCGCAAGCCTTGCAACTGGCACTTTCTGAACAGACACATAACCAGAAACAAGTTTTGCGTAATTTATAGACAAGCACTAAATAACATGTTTTGAGCGGTTTGTGGTTTTGTTAGATGTAAGATGATTCGTCCGTGTAAAAAATTTTTTTAGATCGAATGGAACTCGCATGTCAGAATTTATACATGTTTTTGCTTTGGTAAGCCCTGCCGTGCTCGTTTCGTAAAGCCTTGATATGCTGCATTTTAACAAGCGAGTCTTTTTAAGCATAAACAATTGGTTTGCAGCGTTTTGCAAAAGTTTAACGGAGTATTGTAACCAAATACAGGACGGAAAATTTTTTCAAATTGTCTTTGACAATGGGAGTAGTAAAAAGTTAGATGAAAGAATAATCTAATGATCTAACAATCTAATAATCTAACAATCTATTATAATGCATGTTGTTTTTTTAAATACCAATCAAACCAGAGGAGGGGCAGCAATTGCAGCTAACCGGTACTTTAATGCATTTAGAAGTGTTGGAGGTGAATCTACTTTCGCTGCGCTGAATCTGGAGGAGCCAGGCAATGGTTATGTTAATCTAAAACACAGTCTCCCGTTTCGGAAGCTGGTGAAGTATTTCTTTAAAAAGGAGAAACGAAAAACTTTTAGACGGAAAATTCCCGGCGAAGGTTATTGGTCGGTATCCATGTATTCCCGCTTTCAGTACCGCAGGATAAAACGTCTGAAGCCCGAAATGTTGTGCCTGAACTGGATTAACGACGATTTTCTGTCTGTGCCTGAAATAGGTAAGTTCAAAGTTCCGATAGTATGGGTGTTTCATGATCTGTGGGGAGTTACCGGCGGATGCCATTATCCGGGCGATTGTACGGGACTCCAAACGGGATGCGGAAACTGCCCTAAGTTAAAATATTCGCATGAGCACGATTGGAGCCGGTATTTGTGGCTTCAAAAATATGAGAACTGGAAAGATTTGGACATAACCGTATTATGTCCCAGTAACTGGATGGCCGGTATGGTTAAGAAGAGCCTTCTTTTTGGAGATAAACGCATCGAAGTTTGCCCGTACAGCATCGAACTTGATGTGTTTAAGCCAATGGGTTCTGTTGCTCTCAGGGAATCTTTGGGAATAAGACAAGACCAGAAAGTTTTACTCTTTGGGGCGGTCAACTCCATGCACGATACGCGCAAAGGTGCCCACCTGCTGGTTGATGCTCTTACAAGGCTTGAAGGAAAGGTACCTGCCGATGATCTTGTCTTCCTTGTTTTTGGTGCGAAAGAATCTCCTGAACTTGAGAAAGTGCCTTTTAAGGTTGTAAACCTTGGTTTTATTCGTGAGAAAAGCGAACTGGCAAAGTATTATGCCGCAAGCTCCGCTTTTGTACTGCCATCACTGGAAGATAATCTGCCCAATACTGTTCTGGAATCACTGGCCTGCGGAACTCCTGTTGTGGCATTCAATATCGGAGGAATTTCGGATATGATAGACCATGAGCAAAACGGATTGTTGGTAGAAGAAACAGATACCAAAAAGCTTGCCGATGCTCTGGAACGAATGGTAAAAATGCCGGACGATCAGTACCGTAAGATGCAGTCGGCTGCCCGCAATAAAATTGAAACTAATTATTCCCCCGAAGTTGTTGGGAAAAGACTTAAGCAAATCTTTGAATCTATAACGCAAAAATAAATATGAGTAAAACGAGTTTACCTAAAGTTACCATTGTAACACCATCTTATAATCAGGCCGATTTCCTGGAAGAAACCATGCTCTCGGTGCTGAATCAAACTTATCCGAACATCGAATATATTGTTGTGGATGGTGGTTCAACAGATGGGAGCGTAGATATTATTAAAAAGTACGAAGACCGGCTGGCCTGGTGGGTGAGTGAGCCCGACAACGGGCAGAGCGATGCCATTAACAAGGGGTTTTCTCATGCTACAGGCCAAATATATAACTGGCTCAACTCGGATGATATCCTCTATCCGGAAGCGGTAAGTGTGGCTGTTCATTTTATGCAAAAATATCCTCAGTACGAGTTGGTTTACGGCGACAGGGTTGTTATTGATAATAAGGGGAGAATACTCGATGTTTTTGAACCGGTGTCGGTCTCGAAACGTATGGCAAGATTTGCGCTTCGTATACCTCAGGAAACAACATTTTTTACTTCACGGATATGGCATAAAGTAGGAGGGTTGAACACGGAGTTGCATTTTGTGATGGACTCTGATCTATGGTATCGTTTCCTGGAAGAAACACACTTTTTCCATATCCCTGTTTTTATGGGGGCCTATCGCAATCATGACGAGTCGAAATCGGTATACGGGCTGGGAAAGACTGTTTCGAAAAGAGCAATTACTGAAGTAAAATATCTTAGAAGAAATTATTCCACTTTTTTTTCCAGAATAAAATACCTGAGAAGAGGCATGAGATATTTTAATGTTTTTCAGCAGGCATATGAAAAAAACAAACGTAGACGGCGATTATTGAAGGAGGAAGTTCGCGATTTGATCTTTGATAATGGTAATAGTTAAATACTCTGTATGTTGTTTAGGTGATTTAATGACTGTAATTCAAGTGCGATGATACAACTCTCAAAAGGCGTAAGTTTTGCCTATAAGGTATTGCGTTCGTCCGCAGCTAAAATGTATTACCTGCGTGCCGATTTCGAATTCGATGAAAGCAATAGAAATGCTTTAAAGAAACTTCATCCAATAAAAACGGTTGATAAAGAGGTGTTTAATGCTCATAAAAAAATGTGGCTTGGATGGAGTGCGTCTGCTTTTTTATCCAAGAGGTCATTACATTTATACAGGACTTTGAGTGGTATTCAGACACCAAAATTTTTACCAATTAACGTGTATTTTACCACAGTAAATCCAATTCTTAATAATAAGATGATGGCATGGGCATATGCCCAGAAAGGTAATTATTATCAACTTTTTGGTATTGACAATGAGCCTGTTACTATCCTGAGAAACTTGAATGGTCTTTTTTTTGATTTTAAAGGCAACAATATCAATAGTCCTAAAGATTTTTTGGAGACAGAATTGAAAAAGCTAAAAAAAATTATAATTAAACCGGCATCAGAATCTTGGGGAGGGAAAAATGTACTATCATTTGAAAAAAATTTGTCCGGAGAATGGAAATGTATTAACAATAAAAGAATCAACCTGGAATTATCTGATTTAGATACTATCTACAACAATAATTATGTTATCCAGGAATATTTGGAACAGCATCCTTTCTATAAAAAGCTAAACCCGACTTCATTCAACACCCTGAGAGTTTATGTTTACCGGTCAGTGATTGACCAGGTTCCTCATGTATTGCATACTATGTTGAGAGTAGGTAGGGCTGGAAGCTTAGTTGATAATGTAAAGGCTGGAGGTATAGGTTTTTATGTGATGCCTGATGGTCGGTTGTTACATGGATTTGATCACGATTACAGAAGAGTTGAATGGATTCCCGGCGATCCATCAATTAAGTTGCCCGATTTGGGTAAACTACCGGGATTAAAAGATATTCATGATCTGGCCTTGTTTGTTGCAACAAAAATACCATTTAGTCGTGTCGTGGCATTTGATATAAATATAGATAGTGATGGAAAGCCTCGATTGATAGAATTGAATACTTTTTATCCAGGGCTTGCAATGCAGGTTTATGGATTTCCCTTTTTTGGAGAATTTACCGATGAGGTGATTTCATACTGTAAAGAACAGAAGAAAAACGATTATTTGATGATTTAATCAACTTACAATGGAAACGGTAGTAAAATATGAGCTTATAATAAAATATCGGATGATTTTTGATTTCTTTTACAGAGCCATGAAAAAAATGGTACGCCTGGCATCTAATCATCATATCTATTCCGGTTGTCTTGCCACTGCCTATCTTTCAAAAGGCAAAAGTTGCTTTTCTGACAGGGTATCTTCGCAGGAGGTAGGAGAATTTAAAAAAAGATGGGAAGGAATTTCGAATTATGTTCCAAAAGTATTTTTAGAGATTTACCAACCTTTTTCCGAAATAAAAACATCGGATTTTGTTCCGGATAGTATTTTTTTTACTCACATTGAGCCGATTATGAATAATGTGGAGTTTTCACGCAGTTTTGCAGATAAGAATATGTATTCTCTTTTGATAGACCATAGCTTTCTACCTAAGGTTCTGCTAAGAAGAATGCATGGACGCTTTTTAGATGGTGATTATCATACAGTTTATAACATAGATGATTTTCTTTCAGTTTTGGCAGCTGATTATGAGCGGGTTATCATTAAGCCTTCAATTTCTTCTCAGGGGGGTAGACGTATTCGGCTTCTCGAATCCAGGGACGGTAAACTTTTTTTTGGGAATGCACATGTAACCCTGAGCTGGCTGTCCAAAGAATATAATGACAACTTTTTGATTCAGGAATATGTCCAACAACATCCATTCTACTCTGCCTTTAATCCCTCGTCTTTGAATACTTTGAGGATTTATACTTACCGGTCGGTAAAAGATGAAAAGGTTCATATACTTTCTTCTATGTTGAGAGTTGGGAAACCAGGATCTTTTATTGACAATATAAGTCTGGGAGGAAAAGCGTGTGGATTGTTTGCGGATGGAAGACTAAATGGAATTGCTAATGATTACGAGGGAAAAACCTATAAGAGTGTTGGAAATGTTGACCTGACTTTACATGGGAAGGTCGTGGGATTTGAAGATGTGATCCGAAAAGCCAAAGTGGTTGCAGAAGCTCAATACTATTCCAGGTTAATTGGATTTGACTTTTGTGTGAATGAGCAGGAGAAAGGTTTATTGATCGAATTAAACAATTATGATGTGGGAATTGAACGTGTGCAAAAATGCAACGGTCCCTTATTTGGCGATTTTACTGATGAAATTATAGACTATTGCAGGAGGAAAAAAAAATCTTTCAAATATATAATTCGTTGACATAATGGAAATACACTCAAAAATAGCCTCCTTTCTTGAATTGGGATACTTTATGGATTATTCGGAGCAAACTGTGCGGCTTCCGGATAAAATTTATCCAGTAGAGCAGGGAGACCTTTTTCAGGAGGAGTTGTTTATTACTGCCAGGCAGAAATTGTTAAAGTCGTTCAGTGCCGGTTATTCACCCGGACAGGTTTGTGTTGTTCCGTTAAGCGGTGGTCTTGACAGTCGCGCTGTTTTGGGTGGATTGCTTCAGTTTAGTGAGGCTTCCAACATCATTACTTATACTTTTGGTATTCCCGGGTCGTTTGACTACGAAATAGCAGCAAGAGTTGCCAGGTCTGTTGGCGTCAATAATATCAGAATTCCCCTGGAAAAGTATGAGTTTTCGCTGGAGGAACTTTTAGCCGTGTCGAAAGCCATGGATCATCAGACCTTATTATTTTTTCATGCTCCTTACAGAATGGTTAAGCGTGATTTTGGCGGAGGTGTTCATTGGTCGGGCTTTTTAGGCGAAGCAATTACCGGCGATCATATTCGCGGCAATCTGGCCAGTTCGCTCGATGAAGCAGAAAGAAAATTTTTGAATTTCAACCGGTTTGTGAAAGGGGAGGACAGTGCTTTGTTATCTGATGGCATGTCATACGCCCAAAAGAAACTTGATCGTCCGCGACCTACTCAGGGTTTTTTAACCTTTGAAGAAGGTCTGGACTTATTGAATCGTCAAAACAAATATATAGCACCTCATGTTATGCTGAAAGAATTTGAGCATCGGGCTCCTTTCAATGATCCTGAAGTCATTAAGTTTTTTCTTGGATTGAGTGAGGCGCAAAAACGACATCAGTTTTTCTTTAAAGAATTCCTGCAATGGTGGAAACCCGGTCTCTTCAATTTGCCTGTAAAAAACAATCTTGGATATCCTCTTGGTGTAGCCGGATGGCGGTTGAAGTTCAGAAAGAAATGGATTGGATTCAGGAAAAGACTTGGAAACCGCAAGGATCCTAATATCAATTATTTCAATTTTTCAGCACGGGTTGTTGACGATGATGTATTCAAACAGCTTGTGTGGTCACAGCTGAGCGATCTGGATCAGCGAAAAATTTTGCCGGAAGCAATAAATCCCCTGAAATTATGGAAAGACCACCAGGACAGGATTCAGGATCATGGTAAAATAATTCAGGGTCTTGCTTCTCTGGAGATTCATCTGAAAGCCGGGAAAAAGTTATGATACAGGCATGAAGAAAAGGTAGAAATGTAAAAAGGCAGGAGGGCAGAAAGGTAAATCGATATGTAGTTGAAAAGAAATAACGAAGGTGTCTAAAAAGTCCGTGTTTCTCTGTGTCCCTCTTTGACAAGAACTGCGTTTATGTTTATAGCAAATATTGATAAAATAAAACAAGTTTCTGATAATTGGGGCGAATTCTCCCGATAAACCGGGGCAGGTTATTCGACTGAATACTTAAACTAAATATTTACGAATGAGAAAAATGAAGTTATTATATGTTGCAGAAGTGCACCTTCCCGGCCGTAAGGCCAGTAGTATCCATGTAATGCGTATGTGCAAAGCATTCTCTGAACAGAATCTGAAAGTCAGACTGTTGGCGTTCCGGTCGAAGCAGTACTCTGGTGTTGAACATTTGTACAATTATTATGGTATTGATGACAGTTTTGAAATTAAACTATTGAGAAGTCCCGGTACCGGAAGATTGGCAGCTTTTTATATGGCTTTAAGGGCGATGTTCGAGGTTCTTTTTTTCCGGCCCCATATTGCATATACCCGTTCGCCTGTGTCCTCTTTGTTTTTTTCTCTCCTGAACCGGCCGTTTGCTTTCGAAGGGCATGTCATATTGGACCAATCCGCACATAAATGGCTTTCTACATTTTTTCAGCATTTTTCCAGGGTAAATAACTTTCTGGGGCTGGTGGTTATTTCTTCAGCGTTGAAAAAGATGTTTGTTGAAAAAGGAACCCCTCCCGAAGATATATTTGTCGCACATGATGCAGCCGACGCCAAGCCTATGGATGAAAAGGGGGAATTAAAAGGTAATTTTGGCTTTAATGCCGGATATTTTGGAAATGTATACAAAGGCCGTGGCGTTGAAATCATTGTTGCCATGGCGAACAAGAAACCCGAAATTGGTTTTCACATTTTCGGCGGAATTGCAGAGGACCTACCCGGAAACCCTGAACTCCCTGATAACCTGTTTTTTTATGGTTTTCTGCCTCCTTCTGAAGTTCATTTGTACCGTAACGCATGCGATTTACTTTTAGCACCTTATCAGCCGGAAGTGTTTGTCTCCAAAAAGCAAGCCTATTCAACCAGTTCATATATGTCGCCACTGAAAATATTTGAGTATATGTCGGCCCGGAGAGCAATTATTGTAAGTGATATGCCTGTCTTGAGGGAGGTGTTATCGGATACCTCCTCTATGTTGGTTGCCCCATCGGACGAGAATGCATGGGTAGATGCTATAGATATTCTGAAAAACGATGAAAAAAAGCGAGAACAGATTGCACGAAATGCCTATCAGAAATTTTGTGAAGAGTATACCTGGGGTAAGAGAGCCGAATCCATTTTGCAATGGTTACTTGGCCGGTTAAAGAATTGAATTATGAAGGTTTTAATGATAATAGAAAGTTTGAGGGATGGAGGGAAACAACGACGAATGGTTGAGTTGTTAAGGGTACTTTCTGTCAGTAAGAAGTATGAAGTAATGGTACTTTTTCTTAAGAACTCTGTTCATTATGAAGAAATATATAATCTTCCCGGAGTGCAAACATTTTATTTAGAACGCAGGTTTCGTTCCGACCCCCGTGTGTTTTATTCTTTTGTTCATGAAGCCCGGAAGTTTGAGCCCGATTTGGTTCATGCCTGGGGGGGACTCCCGGCCGTAGTTGCGTTGCCTTATGTGTTGTTGTATCGTAAGCCCTTTGTTAACGGGATGATTGCCAATTCCAGGCTTAAGCTTTTTTCTCCGGAATGGTTCAGGGTGAAATGCACCTTTCCATTTTCAGACGTAATAATCTCAAATTCGGAAATCGGCCTTAAAGTATATAAGGTTCCCGGGCGTAAGAAAAGATTGATAAGAAACGGGATTAATTTTGACCGGATTGTTCATCAGAGTAGTGGAAAGGATGTGAGAGACCGCCTTGGAATTCACGGTGATAAAAAAATTGTTGGTATGGTAGCTACCATCGACTGGCGTAAGAATTTTCCTATGTATGTAAATGCTGCATTGTCGGTGTTAAAGAAAAGAAATGATACTCTTTTCTTTGTTGTAGGCGACGGCCCGGATAAGGAAAAGATAGAGGCCATGGTTCCTGAAGAAAAAAAACACCATTTCTTTTTCACCGGAAAAATCCGCAATGTTGAAGAGATAGTCTCCTTGTTTGATGTGGGAGTGTTGGCTTCTTATGGTGAAGGAACCTCAAACAGTCTGTTGGAGTACATGCTTTTTGAGAAACCAGTGGTTGCAACGAATGTTTTTGGCATTAATGAGGTTGTAGAAGACGGAGTTAACGGTTACTTAGTGGCCCATGATAATTTTATGGAAATGGGAATGAAAATTTCTAAACTCCTGGATGACACGACGCTTGCTGTTAAGATGGGAAAAGAAGGCAGAAAAACTGTTGAATCCAGGTATTCAATTGATCAAATGGTAGCCGGATACGAAAATATTTACGAAGAAGTTATTCGTCTATGAAGGAAAGGGTGGTCATAGCAATTGAGAATGGTTACGTTGCCAGATGGGTGGCAGAAATGCTTAAAGATTTTTCTTCCGGAAACGGTTTGGAGATAAATCTCCTCATCATGAAGCAAACAAAAACAAGAAGTCGGTTCTTAGACAGATTTTTACCCCCAAAACTCTGGAAAATTTTCAGTAAAGTCGATATAACCGGTTTGTTTCCTCCTGTTTCTGGTGATTACGATTCTCCCCTTTTGGGAATGGTTTCACCCAGATCCCGGAAATTAATCCCGGATACCGGTAATCATTTTTACAAAGGATTGTTTTTGGAAAAGGGGAATAAGATAAGTGCCGGAGGATATAAGGGTACCTGGTTTTTTCTTTGGCACTTTTTTGCACTTTCTTCTCCTCTGGTAATTAAGGATGAAGATGCGAATTGCAGCTATCATGCATTTTTTCAGGTTGGCAGCTACAGCTTTAAAAAGAATGTCGGGTTTTTACGGTTCAATATCGAAAAGCTACTGAATCAACTGATTTTTGAAAGAAATCATGGTTTTCCGAAAGCCAAATCGTCTGATATTCTGAGAGACAAGTTGTTCAAAATACTCAAGTATCCGTTTTGGGAATTTTTTCAGAAATATCGTGAAAGATTTCTTGCTCCCCGATGGCGGTTAATTACAATGGATATAGATTCTCTGAAAGAGATGAGACGGATTAATGCTAAAGTGATTTCTCCGCCTGCCGGTTTTGAGTGGGCAGACCCGATGCTGGCCGATTCGAATGAAGGATTGTTTCTTTTTATTGAAGAAGAAGTGAATGACAAAGGGCACATTTCGGTAGTTCGTTTAAACAGAGAGACTCTGACTTTTGCCGACACTCCGCAAAAAATTATGGAGAAGTCCACCCATATGTCATATCCATTTGTTTTCAGAGTTGGTTCCGATTGGTATATGATACCCGAGAGTAGTGAAGAAAGAAAAATGACCATATATAAATCATTGCAGTTCCCCCTGGTCTGGGTGCCGGTCAGGAATGTTTTCGAAGATGAACAATGGGTAGATACAACACCTTTTTTCCACGATGGAAAGTGGTGGATTTTTTCGGTGAAAAAACAGGTTGATTATGCATCTTCCTACCAGGATCTGTTTTTGTTCTATTCGAATGATATCATTAACGGGGAATGGTATTCCCACCCTAAAAATCCGGTGGTTTCCGATGTTCGGCAAGCCCGTTCGGCCGGAGCGGTCTTTTCATATCGTGGAAGATTATTCCGTCCGGCTCAGAATTGCCTGCACAAATACGGGGGCAGCCTGATGTTGTGTGAGATAATAAGGTTGACCGACGATGATTATGAAGAGCAGATATGTGGAGAATTTCTTTTTCCCTGGTACAGTAAATTATCATCATTCCATACCATTGCTGTTTACAAAGACCGGCTGATGGGAGATTGTTATTATTAATTTTATCTGTTAATCTAATTTGCATGGCAATAGCAGTTTTTATAAAACAATTAAGTGTCGGAGGTGCCGAAAAACAAAGTCTTTTGCTTACCAGGGAACTACAAAAGCATTATCCTGCTTATCTGGTTGTCTGGAGCCGGAAGATAGTTTCCCCCGGCTATCAGGATTTTATTGAAATGAACAACCTGAATGTTATTTTTTTGGAAGGTACGGCATTGCATAAAGCGTTCTTTCTTTGGCGTTTTTTTAAAGAGAAAAGGGTTTCCTGCTTATTCAATTTTTTGTTACTCAATAATTTTGTGGGCGGCTTGACAGGAAGGCTTGCCCGTGTACGAAAAATCTACGGGGGTATTCGTAATTGTGAGATAGCGTCAGGAAAATTATTATGGCAAAAAATTGTGCATAATTATATTTCACATCACACCATATTTAATAATTATGCCGGAACCGTTACCCTTTCAAAACAGGGATTCAGAAAGGATAAGATGCTGGTAATTCATAACGGCATTGATGTTGACGGGGAAATACACCTCCGACAGGAAGCTTTGGTGCCCGTTATTTTTACGGCAGCACGATTCCTTCCCCAGAAAGATTATTTTACCGCATTGGAGGCCATTCAGATACTTAAAAGAAGGGGCAGAAACTTTCGCTATGTTATAGCCGGATACGGCCTGCAGGAGAATGAAATCAAAGCTGGTATAGAGAAATTAGAAATTAAAGACTGCACAGAAATGAAAATTGCTCCTGACAATATTAAAGAGCTGTATCGGCAGGCAGATATTTATTTATCTACTTCGTTAAAGGAGGGTTTGTCTAACTCGATCATGGAAGCTATGGCTGCCGCCTTGCCTGTTGTTGCTACAAATGTCGGCGATAATGAGCAATTGGTAGAGAATGGACGTACTGGTTATTTAGTAGACAGAAAGTCACCTGTTCAGGTAGCCGATGCTCTTGAAAAGCTCCTTGACAATTATCAATCTATTCTGCAGATGGGAGGGGAAGGATTTCAACGGTTGAAAGACAAATTTTCGACCAGTCTTTTTTTGAACCGATATAAAGCATTAATTAGTGTCTGTCCATAAAGCGCCATTTACTGTGTTACGCTCGTCCGAAAATTACTCATTTACGATGAGTAAACTCCGTATTTTCGGACTTCGCAAGCCTTGTAAATGACACTTTCTGAACAGACACACATGTTGTGAAAATTTTTGAAAGTTTATAGACGAATACTAATTAGTGATGACAAACAAGAACAGGAATTATAAACCCAAAATAGGAGTTATCGGATTGAAAGGCTTTCCTGCATTTGGCGGCTCAGCAAGAGCGGGGGAGAACATGATGTTTTATTTAAAAGATGAATTCCATTTTGTTGTCTTTAATACAAATACTCACACATCGCGTAAAACAGGTACTTACAACGGAATCGAACAGATCGTATATCCTAAATTTTTTATAGGCGCGTTAAATACCTTTTATTATTATCTGCGTTCAACATTGCATTGTTTATGGGATGGAAGTTTTGATGTAATTCATGTTTTTCATGTCGATGCGGCCTTTATTATTCCTTTGCTGCGTCTTCGTTACCGGGTTGTGTCGGGCCACAGGGCTCGTCCGCAGTTTGCTGCCAAATGGAGCTGGCTGGTTCGTCAATACTTCCGATTTATGGAATGGTTGTTTTTTAAGATGCCTGCTGATGTAATAACTTCAGTCAGTCGTCCGGTTGCAGAATTGTTTCAAACCCGCACCAAAAGAAAAATTCTTTTTATTCCGAATGGAATTGTTTTTGATGAAAAAAGCGAGATTCTGCAAATAGAAGAAAAAGATTATGTACTTTTTGCCTCTGGCAGGATCATCGCATCCAAAGGGGTGCATTTAATGCTTGAAGCCCTTGTGAAAATAGGATATACAGGACGTGTTTTGATAATTGGAAATCGTTCTCATTCGCCGGAATATGCTAAAGAACTTGATGAAATCTCCAAATCGTTGAATATTCGTTTTATAGATCTTATTAAGGATAAACAATTATTAATGGCTTATTTGAAGAACGCCGGATTATTTGTCTTTCCGAGTTATCATGAGGGAATGTCGAATATGTTACTCGAGGCGGCTTCTGCTCGTGTACCATTGATCTGTAGTGATATTCCGGAAAATAAGCAGGTTTTTAACGATGATGAAACTTTCTTTTTCGAAACAGGAAATTCAACCGATCTTGCAAAAAAAATTGAGCAGGTGCTAAGCAACAGACCTCTGGCTGTTGAGGTGGCCCAAAAAGCTTATGAAAGGCTTAAGCGTGAATATAACTGGAAAATTTTGGCTGAACAATATTCGAAGATTTATTGGAGACTTATAGAAACTAAAAAACCCCTGAATTCAGGTGATTCTGAAATTCAGGGGAATGATGAATATAAAGCAGGTTAAATATTAAAGCTCGTAATCGCCTGCTAATTCGTTAAGATACATTTCCACATTTGTGTAGTAAGAAGAAATGGTATATTCATTTCCATCTTCAGGTGAATCAGGATCGAGACCTTTTGCAATTTCCCATTTGTCAGGAATACCGTCTTCATCTGTATCTTTTGGTGCAGTTTCCTGAAATTGAGCCGGATAGCCACCTCTGTCAGAGGGAGAATCTACAAAGTCGCCGGTGTAGTTTCTTGTTTCTTCAATAATCCGTGCATCCACATCGTCCAAAATCGGGTATCGTGCCCCTGCATTGTTCAAAACGTAGTCAGCAACTTCATCTATTTTGAGTATCTCAGAATAATGAGAATCCCAGTTGGCAGGAGCTTCATCAACCATGAATTCGGCATAAAAATCAGGAAATTTGTTGAATGAAGTACTTACCTCTTTAATGGGATTAACGTTTCCTCCGTCGTCAATATAGTTCTCATCAATAAAGAAGGTTGAACCGTCAACAAGATACCAGTTGCCTGTTCTGTAAAGTGGCAGATCAGAGCTGGTGCGACCTTTGCGATAGAAGTTACGATAAATTACCGCATCGTTAATGGGCAGCTCTTCTTTGTATATCTGCGTGTGTGTGCCGTATCCGGGCTTGATTGGTCCCCAGTTGTATATAAGATTATTCACAACATGAATGTCCTGACTGTTACTTGAAATCAACGGATTCCTGTTCATATTGTGGGCAAACAGGTTTTTGATGATCGAAATTTCATGCAAGTCGTTGAGCATTAACAAACCTTTGGAATGCTCACCTTCGTCATGAAGACTGTTCGAAAGGCCTTCTGCTATGATGCTCCTTTGAATGGTAATATTTCTGGATTCAGTTGAAATATCCATATTTTCGTCAATACCCCATGTGAGTGACATATTGTCGATCATGATGTTATGACAATCTCTGTATTTATATATAAACAGAGCGTCACGAGCCGAGGGTAGCATTCCTGTTTCAGTATCATCTCCGGGTCTGATCCTGAAATTCCGCAAAATGATATCATGCGTTTCGATTTGTATCCCACCATTTTTCAATGTGATACCTGAGCCAGGGGCAGTCTGACCTGCAATGGTAACATAGGGCTCTGTTATTTTAATGTTACTGGTTAGTTCAATAATTCCGGAAACTTTGAAAAGAACAATTCGTGGACCCGACTCTACCTCAAGGGCATACCTTAGCGTCCCTGGTTCTTTGGAGTCTTCAAGGGAAGTAACATAAATTGTTTTACCTCCACGACCACCTTTGGTGAATCGTCCATATCCTTCGGCTGCCGGAAATGCTTTTGTTTCATTGAATTCGGGAACGTTGTAGTCACCAGATGTGTCTGTGGTATCTTCAGGTTCTTCCTCAGGTTCTTCTTCCTGATTTTCCTCCTCTTCTACTTGTTCCTCTTCTGTTTCGGGGTTTGTCACAGTATCAATATCCTCCAGCTGACAACCCCATACTAACCCAATAATCCCAATGGACACAAGTGTCCTGTTCAAAAATTTGTTCTTCATGGCCTAATTTTAATTTTTAATAGTTGTTTTGATGCTATTTACGCAAAAGTTTTCAAAATGTTGTTTCGTCAATTTTTTTTGAATCCATTTAATTTTTGGTTTTGTTTTAGATGACTTGTAAAATAAGGATTTTGGACACCTGGTTAAAAAAAGTTAAAGTCATTCGTCACCGGAAAATGGATATTTGTCAAAAATTAATTGAAGATGTTAACATTGGCAGTCTTTCCCGATGATCGTATCACGCTTTATTTTGTCTTTGTATTTGTTCAGTTGGTCAAAAAAAAGTAGACATTCTTATTTGAGGGCTTTAATTTTCGGGCATTGTTAAAATCCTAAATCTTTATGTCATGAGAAGTGTGGTAGGAATATTTTTCAGTGTTGCATTGTCAATGATTCTGATTACTGGTTGTCAAAATTCAAATTCGGATAATATGAAGGAAGAGAACACAAAGAAGGTACTGTTTCTGCATCACAGTACAGGTAAAATTATTTGGCGGGGAGGAAACAATCTGGTTGCAAAAGTGAAGGGAAAGCTTGGTTTTGAAGGGGCGGTTGAAAAGTGGTTTGATGCTTACAATAAGGCCAATGACAGGAACTATCTGATTTCTGAGATGGATTTCCCGAAAAAGGAACCCTACGGCTGGAAAAATTATCCTTTCGATTATTATAATATATGGGTAAAACACGGGGATTCCGATTACTATGAGACCGAACCGACTCTGAAAACACTGGCACCGAAATATGACCTGATTATTTTCAAGCATTGTTTTCCTGCCAGCAAAATTGTTTTTGACGGAAATCCTGATGTTGAATCTGAAAAAAAAATGACCGGGAACTATAAACTTCAATACGAGGCCCTGAGAAATGAAATGCACAAATACAAGGACACTAAATTTTTGCTTTGGACACCACCTGCATTGACGAAGAATGTAACAAATCCTGAGGCAGCAAGGGCAGCAACCGAATTTTCGGAATGGGTGATTAATGAGTGGGATCAGCCCGGCGATAACATTTTTATATGGGATTTTAGATCACTGGAAACCGGAGGTGGTGATTTTATTTTACCAGAGAACGCTGTAAGTGAAACGGATTCACACCCTTCTCACCAATTTGCGCGAAAAGTTTATCCCATGTTCTGCAAGCGTATTGTTGATGTATTGGAAGGCAGAGGCGATGTGGAGAATATTCTTCAGACCAATAACTCAGACTAATTTAATACTGATGAAGTATTTGTACAAGATTGCCTTAAGATTTGTGCGAATTTTTCCGGTCAATAGTTTCCGGATATGGCTTTTAAGAAAACTTGGTGTTAAAATAGGTGATAGATGTCGTTTATTCAGAGCAGATTGGGGAACCGAACCCTATCTGATTGAACTGGGAGACCACGTTGTAGTTTCCAATAATGTGAGATTTTTGACTCACGACGGAGCAGTCTGGGTTTTTCGTGACGAGCATCCGGGCTTGGATGTTTTCGGGACAATCAGGATTGGAAATAATGTTTGCCTTGGATTTAACACTGTCCTTCTTCCAAACACCGAAATCGGCGATAACTGTATAATTGCTGCCGGCTCGGTAGTTAAAGGTAAGATTCCCGAAAATTCTGTGGTTATGGGTAATCCTGGAAAAGTTGTGATGTCAACTGACATGCAGAAACGACTGGTGCTTATGAGTCGTTTCAAATTCACTTCCAAGGGGATGTCGTTCCAGAGAAAAAAGAAAATGTTGTTGGATTTTTTTGAGCAGCGAGGCAAAAAAGACCATTGATGATGAATAGGTTATTAAGATTTTTCAGCTTGATTTTTTTATTACTTTGGGCGGAACCCCAAATCGCTCAAAATATCTTCCCTGGGGCTTATGGGTTTGGAACTCAGTCGAGAGGAGCTTATGCCGGCGATTCAATTCCTGAGGTATTGTTTGTTACCTCTCTTGATGATAATGGAGAAGGTTCTTTAAGATATGCGCTCTCTCGTGACTATCCTCGCATTATCATTTTCAATGTTTCAGGGACTATTCATTTGGCAGGACCATTATTTATTAAGGAGCCTTATGTTTTTGTAGCCGGACAGTCCGCTCCGGGAAAGGGAATATCAGTAACAGGGGCGCCGGTGATTGTTAATACGCATGATGTCCTAATTCAGGATATCAGGTTCCGGCTTGGAAGTGCTTATCCACGAAAGTCGGATTGTGTCAGTATAACTGGTACTTTGCATGATGTTTCTAATGTGGTGTTCGATCATTGCTCGTTTGCCTACGGACTTGATGAAAACATCGGTATATTGAATTCCGGGCCGGGAATAACCATCAGTAATTCTATTATTGGGTATGGACTTCATAAGTTTGAGCATTCTTGCGGCCTTTTAGCTATGAATTCAGAAAAAATAAGTCTGATTGGTAATATTTTTGCCTTTAATCATGACCGCAATCCGAATATACGGGGCGACACAAAGGATGTAGAGATAATTAACAATCTCATATACAACTCCGCATCTCATGCTGTATATCTGGGGAGCAGAGGTCCGGATAACAGCCCTGTAAATGCTTTAATCGAAGGAAACATTTATATAACAGGGACTGATAATATGAATCGTTATCTTCTTTCGGTTCATCAGGAGATTGCTGACACCTTGAACGTGTCATGGAACAAAAATCGGACTTTTCACGATACCGAAGTTTTTAAGGGAGTAAGGGAACAAGTGTTTGATCAATCGGGCCGTTTTACCCCGGTTGATTCAAGGCCTTTTCCTGCTTCTGTTAAAGAATTAATTGCTTTAGATAAACTGGAACAAATTCTTTTGCACAATTCGGGTGCCAGGGCACACAACCGGGATGCGATTGATAGTTTGCTGATAGCGAACATAAAGAACCGCTGTGGGAAAATTATTTCTGTTGAATCAGAACTAAATACCGAATCTGAATTACCCGTCAGCAATGCAAGCTTTGTTTTACCCGATAAACCACATCATACTCGTGCAGACGGATTCTCAAACCTCCAGCATTATTTGCAGGAGTTGCTTTTGGTGAAATCTCAACCTTGAGAGTTAATGAGTCATTAGTCAGTAGCCAAATGTTGAAATATCAGACAACGACATTACTACAGTAGATCAGTAGATTTTTGGATTTAACCTGCATTATTCATAAATTATCTATTACGATGCTCAACTATC
>NZ_AHZV01000163.1 GCF_000250735.1 Anaerophaga thermohalophila str. Valhall
TCGTAATAGATAATTTATGAATAATGCAGGCTATACTTTTTTTGGCACTACAACCATTTTTTTCGTTTGAAAAACAGAATCATTCCTATAGCAATAATTGCCATTAAACCCCAAACAGCCGGATATCCGTATTTCCAACTCAGTTCGGGTATGTTCTCGAAATTCATACCGTAGATGCCGGCCACAAATGTGAGTGGAGTGAAAATTGTGGCTACCATGGTCAGCACTTTCATTACCTCGTTCATCCGGTGACCCTGATATGAGAAAAACAGGTTGGTGCTTCCTTCGGCACGGGTCATATTCAGATCGGCCTCGTCGATGAGCTGTAACAATTGGTCCTTAAGGTCAGAAAAATAAGGAATTGTATTCTTATGGATGTGCAGAGTTTGTCCTTTTTCCGTAAATACTATGGCTTCTTTTATGGGATTGACTGCTTTTCTTATAGCGAAAAGACCACGCTTAATTTCTTCAAGTGTGGCAATGTATCCGGGGTCAGGGTTTTCCATAATTATTTCGGGCAGGCTGTTAAGTTTGTTTTCCAGTCCATAGAGGGTTGTAAAACAATTGCCCGCAATGGCGTCGAGAAGTAAATACAACAGATAATCGGCGCCCGATTTTCTTACCAGTCCTTTACCCTCTCTCAGCCGGCTGCGGATGTATTCAAAATGATCGCCCTTCTTTTCCTGAAACGACAGTAGAACATTATCTTTTAAGATGAAACTAATCTGTTCCGATTCAATATTTGTGTTGCTATTGTTGTTGGAAGGCAACAGTGACTTTACCGAGAAGAATATCAAATCGGGCCGTATTTCTATTTTGGGTCGTTGAGTAGTGTCTACAATGTCCTGAACAATGAGTTTGTCCAGAGAAAAATGATCGGCAATGGTTTTAATAACTTCTATGTTGTGGATGCCATGAATATTGATCCATTTTATGTACCGGTCATCTTCTTTTATTTTACTGCTTATTTTGACAAAGTCACCTTCCGAAGTTATTTCTTCAATCTGAGCTTCGGTGTATGAAAACATCTGAATGGAAGGGATTTCCATAAACTGCCGGCCCACAAATTGAATTTTGGGCTCTACCATTTTTCGTTGAAGCCGTAATTTTGCCATTATTTCAAATTTATTTTTCTAGGCCTAATGGAACTCGTCCCGATTAATCGGGGCTTATTTCATCTTATATCTTACATTTAATAAGTTATTATGACTGTTAGAGTTGTTAGGTTCTTAGATTGTTAGAGTTGTTAGAGTTGTTAGGATTGTTAGGGTTGTTAAGGTTGTTAGGGTTGTTAAGGGCTTACGCCTAATATTTCTGTTTTTTTAGCAAAATTAGTGCTCTGTCACCACTTCGCGGTTTTTGTATTGTCAACAATATAACAGCAATTAATAACCGCAGAGCGGCGACGGAACGGTAGAATTATGTAATAATAAAAACAAAAAGCTGCGGAGCTGCGACAGATAATGTATAAATTTGTTTGGTTCTGGCTTGTCCAGGTTAGGTTTTGTCAATTTAGTGGGGGAGGTGAGATGCACGGCCGTGCGTCTCTACTTGCTTCTATCTTATGACTTCCACTTTCTTCCTCTGTTTTCGCTGTGGTGAATCCTCAACCTGCTGGTTGCTGGTTACTGGTTGCTGGTTACTGGTTGCTGGTTACTGGTTGCTGGTTACTGGTTGCTGGTTACTGGTTGCTGGTTAATTCGTTAATTGATCATTGGTAATTGGTAATTGATAATTGAAAAATCTGTGTTCGCTCGGCTCTTCCGCTTTGCTGGCAAAGAATCTGTGTTATCTATGATGTAACTTTATTTTTTATGTTCTTATATGTCTTATATGGTTTAACCTCAACCTCAACCTTAGCCTCAACCTCAACCTTAGCCTCTGCCTTTAATTTCCGGTCATCTATTTTTTATATCTTTTCATCTCTCTGGCCAAAGCCACCATTTTTATTGCTGTTATGGCTCCCTCATCGCCTTTATTACCCAGTTTTCCGCCGGCACGGTCTTCGGCCTGTTGCTGATTTTCGGTTGTGAGTACACCAAAAATAACGGGTTTCTTGTATCTCACGTTTAATTCTGTGATCCCACGGGTCACACCCTGGCATACATAGTCGAAATGAGGAGTGTCACCCCTGATAACACATCCAAGACAAATAACAGCATCTACATCGGTACGTTTAATGAAATGTCTTGCCCCTTGCGTGAGCTCAAAACTACCGGGAACGTGTGCTACAATTATGTTTTCGTCTTTGGCTCCATGCCTTTTTAACGTATCGAAAGCCCCTTTCAACAAGGCTTCGGTAATTGCGGGGTTCCATTCAGATACAACGATTCCGAACTTCATGCTTTTTGCCGAAGGAACCGCTGATGCATCATAATCGGACAAATTTTTAAGATTTGTAGCCATTGTTTTTTTATTAAAAAAGGTTGCCGATTTACCGACAACCCTTTAAATATCGTAAAAATTCGAAATAAGTTAAAACCTTAGGATAAAAAAATTACCCCGAAATTTTCACTCTTGTGATGTATTTATCAATCTGTCGACCCTCAGTGCTTTCTTCATACTTCTTTTTAATGGTCGAATAAGCTTCGAGTGCTTTCTCTTTTTCTCCTGTTTCTTCGTAGAGAAGTCCAAGTTTGAAGAGATACAAGGGGGTGATCATTTCATTGTCGAGCGAAGTGGCTTTTTTGTACCATTCAATGGCGCCGGCCATATCACCGGTTTCAAGGTATGCGTCGCCAATGGCACCCTGAGCGGTAGCCTTAAGCAGAGGCTCATCGGTAGAAAACCCTTTTAAATACTCAATGGCATCTTCAAAATTACCCATTTGAAGATGACAAATCCCTGCGTAATACTCCGAAAGTTCACCAACGTCGGTAGCACCGTATTTATCAATTATTTCCAGGAACCCGGGATTCATTCCATCGCCGTTCAGGGCAAGATTAAAACTGTCTTTTTCGAAATATTGCTGCGCCTGAAAAATATTTTCCTGGGCTTCTGCCTGCAGCGGTTGCATGTACAGTTTCTTAAACGCCCAGTATCCGCCGACAATAACGATCAGGGCAATGGCGATAAAACTGATCAGCCTCTGGTTGTCCTCAATAAACTGTTCGGTTTTGGTCAATGCCGACTCAACATTTTCAAAGCTGTCTTCGTGTTGTTGCTTTTTTGCCATATCTTTAAATAGTTTTTTTCCGAAGGCAAATGTAATTCTTTTCAGCCTTATTCAAAACAGGGTTTGTCATATTTTTTTGGTTGGCTGGTTACGCTCTGATGTTGTTTCATTATTTTTGTACCATACGAAGCAAAAGATATGTATCTGAAACACCTGAATATTCTGAACTATAAAAACATTTTACAGGCTGAGACAGCGTTCTGTGATGGTATTAATTGTTTTGTAGGCCCTAATGGTGCCGGCAAAACAAATCTTCTGGATGCCATATATTATTTGTCCTTTTGTAAAAGTTATTTTAATTCTATTGACAGCCAGAATATTAACCATAGCGAAGACTTTTTTGTCATTCAGGGAGCCTTTGAGCGAAACGAACATGAGGAACAAATATATGTAGCCCTGAAACGAAATCAGAAAAAGCAGTTTAAACGAAACAAAAAGGAATACGGAAAACTGTCGGAACATATTGGATTATTGCCTCTGGTGATGATTTCTCCCTCGGATGAACGATTGATACTTGAAGGGAGCGATCAGCGAAGAAAGTATATGGACAGTGTTGTTTCGCAATACAATAAACCATATCTTGACCGGTTGATTCGCTACAATCGTGCCCTGATGCAACGAAATGCATTGTTGAAAAAAAACGACCATTTCAATCAGGGGTTGACAGCTCAACTTGATGTTTGGGATGAACAGATGGTAAGACTCGGGGAGGATATTTTTTTGCAGCGAACCCGATTCATTGAACAATTGGTACCTGTATTCCGCGAATTTTATCACCACATCAGCGGGGGACACGAAGCTGTGGACATTTTGTATACATCGCATTTCCAGAAGGGAGAAGTACTGAAAATGCTCAGAGAAAACCGCGACCGTGATTTGATATTAGGCTATACCTCCCGTGGCATTCATAAGGATGATCTTCAGTTTCTTCTGAGTGGTCAACCGGTTAAGAAAGAAGGTTCTCAAGGGCAGAAGAAATCATTTCTTATAGCATTAAAACTGGCCCAGTATGAATTCTTATCCAGGCACAACGGGTTTGGGCCGATACTGTTGCTGGATGATGTTTTTGATAAACTGGATTCTGATCGTGGCAACCGCCTGATCCAACTTGTTGCAGAGAGCCGGTTTCGTCAGATATTTATTACTGATACGCAAAAAGAAAGGCTTATGGAAATAGTGCGTGAGACGGGCAAAAAGAGTTGCTTTTTTAAAGTTGTGGAAGGAACTGTAAAGAAGAATATTGATGGGATATAGAGACCGTGATTTCAGAAAAAATTCAGTGCAGCCCCTTCAGGAAATATTAAAAGAAATAATGGGGCAGCCTGCCATTTCTAAAGGCATTTATCCTTCACGAATACCCGGTGCATGGAAAGCGGTGGTGGGACCTTCTGTGGCAAGAGTAACAAAGAACGTATACTTCCGGCACGGAGTTGTATATGTTACTTTACACAGCAGCATTATTCGCAGTGAGCTGATGATGCACCGTGACAAAATTATTATTCAGTTGAACAACCATATCGGGAGGCCTCTTATCAAAGACCTTGTTCTTCGCTAATTAGTGTCTGTCCATAAAGTACCATTTGCTGTGTTACGCTCGTCCGAAAATTACTCATTTACGATGAGTAAACTCCGTATTTTCGGACTTTGCAAGCCTTGCAACTGGCACTTTCTGAACAGACACACATATTGTAAAAATTTTTTGCGAGTTTATAGACGAGTGCTAATTAGTGTCTGTCCATAAAGTACCATTTGCTGTTTTACGCTCGTCCGAAAAGTTGTGGTTTTGCTATTAATTATTCAGGCGCTTTAACTTCGATCAGCACAGAATTCTCTTTCACAACATCGTCTTCTTTGACCATTACTTTTTTGACTATCCCGTCGATGGGCGATTTTAATTCATTTTCCATCTTCATAGCCGATAGAACAACCAATGTTTGATACTCTTTGACAGGATCGCCGGGAGATACTTTCACGGAAATAACCTTTCCCGGAATGGGCGCTTTGATTTTTTCTGTCTGATTTCCTCTTCTTTTTGCACCGTTAATGGCAGGGGTTGCCGGAGCAATTTCTATTTCAAAAGAATTGGTTTGTGTATTCACAACATAGACATCTTTTTTTTCACTTTTAATGATTTCCATGTTGTGGCTTTCTCCGTTATGAAGTACAGAGTACACTCCTGTTTCAACTTTTTCAATGTCCAGTGTATATTCACGACCGCCTATCGAAACAATTAGAACAGGGCCGTCTCTTTTTATCACTTTTATTTCTTCGTGATGACTTCCGTTTTTTGCCAGTACCTTCATTAGTAAAGAATTTGAATTTTAAGGTTTAATGGAAATCGCATGTCAGATTTAACCTCTAAAACGGGTTGATCCGGTAAAGCCTTCCATATTCCTTCCAGTTTGACTTTTGATGATGGTTAAGTGAGAAACGCAATCTTTTGTCACTGTGCGACTGGTGCTCGACATAGGCCATGATCATAGCCAGGTCTTCGCATTCAAGAGTGCAGGGTTCTCCTTTCATAAGATACTCTTCATTTTTTTCTATGAAGTGAGTATCATATTCTCCGTTTATGAAGTCCGTAGTATTCATGATTCGTTCCAGAAATTGAATATTGGTTTTTACACCTGTAATTTTATATTCGTAAAGGGCTCTTTTCATGCGTGCAACAGCTTCGTCACGGTTTTGTGCCCAAATGATGAGTTTGGATATCAGCGGATCGTAAAAAACCGTTATTTCATAACCTTCATAAATATATCCGTCTGTACGCACGCCCAGGCCGAGCGGTTCGGTAATATGCAGCACGCGTCCGGCACCGGGCATAAAATTATTCTGTGGGTCTTCGGCATAGATTCGGCATTCTATAGCATGCCCCGATTTCTTTATGTCCTTTTGTTCAAATGGGAGCGGTTCCCCGTTGGCAATACTGATTTGGGCTTTAACCAGGTCGATACCTGTTGTCCGTTCGGTGATTGGATGCTCAACCTGTAGGCGCGTATTCATCTCCAGGAAATAGAAATTCATATCAGCGTCTACCAGGAATTCAACTGTTCCGGCTCCGGTGTAGTTGACAGATTTAGCTGCAGCGACGGCTCTGACGGTCATGGCTTTTCTGACCTCCTCGGTAATGAATGGAGAAGGGGTTTCCTCCACTACTTTTTGGTGACGGCGCTGGACAGAACATTCTCTCTCGAAAAGATGGACAACATTGCCGTGTTCATCTCCCAGAATCTGAACTTCAATATGATGAGGCGATTTCAGATACTTTTCCATGTAAACGGAATCATCCCCAAAGGCATTCAATGCTTCTGATTTTGCTCTTTTTACAGCCTGAAAAATTTCATTGGGTTTCGAAACAAGGCGCATTCCCTTACCACCTCCTCCGGCTGAGGCTTTTATCATTACCGGGTAGCCTATCTCTTCGGCTGTTTTTTTTATTTTATCTTCATCATCGTTGAGCCGTTCTGAACCCGGGACCACAGGCACACCGGCTTTTATCATTAATTCACGGGCCTGCATTTTATCACCCATGGCCAGTATGGCATCGGCTTGCGGACCTATGAAAACAAGTCCGGCTTCACGAACTTTCCTGGCAAATTCTGCATTTTCGGAGAGGAACCCATAACCCGGGTGGATCGCATCGGCCCCGCTTTTTTTGGCAATTTCCAGTATTTTAGAAATGTTGAGGTAGCTTTGACCTGACGGACCCGGTCCTACCAGGTAGGCCTCATCGGCATAACGAACATGCATTGAAGTCCTGTCCGGTTCAGAATAAATGGCAACGCTTTGAATGTTTGATTCGCGACACGACCGGATGATGCGCACTGCTATTTCACCCCGGTTGGCCACCAAAATTTTTCTGATCATAAGCGAGTGTTTGTTATTACTTTTTATAAATCTGTCAATCTTGTTAACAAAGAGGATGAGATTGGGTTCAATTTGCAGGTTTGTTCGAATACTTATGAACTGATTCAGCAAGCGATTCTGAAATTATTAAGAATTGGTATAAATTATTGTATGGAGATACGTCAATTAAACCAAAATGCGATCTTATTGCTTATATAATCCGGAATAAACATTAAAATTCGAAAACTATGCTGAACAAGAAGGTTGAAAAGAAACTGGTAGAGCAAATAGAGAAGGAAGGTTATTCTTCCAGTCTCTACCTTGCTATGGCAAGCTGGGCAGAATGCAATGGTTTGGAAGGAATTGCCAACTGGATGTATGCCCAATCAGATGAAGAGCGGTTGCACATGCTGAAGATTATTAAGTATGTAAATGAGAGGGGAGGACAGGCCACGATAAGTTCGTTTGACAAGCCCCCTTCAGATTTTAAAAATGTTAAGGCCATGTTTGAACAGGTTTATGAACATGAGCAAAAGGTGACCGATTCCATAAACAATATTGTTGAAGTTTGTCTCAATGAAAAGGATTTTACAACTCATAACTGGTTGCAGTGGTTTGTAAATGAACAAATTGAGGAAGAAGCTTCGGTGTCGGCAATACTTGATAAACTGAATTTACTGGGCGATCAGAATAATCTGTATTTGTTTGATCGCGATATTATGGGAATGCGCGGACAACAACCGGCAAGTCTGGAATAAAACATTGTCATTTTTAAACTGATTTCTTAATACAATAGTTCGTTAGATTTTTAGAAATAAGATGTAAGATAATTCGTACAACCTTGATATACTGTATTTTAACAAGCAAACCTCTTTGGACACAAACAATTGGTTTGCAACGTTTTGCAAAAGTTTAACGGAGTATTGTACAATAGTAAGTTAAAAAAGCCTAAACGCGAAGACGCAAAGACGCAAAGTTTTTATTATGAGAGAGTTGTGTTTTGTGTCATCCACAGGAGTAAGCCCCTTACAATTCTAACCACCCTAACCACCCTAACCACCCTAACAATCTAACAATCTAACAATCTAACAATCTAACAATCCTAACAACCCTTAACAACCTGTCTAAAAACCTGGCACTAAAATACATTTGATATTTTAACACCGGCATATATCATTCTTGGAGAAACCGGGCCGTAAATATAACCGGGGTCGCGATCTTTTCCGGTGTCAAAATCGTTCTGATAGCTGTTAAGGATATTTTTTGCTCCGGCAAAAATGTTGAAATCAGCCAGGTTTGAATCTATACAATAGGTAAGTTTTGCAGACCAGTCGAAGAAAGGATCGGACTCTTTGAGCACTCCCGAATCAGGGTCTTCGGCTAAAGGCCCGAAATATGGAACCAGCATTTTCCCGGTATAGGTTGCACTGGTTGAAATTTCCCATGGGCCGCCTCGAGGCTCCCAGTTAATTATGGCAAAACCGTAAGTGTCGGGGGTCCGGAAAAACCTTTTTTCGTTGAAATCCTGTGGTGCACCATATTCGCTGGTTTGAACCGTGAAACCTGCATTAATGTCCCAGAATTCGGAAGGGATCCATTTTGCTTCGAGGTTAACACCTTTTACTTTTGCCCCCTTTTCTTCGTTAATTCTGGTATATACAACTCTTCCATTAGCATCGGGTTCACCTATTTCATTAGCAAACGGGTCATCCAATTGTGTATAAAAAAACTCAGCCAGCAGTTCCAGGTTGGTGGATGCACTGGTTTTGATATAACTCAACGATCCGGTAAAGCTGTGACTGGTTTCCTGTTTAAGTTCGGGATCGTTTTATGGATGACCTGCCTGCTGTCGGATGTTTCAATGTGCAAATCTTCGTCGAAAATCTGAGGTGCCCTGTAACCTTTGGCATAGCTTGTCCTAAGCTGAAAATTACCGGTCAAACCATATAAAAAGGTTACTCTTGGACTCAACACATTATTAGAAATATCGCTGTCGCTTATTTCATCAGTAATATTGTAATGATCAAGCCGGAGTCCTCCGGATAGTGAAAATTCGCCAAATTTCTTCTCAATCTGGGCAAACCCACCACCAACAACCGTTGCCTGATCTGCAATGGTTTTGTTAGGAAATTCGACTATTTCCAGTTCTGATGTGTTTTGGTTAACGGAATATTCTCTGTAGCCCAGTTTTTTATCGAGAAGAGTTCCTCCGTTAATTTCCGTACCAACAATAATGTCGAAGTCGCCTGAGAGAAATTTGTATTGAATGCCTCCCGAATAAGAGAGGTCCTTTGTATTTCCGTAGGCATTCATTGCTTTTCCTGCCCCGTAGTATGAGCCCCTGTTAATGTGCTGGGCAGCCATAAAGGTTGTCAATTCCTGGTTGGCGCCGGTAAACAAATGCCATGCGATACTTCCTGAATTAATTTCATGGTCTGTGGCTTCGGCTATATTTGCTTCATGTAACGGGAAATCGAAGCGGTCGCCACCGCGGCGGTCTTCGCGAATATGGAAATAGTCGGCAACCAGCTTGCTTTTGTAACCGGTACGGAGCGACCATTGCGCACCCAATGTGGTGTTTTTCAGCTCGGACAATTCAGAAAATCCATCGTCATTGGCATCGAAAGGCACCCGCTCCCTGACAGTTCCGTAAAGGGCCAACCCGTTCTTGTTTTCTTCGCCGGTAATGGTTGCATTAAAATTAACCTGGTATTCGGAACCGGGATCGGCCTGCTCATAGAAACTGCCTATATGGCCTGCCTGTCCACTTAAAGAATACTGATTATTGGCCGGCTCGCGGGTAATGACATTGACCGTTCCGGCAATGGCGTTGCTTCCGTAAAGAGCGGAACCGCCGCCTCGTACGATTTCAACACGTTCAATCATATTCGATGGAATCATTTCGAGGCCATAGACCGCTGCAAGACCGCTAAAGATAGGTCTGCCATTGATTAGTATTTGAGTGTAGGGGCCATCCAGGCCATTCATACGTAGCGAGTTGGCGCCGCAGTTTCCACAATTGTTTTCGATTCGCAATCCGGGACTGAACGCAAGGCCTTCGCTGAGGTTGGCTGATTGAATGGTTTGAAGTAAAGCGTTATTAAGGGTATTGACGATTACCGAAGATTCTTTACGTTTTTCATCATTCCGGTCAGCTGTAACAACCACTTGTTCAAGCCCAAGCACGTCTTCTTCGATATTGATGGCTACGCGATGTCTTTTCCCAGGTTCAATTTCTATTTCTCTTTCGGATGGCTTGAAGCCTAAAGCTCTGACTACGATAACCTGCTTTCCGTCCGGAACTTGCAACTCAAATTCTCCACGGTTGTCAGATGCAGTACCAATCATTGTTGATTTGATTTGCACCGTGGCATGAGGAACAGGCTCGCCATTGGAATTAACGCTTCCTTCCAGAGTTGCTGATGGCGGATTTTTGTCTTCATTTGTGTTAACTGTCATTGCCTGAACTGAAGATGTAAAAAGAAAAAGACAAGAAAAAAAATAGAAGTGAAGTTGCTGAATTTCATAACATTTATTTATATAAGGTGTTTGTTGACAATGTGATCACAAAG
>NZ_AHZV01000162.1 GCF_000250735.1 Anaerophaga thermohalophila str. Valhall
ACTAATTTTGCCAAAAAAAACAAAAATATCAGGCGTAAGACACTAATTGCAATATTTCTTCAGGCAAAATAACCGCTCTCTCAAAAATAAACCTTTGCGTCTTTGTGTCTCTGCATTTTATCTTTTTTCCCTGATTATAGCAACTCAAATACCAGCATAAGATCATTGCTGTGTGACTTTCTTCAAAATTAGCAATTTTGCTTAACCCTTCTTTTCGCCTACCACCACAACGAAACTCCCTTCACCGTGTCCTTCCCTGGGCTCTTGTGCTTCCCGCACATCATTTAACCCGCCAAAAACCGTTTCTACTGTACATGCTACGTTAAACCCGTTTCTTTTCAGGAGATTGCAAATCTCATCGGTCGAAAAAAAGGTAGCATCCCTGTAAAAAGTACTTTCGCTTTTATATTCCTGATACTTTTTACCAACAGGGCTGTCTTTATCAACAAATCCGATGACGAATTTCCCTCGATTTCGAAGAATTCGGTACACTTCTGCAACAGCCTTTTCGGGATCATCCACAAAACAAATGGTAGTTACCATTAGGGCATAATCAAATGTTGCATCCCTGTAGGGCAGATTTTCGGCTGTTCCTTCAATACCATAGATTCCTCTTTCAACGGCCTTTTTCAACATTGCAGAAGAAGGATCGCAACCATTCCGAATCCCAAGCGGGGCAGCAAATAATCCGCTGCCAACGCCTATTTCCACTCCTGCACCGGAAGCGGGTAACACTTTTCGAATGGCTTCAAGTTCGGAAAGATAGACAGGCTCATAATCTTCAAACCACTGCTCGTATTCTGTCTGATGGTGATCGAAAGGTTCTGTTTTTGGCATAATGGTCTATTTTAACGCAAAAGCGAATAGTTTTTATCATTTTCTAAACATGGGCTGAGTAATGATCAGGATTAACAAGTTCCCTGTATTTATGAACAACCTTTTTAAAATCTTCCCATGTCGGGCGTTTTAAACCGGGATCTCTCAACAATGCAGAAGGATGATAAACAGGCATGGCCAATCTGTCTCGAACGTTAATCCATTGCCCGTGTTCTATGGTAATGCGATGATGCTGCCCGGCCATGTTCTTTAAAGCTGTAGCCCCAAGTAAGATAATAATTTTTGGATTCACCAGTTCAATTTGCTGATACAGCCAGGGAATGCATGTTTTCACTTCATCCGGTGTTGGCACCCGATTATTGGGCGGCCGGCATCTGACAATATTACTGATAAAAACATGAGCCTCCCGCGTAAAGCCACAAGCAGCAAAAATTTTATCAAGCAACTGGCCTGATGGCCCGACAAAAGGCCGCCCCTGAATATCCTCAACCTTTCCCGGAGCTTCTCCGATAATAAAAATTTCTGCATTAGAATTCCCTTCACCAAAGATAGCATGGTTTCTTGTTTGAGAAAGCTTGCATCGATGACAATTTAAAATTTCAGTTTTTAAGGAGTTGAACGACATAATAATGACTTACAGAGTAGATTATTAGATTATCAGATGCCTGCCACCTGTAAGCCGGCAGGCAGGGCAGGCAGGGCAGGCAGGGCAGGCAGGTAAGATACAAGATTACCCGAAATCTGCAAAAATTTCATTAAAATTGAGATGGTTCTCTTGCGGATTCAATTAAGAAAAAATGGGATCACAGATTGTCCCGGATCCCATTTCCATCCTTTGAAGATCAAAAAGGCTGGTTATTCATTTTCCATTTCCTTAAGACGATTCTCTATTGTCTTTAAAGAATCCTTCAAATTTTCGGCCTGTGCTTTTAGCATTTTAGCTTCATCTTTCCGGCTCATTCCCACACCCATCCAGGGAGTATTTTCAGCAGGAACATCTACGGGGGTCCCTGCCCCGCGTCCAAAACCAAAACCACGTCCGCGTCCAAAGCCACCTCCACGGCGGCCCATACCGCCACCACGGGCAGCTCCCTGTCCAAATCCTTTTGTAAATCCGGGAGTATCATATCCGTTACAAAATCCCATTGCTCTTCCGGTCATAGCACCTTGTCCTATGGGGCCGGTTCTGTCTCCTCTGGCATAATTTTTAACTTTTTTCTTTTTACGTTCTGTTTAATCTCGTTCCGTCAGAATTCATTAATGGCTATTTCTATTTAGTGCGTGTCTATAAATTCATAAAAATATTTTTACAACATGTGTGTCTGTTCAGCAAGTGCCAGTTGCAAGGCTTGCGAAGCTGCCAAAAACGCAGTTTACTCATCGTAAATGAGTATTTTGGCGGTAAGCGTAACACAGCAAATGGTACTTTATGGACAGACACTATAATTGGCAGCCATCAGAAAGAACAGACAGTCAAATCATTAGTCCCGAAACAGACGGTAAACTAAGAATCCGGCCATCTGACCATCTATTTTGTATACAAAGTTACGAAAAAGATTATGAAATGAACAATGGTTCACTTAAATTTGCAAAGAATAAAAAACGAAGAAATGATAAAACACATAGGACTAACCATCAGCAACATCCAGGAAATCTATGATTTCTATGGACAAATAATGGGATTTGAAAAAGTAAAGCAATTTCCCTTATACAGAGAAGTGGCACAGAACATTTTCGGGTACGACGAGTCGCCGGAAGTGTTTCTTCTGAAAAAGGGGAGTGTGGAGCTTGAAATATTTGTCAGCTTGCAAAAATATAAGCCGGCATGGTCACATATCTGCCTGGAAATACCGGATGCTCGTGAAATCTTCACAAAAGCAAGGGAACATAACTACCGCACCATTTTCAAAGAGAACGACAAGGGAGGAACTTTTTTTATTAGCGATTCCAGCAATAACCTTTTTGAACTAAAGCCGGATAAGCGGTGAAGAAAAAGTTAATGGTACTGAGATTGCCAGATAAAGTGAGTTTTTTGTATCTTCGACACTTACCAATTATTCTTAAACAAATATGCTCAAAAACCAATAATCCATAGTACAAAAATGAGATACGTTTATTTGATGCTGTTTCTATTCATTTCATCACAGCTGTTTTCGCAACAAGTCAATCCAAACCCGTGGGTAATGGCACCCGATACGACAGAAGAGATTACTTACCATAACCCTGTTATTCCGGGTTTTTATCCCGATCCCAGTGTTTGCCGCGTTGGTGACGATTACTACCTTGTGAACAGCTCTTTTGAATACTTCCCCGGGGTTCCGGTTTTTCACAGTAAAGACCTGGTAAACTGGGAACAAATTGGTCATTGCATATACCGGAAAGACCAAATCAAAGGGGAGATTAACATTTTTGCGCCAACCATAAGATATCACGACGGAACTTTTTACATGATTACCACCAATGTAACGCATGGCGGTAATTTTTTTGTCACGGCAGAAAATCCTGCCGGCCCCTGGAGTGATCCGATATGGATAGATATGCCGGAAATTGATCCCGACCTTTTCTTCGATGACAATGGAAGAACCTATGTAATAACTTCCAGATTCGAACTGGCTGAAATAGATATCTCAACCGGGAGGTTATTAAGCGAACGGCGAAAAATCTGGAACTCAACAGGCGGCCGTTATCCCGAAGCACCTCACATTTACAAGAAAGACGGTTTTTATTACCTGATGGCTGCCGAAGGGGGTACCGAAGAAGCCCACATGGTAACCATTGCCCGAAGTCACAATATTTGGGGCCCTTACATCGATAATCCCGCCAACCCGATAGCTACACATGTTAATTACGCCGGTATGGGTAATCCCATTCAGGGAATAGGTCATGCCGATATTATACAAGCTCACGACAAGAGCTGGTGGATGGTACTCCACGGCTACCGTAGTGTGACGGGATATCCGCCACACCACATACTTGGACGTGAAACCTGTCTCGCACCTGTAAGCTGGCCTAAAGGAGCATGGCCGGTAGTCAACGGCAATGGAACAATTTCGCTGAATATGACTGCCCCAACCTTGCCTCAGGTGCCGCTAAAAAACAAAAAAACCTTCACCGACTTCGACAATCCGCAATTGGGGCTTGAATGGAATTATATACAACCTCCAGTCGACGAAAACTTTCATCTGAATCACAAAAAAGGAACGTTAACACTGAACGGTTCAGCTTTGACAATAGGCGAAAAAGGAAGTCCAACATTTGTAGGACGCCGGCTTACCGGGATTCCGTTTGAAGCAACAACCAGAATGAAGTTCGATCCGCAAAACAAAAACGAAGAGGCCGGCTTAACTTTAGTCAACAATGGTTCGCATTTTGACATTGTAGTTTATACTAAAAACGGGAAACGCTTTCTGGCTGTAAAATTACAATTCGGACAAACCATTCACCAGTCCGAAGCCGTAGAGCTGACCCCCGGCCATATAGACCTGAGGATCGAAGGCACAGGGCCTGAATTCATTTTCTCTTACGCTCAAAACAACCAGGAGTTTGAAGTTGTGGAAAAAGCCGATGCCCGTTTTCTGAGCACTCAAACCGTGGGATGGTTCACCGGATTGTACATTGGCCTGTACGCCACCGGAAAAGGAAAACCAGCCAAAGCTCCGGCTGTTTTTGATTGGTTTGAATATCGGGATTGACGGGATGATTACACCACACTGTTAAGTACCGCCTCCCCATCACGAATTTTAGCGGCAAGCGTGCGAACAGTGGCGTTTTTCACAATCTTTTCAAAGCCGTCCCGTACCACTTTATACTGATGATGAAGAGGGCATGGATTTTCATCGCTGCAATTTTTCATCCCGAATCCACAGCGGCGAAAAATACCCACTCCTTCTACCACTTTAACAATCTGGAAAAGCGTTACATCCTCGTCTTCTTCGGAAAAGAAAAATCCCCCGCCACGACCTTTGGCAGAATGCAGCAGTTTGCTTTTAGTCAGAGTCTGTAAAATTTTGGCGGTAAATGCCACAGGGGCTTCAATATGGTTGGCTACATCGGCAACACCGGGACGTTTGTGTTCCCAGTTTTGCAACTGAACCGACACCATCGCCCTTATGGCATATTCCGAACTTTTTGACAGCATGTAATTAACGCTTTGGATTTGAAGTGGGGCAAAGATACGAAATTTTGGCAGAGAGCAGAGAGTGTGGGGCAAAGAGCAAAGAGCGATAAGCATTTTACGGCTCCATGCCCCAAGCCCTTTGCTCCATGCCCACACAACTAAGCTCCCAACTCCTCCTCGAGTCTCAACGCAGCGGGAAACAGGATGTTATTTTCCAAATGGATGTGACGGTGCAAATCCTCCTCAAATTCCTGTAACGTACGCATGGTAACCTCATAAGTGTTGCAGCCGTCATCGGGCGTCCTGTAGCCGTCTGTAATTTCCGAGATGGTCCTGAAACGATCGCCTTCTGCATTGTGCTCGGCCAGCATTACTTTTATGGGTGATTCCACTCCCTGCAAATGACTCAGGTCAACATTCCCGCCTTTTTTCGCCTTCACCAGCTTACGAATTTGCGGGAAAAGTACCAACTCTTCCTTCATCATGTGCATACTCAAATTCTCGGCACTTTCATCGAACAGGCGGGCAACATCGAAAAGTTCGGGGTGTTTCTGACCGTGAACACTGCACAACTTTTCCAGTTTGCCCTTGAGAAATGGAATTTTTTCCCTGACGTAAGTATGATGACGTTTTTCAATATAATCAGCCAGTTGGTCTGGCTCCAGGCTCTGAATGAAGCGGGCATCGAAATCCTCTTCCTGCATCACCTCCTCAAGTTGAGGTATCAGTTTTTTGACATCGACCGATGCTTTAGAGCAGGCTTCATCTAAAGAAATATTCCCGCCACAGCAAAAATCAATCTTATGATTCTCAAGAACCGGTGCAACCTTGTAACTCTCCTTTACAATGTCGCCAACAATGGTATTTGCATCTATCTTCATAGCGTTTTGTTTTGATGATTGATGATGCAAATATAAGAGTTTTGTATAAAAGGATAAATTTATCCTTTTATTTTTCAAAAAATCAACACTCCCAAAATTCCGATACTCAGCAGAAGGTAGCCGCTTAACAACAGACAGGGCAGGCTAATCAGACAACTGCATTTTGATATTTCCTGAGTAATTCCGGTTGATCAATGGACCCGTGATGTTGAAGTTGCTTCCATTCATCATTTTGCCTGATAAAGACCCTTGAAGTCCTGATGGATAAATCAACTTTCATATTACCCTTCTCAAAGAATCCTCTCTCCCTGCCTGTAACCAAAAACATATCATTGGTTGAATGGATCGTATAGTCATAGAATTCAACATATACTTTTGCATCGCTGAAGAAAATTCTTTCATAAACACTTTTAATGGTATCCCAGCCCCTCATTATTCCTCCGACAGGGTTATCCATAGAGGCTTCATCGGTATTTAACCATACTTTTTGCATTAACATTAAATCGCCCTGATTAAATGCCTGATAAAATTTAATTAACGCTACTAACCTGGGATCATCAACCTTTGCTAAATCCTCCGAACCATTAATTGTTGCAAATAAAATGTTCATAGTTTTCAGATTTTAAATTTCTACAAAGTTCGGGGATTAAAATTTCTTTACTCTTGATGTATGTTAATCCGTCATATCTTTTCTTATGCGGCTAAATGATTCAGGATGTATCCCAAGATATAAGGCAATTTGGTTTAGTGAAAGCCTGTTTTCAATGCTTCTGTATTGTTTTTTGAAAATCAGATATCTTTCGGAAGCATTGTTTATCAGGAAAGATTTTTCCCTGTTACACTTTTTAAGTGTTTGCTTTTCAAATATCTTCAGTCCAAACCTTATCCAGCTATCATCCCTTTTATAGAGATATTCAAGAAAATCCTTTGAAATGGTCAGAATCTCAGAGTCCTCAATTGCCTGGATGTTCCAATCCGTAATTTCCTGAGTAATAAAACTCGTGTAGGCAGACACAAAAGAATTTTCGGAATAAAACTCGACTATCCTTTCATTTCCCTTTTCGTCAATGACAAATGATTTCAACAATCCTGATTTTACTATTCCGATTTTTTTACAGACATGACCAGCCTCATGAAAATATTCATCCTTCCTAAAATTTTCTGTTTTTGCGTTTTCCCAGAAGAAATCTGCTTCCTCTTGCGGAAAATCAATATCTAAATCAAAAATCTTACTCATAAGACCTGATAAATATCAATAATTCGTTAAAAAAATAAACCTTCTGCCCGCCCCGATTTTTCTTTAACTCAATAAAGCAATCATAAGAAAGCACATTTTGTCATAACTGATATCGGCCACAATTTCGTGCAAAATCGCGTCGCCAAAGATCAATGGTTCACATGGTCTGAAAATTTTGAATGTATCCTGCTCTGACTGCCTGTATGCGGTACTGTAATATTGCCCCCAGCCTTTTACAACTTCCTTCTTTCTTATATACAGAGTTGATTCTTTGTCGAAAGCGACTAATGTATTATCTCCCAAATCAAGGATCATTTCACAATCAATGTTGTTTCGAAGTTTAACTTTTACCAAAGGAACTGATGATAATTGAAACTTTTGTTGATTAAAACTGCTATAACTTAAGTTTTTAA
>NZ_AHZV01000161.1 GCF_000250735.1 Anaerophaga thermohalophila str. Valhall
GGTAACATTACCAATAAAATAAGTAACAATTAACCGCGGAGCGGTGACAGAACACTAATTTTGCCAAAAAAACAAAAATATCAGGCGTAAGACACTAACATCCCTAACAATGTTAACAACCCTAACAGCTTAACACCCCAATACCACTACAACCTTAAGCACATGGAACATAACAACAATACTTCACCAGATCGACCCATCATCAAGGATGATGAAATTGATCTTATTGCGTTGGCGCATACAATTTGGGACAATCGAAGAACCATCTATTACTCCGTTGGGCTGGCCATCATTATCGGCTTGCTGGTAGCTTTGCTCAGTCCTGAAAAATACAGTGCATCGGCAACCATATTACCTCAGACTGAAGGAAAGAGTGATCTGGGCGGTCTTGGTAGTTTGGGCGGCCTGGCAAGTATGGCCGGAATAAATCTGAGTTCGGTCATGGGAGGAGGAACAGGTATTCAACCCGATTTATACCCCCGTGTCATTCAGAGCTATCCCTTCCTGAATGACCTGGTGCATCACCCTTTTGATTACGAAGAAGAGGCAGAGCCGGTTTCTATTTATGACAAAGCGCTTAAAGATACAGTTCCCGGTTTTGGTTCGTCTCTTGTAAAGTATACCATCCGGTTACCCTGGACCATTAAGGATGCAATTTTTTCCAAAGAAAAAGAGTTGAGCCCTGGTATTGAGAGCTCTGGCGCTTCTGAAATAAAAAGGATGAGCGAAGAAGAAAAGGAAATATTTGAATCAATGGTGGAAAAAGTAACCGTTGAGGTAGATGACGAAACCGGTCTCGCCACGATATCGGCAGAAATGGAAGAACCGTTGCTTGCCGCGCAGGTTGCCCAGGAGACGGTGGAACTGCTTCAAAAATACATTATAGCCTACAAAACCCGTCAGGCCCGCAACAATCTTGAATTTATAGAAGCACGTTACAAAGAAAAGAAAGCCGAATTTGAAGAGGCAAGAGCTGCCTTTTTCAACTATCGCGACCGTAACAGAAACATAATTCAGGAACGTACTGACATGCGTTATCAGGAGCTGAGTGATGCCTATAATCTGGCATCGCAGGTTTATCAAAGCCTCGCCGAACAACTCGAAAAGGCCGAAATAGCTGTAAAACAAGATACTCCCGCCTTTTCGATTATCGAACCGGTGAAGGTACCTCTCGAAAAATCGGCCCCCAAACGTTCTCTAATCCTGGTTGTGAGCGTCTTCCTCGGTGGGTTTATCGGGCTTGGAATTATTTTTGGAAGGATGGTGTGGAGGAAACTTAAAGCAGCATGGTAGCATCGGAATTAAGGCAAAGGTTAAGGTTAAGGTCAATATTAACAAAGCAATGCTTATGTATTCCAGTTTTGAAGAAATGCCGGTTTGGCAAAAAGCAAATCAACTTTCCATAGATGTTTTTTACCTACCTATTAATTTACCAAAGGCTGAAGATTATGGTTTAACTTCTCAAATAAGGAGGTCTTCGAATAGTGTTGCAGCTAATATTGCTGAAGGTTTTGGAAGAAGAACAAAAAAAGATAAATCCTGTCTTTACGTTGTTGCACGTGGTTCTGCATTTGAAGCACAAAACCATTTAATTTATGGCCTTAAGGTTGAGTATTTTGATAAGAATGAAGCAGACAAACTTATTCAGGCTTACAATGATCTCATTTATGATCTTAATAAAATAATAAGGTCTTTGAACTAATATTTGAATTATCTTAGTTTATTCTCAACCTCAACCTTATTCTCAACCTTAACCTCAACCTCAACCTCAAAAAATAATCTCCTGTGAACGAAAAAGAACTAAACATTGCCATCCATGCCGCCATCCTGGCAGGCGAAGAAATCCTGAAGATTTACGAAGATTCTTCACAGGATTTCTCCATCGAAAAGAAAAGCGATGACTCACCGCTTACCATTGCCGATAAGCGAAGTCATGATGTTATTCTTAACGCCCTCGAACAAACGAAACTGCCTGTTCTTAGCGAGGAAGGAGCCGAAATTCCTTTTTCCGAACGACAAAACTGGGCACGTTTCTGGCTGGTAGACCCGCTTGACGGAACCAAAGAGTTTATCAGGCGCAACGGTGAATTTACCGTTAATATAGCGCTGGTGGAAAACGGACAGGCCCTGGGCGGTGTTATTTATGTGCCGGTTACCGGAACTCTTTATTTCGGATGGCCGAAGCATGGCGCCCGGAAAATCAGGAATATCACGTCAGCAAATCTGGAGGGATTGATTGACCGTGGCGTATCGCTGCCCTTCGAAGGCCATAAATCAAAATATACGGTTGTTGCTTCCCGGTCACACATGAATCCCGAGACTAAAGAATATATCGATCGCATCCGGCATCAATTTGAAGATGTGGAGGTCATATCTGCCGGCAGCTCATTGAAGATTTGTCTGGTTGCCGAGGGCAAAGCCGATATCTATCCCCGTTTTGGACCAACCATGGAATGGGACACAGCAGCCGGTCATGCTATTGCCAAACATGCCGGTAAAAATATTTTTCTCGCCGACGAAAAAACTGAACTGAGCTATAATAAAGAGAACCTGATGAATCCCTGGTTTGTGGTAAGGTGAGTTCAATGACTGAGGCCTAACTGAGGTTAAGGTTAAGGTTGAGGCTGAGGTTAAGGTTGAGGTTGAGGTTGAGGTTGAGGTTGAGAATGAACCATATAAGACATATAAGAACACAGAAGATAGGGTTGCACCACAGATGACACAGATTCTTTGCAAGCAAAGCGGCAGAGCCGGGCGAACACAGACTTCAATTACCAATAGAGGTTAAGGTTAAGGCTAAGGTTCAGCAACCCAGCAACTCTAAAACCGAAATTCATCAAAAATGAAAACAAAAGAACAATACATTCAATTGTTATCCATTTTTAAACAAAAAAACGGGCGCACTTATGGAATCAAACGCTTAGGTATTTTTGGTTCTGTTGCCCGTGGAGAACAAAGGAAACAAAGCGATATTGATATATATTACGAAGGAGAACCATTAAGTCTCTTTAAATTATCAGAACTTAAAGACAAACTTGAGCAAATTCTGGGAGAATCGGTTGACATTGTACGCCTGCGTGATTCTATGAACCATCTTTTAAAAGAAAGTATTGAGAAAGAGGGTATTAATGTTTGATAAAGAAATCGCATATAATGTGATTGGCCAGATCATCGAAACCATCCACATAGTCCGGAAAAGGACTAAGAATATAAATACAGCAGACGACTTTACTTCCTCAGAGGAGGGAATGATGGTATTAGACAGCGTCTGCATGAAGCTGGCAGCAATAGGTGAAAGTATTAAAAATCTCGACAAAATTACAAACAACCAATTGCTTTACCATTACATTACAAACAAATCAACTGGAAACAGGCAATGGGTATGAGGGATATCATTGTACACCATTATTTTGATATTGATGCCGAAGTAATCTTTAAAACGCTTATTGAAGATATTCCGGCTTTGTTGATAGTTCTTGAAAGAATTCACTCAACGCTTAAATAAGAAGTGAGTGCGGCATAAAAAGCATATTTTTGTCAAAATCAAGGCGTTTTAAATTTTTGCGCCGGAGTTAACTCGTTGTTAATGAAAATACAAAAATTTAGAACAACACAGAGTTTGGCGATAAAGATGCTTTTTAGACTGAGCTCAAAGATGCTAAAAGATAGTAGGTAAAAGCCCTCAGTTACCAGCAACATTTAAGGTTAAGGTTAAGAATTCACCACAGAGATAGAAGGCAGCAAGTAGAGACGCACGGCCGTGCGTCTCTCAAAAAATTCACCACATAAGAACACATAAGACCACATAAGATAAGATTGCACCACAGATGACACAGATTCTTTGCAAGCAAAGCGGCAGAGCCGGGCGAACACAGATTTCAATTACCAATAGAGGCTAAGGTTAAGGTTAAGGTTGAGGCTGAGGTTGAGCAACAAGCAACAAACACCCAGCACCCAGCACCCAGCACCCAGCACCCAGAAACCAGAAACCAGCAAACAGAAACCAACAAACAGCAACATTTGAGGCTAATGAATATCAATCACATTATACCTGGAATTACTGAAGTATTAAAGAAACAAGGTGTGGAAAAAGCCATTCTTTTTGGCTCTTATGCTTACGGCCATCCTTCGGAAGAAAGTGATATTGACTTATTGGCAATAAAAAATATCCCGGAATGCGATGTACGAAATTTTCGAATTGAACTTAAAAAAGAACTTTGGAAGAAATTTAATAATGAAAATTGTGCTTTTGATGTTATTGTTGACAGTGAGGATAGAGTAAAAAACAGAATTGCTTTGGGTGACCGGTTTTATGATGAAATACTGAATAAAGGGAAAGTGCTTTATGGGCAATAAAACTTATGCTAAAGAATGGATGACCTTAGCCGGTAGAAATCTCGAAACTGCGCGATTATTAATTCGGGAAAACCATTTCACCGATATTATTGCTTTTGAGATTCAGCAAGTTATGGAAAAATCATTTAAAGCTGTTTTTGCCTTTCATGGTGAGAAAATACCTAAAACGCATTCATTACAAGTATTATATAATTTTGTTCAAAAGACTATTGAATTAAAGAGTATTACCATCGATGATATAATAATAATCAGCGATTATTACGAAACTCAGCGTTATCCCGGTCCAAAATATTTTCTTCCATCGTTGGATGAAGTACAACATTCTATGAAAATTGCAGAAATTGTTTTCAATCAAATTCTATTCTATATTGAAAGTTCTTGTTAAAAGTTCACTATATATTACTTATTACCAATTACCAGTGACCATTAACCAATAGAGGTTGAGACAAAGGTTAAGGTTAAGCAACCAGTTACCAGCAACATTTAAGGTTGAGGTTGTGGCTGAGGTTGAGGTTAAGGTTAAGAATTCACCACAGAGATAGAAGGCAGCAAATAGAGACGCACGGCCGTGCGTCTCTCAAAAAATTCACCACATAAGACCACATAAGACCACATAAGATAT
>NZ_AHZV01000160.1 GCF_000250735.1 Anaerophaga thermohalophila str. Valhall
TGCAATCCCTGCCATGCTTGTTTCATTAACTTTTCTCTGCTAAAATAATGACTTTAATGGACTTTCCACGAGGAGGAGATAATTTAAGCAAATGAAGGCTAAATAGTGCGTGTCTGTGGACTCGCCAAAAGTTTTCACAATATGCGTGTCTGTTGAGAAAGTACCGGTTGCAAGGCTTTCGAAGCCGCCAAAAACGGAGTTTACTTTTCGTAAATGAGTATTTTGGCGGCAAGCGTAATACAGCAAATGGTACTTTATGGACGGATACTAAATTATTTACACAATTAATGATATAAGCCACAACGCTCTTATATTAAAAACTTTGCGTTATTGTGTCTCTGCGTTTAGGCCTTTCTTAACTGACTATTGTTGGTTAGTAGTGATATTATTTTTGATCTATTGGGTATTTCGGACGACACGTAAACCCTGATCAGGCCCTTTGCCATTGGCTTCAAATACACCACGATAAGAAATTGCACAGGCATGTTTACCGCCCATCCAGCCACCGCCTCGCCAAACGCGTCCATGTCCTTTTCTTAATTGATTGTCCTCATACCAGTCCCAACACCATTCTCTCACATTCCCGGACATGTCGAAAAGGCCGAGTTCATTGGGCGCTTTTAGACCTACTTCTCTGGTTCTGCAATTGTTTTTTTCAATTCTGTCCCATATCCAATCACCTTCCAGATATGCATCTCCCGAATTTCTCCAAAACCACGCAACGGACAAGATTTCATTGCTTCCGCTATAAGTATAGCCTTTGCTTTTTTGTCCGCCGCTTGCTGCATACTCCCATTCTGCTTCGGTTGGCAGCCGATACCCGTTTGCATTAAAATCCATCTCCACCACCCATTTAATATCATCAAGTTTATTCCGGTTTACGGTATCTGTTTCTTGTTTCTTAATTGAATAGCAAGGTTCAAGTCCTTCCAAAATACTCCGGCGATTACAATATTCTATGCAATCGTACCAACTTACCATTTCAACCGGCAGTTTATCGCCTTTAAAGGCAGATGGATTGGTTCCCATTACTTTTTCCCATTGCTGCTGGGTGATTTCATATCTGCTTATATAATAATCAGGAAGACTTATAGTACTGTCATGATAGTTTGAACCAGGATGATTAAATGACCCGCCTTTTATCAGAACAAATTCATCCACAGGCTGTTTTTTGCAAGCTGCAAATAAAGTCAGAAATAACAGGGGAAGAATAAATTTTGCTTTTGACATGAGAATAAGTTGAATGGTTACCAATTAAAACGCTGCCCGGAGTTACCCGGACAGCGCGAAATATCAATACATGCTTTTCATTATCATTTGAATGTAACTATATCATTATTATTCAGGAGCTACTGAACAGGGACAAATCGCCATTGTGCATTGACATGCGTTGTATTGGCATATTGTCCTGCCGGATCACCGTTGGTTGTCCTGCCCATTCCGTCGAGATACATGCCGGTACCACGGTTTCTCAACCTGTAGTAGCCATCACCCGACGATTCGAGGCTCCATTGCGCATTAACATGCGTCGTATTGGCATACTGTCCGCAATTATCTCCATTTGTGGTTCGTCCCATGCCATCTATATAAAGACCGGTGGCACGGTTCTTAAATCTTTCATAACCATCGGAAACCTCTCTGATCCAATGGGAGTTTTCATGGTTCGTGTTGGCATATTGTCCCAAATCAGCCCCGTTTTCTGTGCGGCCCATACCATCAAGATACAAACCCGTACCACGGTTCTGGATGCGATAATATTGAGCACTACCGCCATTATCATCGCCATTACTGCTTCCGCCTTCCCAAACAGTTAAATTAGCATATCCCTGGCTGCCACTGTATGCTTCGGTCAGCATAATGGCATAAGCATTCCAGGTGCTGCCCAGACCAAGTCCTGCAGCTCCCCATGCATTAACGTGATTGGCAAAAGTAATGGTTCGGTTTTCACCAACGGGAGCCATAGAACGACGGGTACTGAAAACCTGGCGGAAGGTTTGCGTTCCGTCGATAGAGGGTGCGTTGTAACGCATAGCAGTGTAAATATCATAGGTAGCACCATCGGAAGTTACGCTCCCACGATATTCTCCTGTGGGCCGATGGTCGCCCCAGCGCTCGTTTACATAGTACTCAATCAACGGATCTCTGGTCCATCCGTAATAAGCTATACTTCCCCCTCCTGAATGGGTATGTGCACCAATGTTATACCCGACAACTCTTGTAGACGATCCGGTACTCCATCCTTTTCCGCAAGTAAAATTACCAGTATAATCCCATGAAACTGAATAGTTTCCACCTTCACCGTTTTGGTAATCCACATACCCCTGCTGGTCATCGGTCCATAAGAACCAAAAGAAACCATCATGGTCGCCTGAGGAATAAGATTTCAACTGAGCCTCCGGGGCTTCTTCAACAAGGACGTCCATTTCAGGTTCATCTTCTGAACATCCAACCAATAAAAGCAGCGCTACTGCTGCTAAACTGATTATTTTTTTCATATTTCATAATTTTGTTAATAATGTGTAAATTGAGTGTAATAACAAAAAACATATATTGGTTATTAGTGTCGTGTCATGTATAAAATGTCGTATAAGTTGAAACTGATTTTTGCTTTTTTCAAGATGATAAAAAGCGCGCATAGCCATAGCTACGTAAGCTTTTTATCATGAAGAAAAAACGAAAATCAGTGATGCCTGGTGCGATATTTTATGCATGACACGACACTAGCCAAGGCGAAATGAAATATTCGTTAAGTCTGGTTTGATTTTGTTAACAGCAAATATAGATGAGTTAGTGGCTATTGATTATTGATTACAGACAAATTATTTATAATATCAGACAATATATGTCTGTAAAATAGGAGTCTATGAATTATTTAAAGAGCAAAAAGTTTCTGTATTACAACACGGTTGCTGCAGAATTCCGGCAGTAAAAACGAAAGAAAAATTTCTTAGTGTTTTTAAAACTTAAAACAATTACTTGTGCAGGGAAGAATATGAGTACAACCTTTGAGATGATAATCCGGAATTATCCCGGGTACCTGTTTAGAATTTTGAGTTCCTGCTCTCTGGCCCAAATAGTATAAACTCGCAAAAAAATTTCTTCAATATGTGTGTCTGTTCATAAAGTGCCATTTACAAGGCTTGCGAAGTCCGAAAATACGGAGTTTACTCATCATAAATGAGTAATTTTCGGACGAGCGTAACACAGCAAATGGCACTTTATGTACAGTCGCTAAATAATTTGGCCGGTAAAAGAACTTTTTGTTTTTTCGCAGTCTTTCCGGCAACACTGCCTGCCCTGCTCGCAGGAAGATGTCAGACCAACAATTTAGTAGTGTTTGTCGATAAACCGGTAAGATTTTTACAAACCTAATTTTATACGGATGAAGAAGACAATAATCCTCATTACCTTGCTTGTGTTCGGTTTTCTTGTATGCCATTCTCAGGAATTTGAAGTATCATTTCACGGATATGTTGGTGTAGATGCGGCTTTAAATACCCGTGAAAGTGCAGATGCACGCAACCGGCACATATATCTTTATCCTTTGCCAGCGAAGTTAAACGAAGAAGGTGAAGACCTGAATTCTTCAGGAGAATTCGATATTGATGCGGCTCACAGTCGTTTCGGGCTGGATATTTCCGGCCCTGTGCTGGCAGGCTTCCAGACTTCGGCAATGATTGAAGGTGATTTTGCAGGAAATGGCTCAGGCGATTCCAATTTCAGATTGCGTCATGCCTTTGTAACATTCGCCAAAGAAAGGTGGTCACTGTTGGGCGGACAAACATGGCATCCCCTGTTTCTTACCGAAAATTTCCCCGCAACGGTCAATGTCAATGCAGGCGCTCCTTTTCATCCGCTTATTCGTTCGCCTCAGTTACGGCTTACCTGGAATGCTTCTGAAAACACTCAAATCCTCTTTTACCTGGTTGATCAAAACAATTTCCGAAGTTCGGGGTTTGGTTTTAACAGCACCGAAAAGGCAATGTTTCCCGAGCTGGACATTCAGTTGAAGTGGCACAGCAGGGGCATGTTTACAGCTTTTACAGCAGGAGTTAAGCACCTGGCGGTTCCCGAAACGATTGAATCTTCTTTTCCGGTAAAAAAGGTAACTGCGTGGCACTCCAATGCTTCTTTTAATTACCGGTTTTCAGGAATTACCGTTAAGTTGGAGGGCATTTACGGCAGCAATTTGTCGGAGATGGTTATGCTTGGAGGTGTAGGAAAATCATTGGCTGATGAGGAATACCTGTCTCTTTATACTGCGTCTCTTTGGACGGATGTGCATACCAATGAGGTCGAAGGATGGCAGCCCGGTTTGTTTGCAGGCTATACAGCTAATATGGGGTCGCATGAGGAAGTAGAGGTGATTGGTGAATTGTCGCGCAGTGAGGGAAGGATTGCCTCGGTTTTTGCCATTTCGCCCCGGTTGAAATACATTACAGGAAAAGCCTGGATAGGTCTTGAGTGGCTTTATACTTCGGCTGCATGGGGAACTCAATTCGACCGTTACGGGGTGCCGGAGGAAACAAAGAATTATATCAACAACAGGCTTTTACTATCTTTGCGATATAATTTTTGAAGTTTGCTCATTAATAATTCGTTAGATTTTTAGATATAAGATGCAAGATGATTAGTATATCTTTTATAGTTAAACCATGAAGACCAAATTAGGTATAATAGCGGTTTTATTTATTGTTGCCGGTTTCGGAATGATACACGGCGGGTCTGTTACTATGGAACGCGTTGCCATAGGGCTGATGGGTACGGGAATCGTTTATCTGCTTTATTTGCTCATAAATTCAGGAAAGAAGGAGAAATAAAACCAGGGAAAAGATATGTTCTCAAAGGAAGAAGCCAAGGCTCTGCGACTTGAATTCTGGCAGAAGCTGGGGAATCGCACCCGCCGCCTGCCCGGACAAAAGGGACGTAAACGTTTGTGGATCGCCGATAACACCGGAATTAAAGGACTTGATCTCCGTTTTGATGTTGGCCGCGAAAGAATTATTGTCGCCCTCGAAATCAACATCAAAAACGAAGAAAAACGATTGGCCCTGTATGAAAAGCTGGAAGCTGCCAAAGGTCTCTTTGAGGATCAGTTCGGGGAGCCCATGATATGGGATTTTGCCTATGTCAGGGACAATGGACGGGAAGTGTGCCGGGTATATGTTGAACAGCCCGGTGATATGTATATTAAAGAAACCTGGCCCGAAATTCACAAATTCATGATAGACCGGATGATTCGACTCGAAAAAGCTTTTCTGGAAGTAAAGGATTATCTGAAGTACTCCTGAATGATCATCTTTTATCTGAAAATCTAATGATGACTCCTGAATATGATGTTAGTTTGTCCACTTTGTAATTCGGTCGGCAAAAATTTTAAAACCATTCCCGGTCCTTTGAACAGGCGTTATTATCAATGCTCCCGGTGCCGGTTGATATTCGTCCAACCCGAAAGTCTTCCCTCGGCCATAGAAGAAAAAGAACGTTATACCGAACATGAAAACGATCCGGATTCACCCGGCTACATAGCATTTCTTAACCGGGCCGTTCACCCTGCTCTTTCCTGGCTGAAGCCCGGGATGAAAGGACTCGACTATGGAAGTGGTCCCTGCCCGGCACTTTCAGGCGTGTTGCAAAAAGAGGGTATTAAATGCTTCAATTATGATCCCCTTTTCGGACCACCCTTAGCCAACGGGCCTTTCGACTTTATTTTCGCCACCGAAACTTTTGAGCATTTTCATGATCCGCGTGCAGAAACAGAGCGTATCAGCCGGTTGTTAAAACCGGGCGGTATTTTAATTGTAATGACTTTGTTTTACAACCTGAGCCAGGGTCTTGATAATTGGTTCTATGCCCGTGATCGTACCCACGTGATGTTTTATGACCTCCCTGTTTTTGAGTACATCTGTCAAAAATGGAATTTCGAATTACTTTGGCATGACGGTGAACGTGTCATCGTATTAAGAAAAAGAATTGAAAAACAAAATAATTTATTACCCGCTTGTGAAAGAATTTGATAAATCACTATTTTTGAAATGTGAAATAAGAAAAATGACTTATAAACTGAGGTCCGTTTGAAAGAAGGTATTGTAATAAAATCCACAGGAAGCTGGTACAAAGTAAAGTCCGGTGACGATGACCCGGTCTCGTGTAAAATTAAGGGGCGCTTCCGTCTGGACGAGATGAAGAGTACCAATCCGGTAGCGGTGGGCGACCGGGTAAAATACTCATTTGACCAGAATTCTGGTACCGGGGTCATTGAGGAAATCCTTGAAAGGCGGAATTACATTGTAAGGAGGGCCTCGAACTTATCGCGTCAGACACAGATACTTGCTGCCAATATCGACCAGGCCATTCTGGTGGCAACCATCAATTATCCCGTTACCACACCCGTATTTATTGACCGTTTTCTGGCCACCACCGAAGCCTACGATATTCCATCCACCCTTATTTTTAACAAAACCGACCGTTACGATCAGTACCACAAGGACCAGTTGGCTGAAACCATCTCAGTATATAAGGATATCGGCTACAACGTTCTGACAACTTCAGCAAAGTACGATGAGGACCTCCTGGCGGTCAGGGAGCTCCTGAAAGATAAGGTTTCTCTTCTGGCCGGGCATTCGGGTGTGGGCAAGAGTACCCTCATCAACCGTGTTGAGCCCTCTTTAAACCTCAAAACGGCAAAAATCTCCGATGCTCACAAAACCGGAAAGCATACAACTACTTTTGCGGAAATGCATCCCCTCAGCTTTGGCGGATACATCATTGATACCCCTGGCATAAGGGGGTTCGGATTGTTCAATATTGAAAAAGAAGAATTGTCTCACTTCTTCCGGGAAATCTTTAAATATACTCCCCGTTGTCGGTATTACAACTGTACACATCTCCATGAGCCGGGATGTGCTGTAAAAGAAGCCGTTGAGAAGGGTGAAATTGCCTCTTCGAGATACAACAGCTATGTAAGTATTTTTCTGAACCGTGACGAAAAATACCGGTAAAACAAGCTGATGTATTGTTTATTGTGTTTTTGGCAATATGAAGTACGGGTTCTTCGTTCCTATAGTTCAGGGATTTTGTTAGTTTCTTAAGTATGCCGGTATCCGGGAATCACACTACCGACTAAGAAACTAC
>NZ_AHZV01000159.1 GCF_000250735.1 Anaerophaga thermohalophila str. Valhall
ATTTAATGAATTACATGTACGGGACTTTCACCCTCTCTGGTGCAACTTTCCAGATGCTTCCATTTCTTCATTAAACAATCCATCGTAGTCCTACAACCCCACTCTTGCCGAAACAAAAATGGTTTGGGCTGATCCCCGTTCGCTCGCCGCTACTGAGGGAATCACTCATTTGTTTTCTTCTCCTCCGGCTACTTAGATGTTTCAGTTCGCCGGGTTCGCCTCCTTTTCAGGATACCGTATCTTCAATACGGTGGGTTGCCCCATTCGGAGATTCACGGTTCAATGGTTATTTGCACCTACCCGTGACTTTTCGCAGCTTATCACGTCCTTCTTCGCCTCTGAGAGCCAAGGCATCCGCCATGCGCCCTTTTATACTTTCTTCGTTGGTGTTACTTAATTATTCGTAAGTAACATACACTAAAGCACTACTATTTTTGTGCTCGTTTGCTCTTTGAGTCTTCTTTCCAATATGTCAATGATCGTTTCTCTCAAAACTGAGATGTGGAGAATATCGGAGTCGAACCGATGACCTCCTGCGTGCAAAGCAGGCGCTCTAGCCAACTGAGCTAATTCCCCATATAAAA
>NZ_AHZV01000158.1 GCF_000250735.1 Anaerophaga thermohalophila str. Valhall
GGTTGCCTCCACCGGCTGCCCCAGGGGGGCTACTGCTTTCTGCCCTCTGCCTTCAGGAGAGGAAATGCTGATTGTTTTTTTCTACCTTCTGCCCGTTGAACTTCTGCCTGTCAATTGTTTTCATCTTGCTTAAACCCTTTTTCTAAAAGAATCCAGGCCCCTCTCCGGGAGGGTTAGGGGACGCCCTCCTTATCTTCCCTCCCCGCCGTCGAGGGTAAATACCTGTCCTGAAGCGAAACCTGCCAGTGGACTCAGTAGCCAGGCTGCCAAAGAGGCAAATTCTTCGGGGTTTCCGAGCCGGCCTACCGGAACACGTGATTGTAACCGTTGTTTGGCTTCCTGTATTGAGACCGTTTCCTGTTCTGCCATTTTGCGGAAAATTCGATCGAGGGCTGAAGTTTCATGATATCCCGGAGCAATTACATTGGCGGTTATATCGTTACTTGTTATTTCCTTTGTCATGGTTTTTACATAGCCTACTACTGCCATTCTGAATGAGTTGCTAAGAACCAGATTAGGAATGGGACTGTTTACTGAAGCACTTTCGCTAAAAAGAAATCTTCCCCGTTTGCTTTTTTCAAATAATTGCAGAATGTATTTTGATAATTCAATTTTCCAACGCAGTACCAGACGATAAGCGTTATCCCAGTTGTCCATAGTGGTTTCAGAAATGGTGGCGGCAGGTGGTCCTCCGGCATTAAGAAATGCTCCGTATATGTCTTTAGGAAGCGCGTCTTTCAAATCGTTAAGGAAAGACTGATCGGTAATGTCACCCGGAATTACTGATACCTTTTCCGGCCACTGATTTTTTATTTCAGTAAGGGTCGATTTATTCCGGGCGGTGATTATCACTTCTGCACCCTCTTTGAGCAGATGTGTGGCTACAGCTTGCCCCAGACCTGAACTGGCGCCTGTTACAAGATATTTCAGATTCTTTATTTGTATATCCATGGTGATTTTTTTTGATGTTAGACTCCTTTTTTTTAATTCTGCAACTGATAGTCAGGCATTAGATTCTCACATGCCTTCCGGCAGGTGTAATACAGCAAATGGTACTTTATGTACAGACACTAATTAGTGCGTGTCTATAAACTTGCATAAATTTTTACAATATGTGTGTCTGTTCAGAAAGTGTCATTTACAAGGCTTGCGAAGTCCGAAAATACGGAGTTTACTCATCGTAAATGAGTAATTTTCGGACGAGCGTAACACAGTAAATGGCACTTTATGTACAGACACTTCTAATTAAGCAAATTGATGTGGAAAATGTTCATTATCAGATGTCAAAATGCAAAATCAAGAGAAATTCTAAAGCTCCAGTTATCTAATTCTTTCTCTTTTTTGTATGGCCCGAAGTGATAATGAACAGCTAATCCGTACTTGATAAACAATGCATTGAAAAGGTTATCCAGCAGAATGCCTGATTCGAAATAGCCTTTGTTGAAAGTATTGTAATTGGCATCATCAGTTGGGGTAACATTTCCCCAACCGGCTTTGGATATCAGTTTTAATTCAGGCTTAAATGATCCTGGCTTATTTTGACGTAGTGGAATTTCGTGTTTTAAGAATGTCAAAAAGAAACGATCGGCGGCAAATTCGTTCGGTGCCATAGTGGCAAACATGAACGGAATTTCTATAGAAAACGGAGCATAAGTTCCAAAGAAACTATAAAGATTAGATGGGGTGTTCCATCCGTCGATCCATCCTCCCGTAATTCTAAGTGATGTTCGGGCCGCCGGGCCTGTTCGGAATGTTTTTTCGATTTGCGACTCGATTTTTGTGTATGAATCCGTTAACGCATCTTTTTTTTGATTTCCTCTGATATAGTTGACCCAAACTTTTGGTCCCAGACTGGGATATGGAAGTATTCCGAAAGCAGTTTTCGATATTTTCTCTTTATGTGACCATCTCAGGTTGATACCATATTCAATGTTGGAGAAAGGTTCTGAAGGTATCGTAGCGTCAGGAGTAAAATTGTAAATCCGGATAGGTTCTACTTCTGAATGGGAAAAAAATACTTTACCTGACAGAGACCCGGTTATTCTTGATTCGGCCGATGCCATTACTTTTGATTCTCTGTCCATTGTTGATACAGAGTAGTTTTTGAGAAGTGTTTCTATGTTCATAAGTTTTCCCTTATGAAATGAAAAGTTTCCCGTAGTGTGCATGTCGTTGCTGTAAGTAATTGACATCCCGGTTTGGCTGTTTATCTCGGGACTCCACTTTATTCCGCCGCCGTAATTGTTCTTTTTTGATTTGAAAGCATGATTGTAATACCCACCCAGTGAAAAGTCGCCTGTTATACCAGGGCCCGTCCATAAGCCCATACCCAGTTTCAGGCCTTCAAACCTATTGTAACCTATAACTTTGTCGATATCTATCCTGAGAGGTCCTGCCGCCAGATATCCTCTCATCAGATTTTTTTGCAGTTTAATAATTTTGTCCAGTTTGTTGGCTTTCCCAATGCTGTCTATCAGATGATAAGTAGCAGAATCCCTGGGAGTAAGAGGTTCGTATCTGAGCACCTCAATGCCGGTGGTATCTGAGTGCATTTCATCTTCAAATACTACTGAAGAAAATTCCTTTTGATTCAGGTCGGGATCGAGATCGACAGCTGTAACGATACTTTTTGATTTTCCAACAAGAGGATAGGGCATTGAATTAATTCCGCTGTTGGCATGGATGGTGAGCTGACTCTCCATCTCTGCGGGAAACCATTGAGTGTTTTCAATGCGCTGGTAACGCTGAATAATATCCAGTTGGAAGGGAGCTTCAGGGATTTTTGAACTTACTTTTATGTTTTTTATTCCGTAGGTGTTTTGATGAATATGAAATGAACCGCTTAATGGTTTTATGTTAACATCCTTTTTCGGAAGAAAGGTTATATAAAATAAGGAATCACCTTTTTCAACGATTGTATCTTCAAGAATAAAGATGTAATTTTTCAATCCCTTAACAGAGGCCGGATTGAGAAATTCGGTATCCATTAGTGAAATATAATCTGAATAGAACCCGAAAGGTTGAAGTTGCGATGGAAGTACCGCGAGTGAAGGATCCTCGAAGCCGCTTACTCTGCCGGATATAACTTTTTCTTTGTTTTTGTCCGGTGCCATGTGTTTTTTTTCCGATACGGATTCCATCAGCAGGAGATGGTGATCTTTGCTGAATTTAATAATTTTATGTGCAATAGAATCCGAATCGGGAGTTTCCTCCGGAACACGAAAATCAAATGTCATTTTATGGTAGACAAGACAGGAGTAGTTTTGTTGTTTATCAGGGTTGTTTTTATTCTTAGTCTGTACCACTTTGTCCATGATTTTTAACGCAGGATTTTCACCCGGATAGATGTTGACCGCATCGAGGGTAATTGTTTTTGGAGCAAGATAAATTGTAGAAAAGGGAATAACATCCTTTGTTGCCAAATGCCGGGTGTGATATCCCACACTGCTGATGGTTATTGAATCGCCGATGTTTCCGGATAAAATGAATTCACCTTTCATGTTGGAAACGGTACCGGATTTCCCGTTCTGAAATATTACATTGGCAAAAGGTATTGGGGAATGATCCGAACTATCAGCAATGGTAGCCGTTAGTTGTCCTCTTGCCAAAACAGGATTAACAACAAAGATTACAACTATGAAGATGTCCGTAAAAATGAAGCGATGCAATTTTCCTGACTTAAGGATGGGCATGATGTATTTTTTAGAAAATATCAACATTGCAGTTGTTCTTGTTAGAGTTAGATATTTATGAGTGTGGTATAAAAAGACATATTTTTCTACCTTTACTCCATGTCCCATTCTCTCTGGGCCATGCCCTATGCCCCATACTACTCTACTGCCTGTGGGCTACTTAGTGCCTGTCTATAAAGTGGGAAAAGTTTCCTGCTTAGCATGTGTCTGTTCAGAAAGTGTCATTTACAAGGCTTGCGAAGTCCGAAAATACGGAGTTTACTCATCGTACATGAGTAATTTTCCGACGAGCGTAACACAGTAAATGGCACTTTATGGACAGACACTACTTAATAGCTAAAAATCTGACGATCTGTTAAGGCACTATTTGGATAATCCTGCTTTTAAATACATTACTTCCCTATCGCTCAGCAATCTCCATTTTCCTCGTGGTAAATTCTTTTTCGTCAGACCTGCATAATAGACGCGGTCCAGTTTTTCAACTTTATATCCCAGGTGCTCAAAAATCCGCCGCACAACCCTGTTCCTGCCTGAGTGGATTTCTATACCCGCCTGTTTCAAATCTTTGGGATCTACATAATTAATTGCATCGGGTTTAATCGTGCCGTCTTCAAGCTCTACGCCACTGGCTATGGTTTCAAGGTCTTCGGGGGTTAATTTCTTATCAAGAAATACATGGTATATTTTTTTTGCTTCGAAGCTGGGATGTGTCAGTTTTTTTGCCAGTTCACCGTCGTTGGTCAGGAGCAACAGCCCGGTGGTGTTACGGTCAAGACGACCTACCGGATAGAGTCGTTGAGGACAGGCATTTTTTACAATATCGATAACGGTTCTTCGGCCTTCAGGATCCCGGGCTGTAGTAACTGTATCTTTAGGCTTATTGAGCAAAAGATATACTTTTTTTCCGGGTTTAGTTTTTCTCCCTGATATTCAACAACGTCAGTTGGAGACACAATGGTACCCACTTCTGTTATGGTTTTGCCATTAACTTTAATGTCTCCTTTTTTTATCAGGTTGTCAGCTTCGCGCCTGCTGCATACTCCCGAGTTGGAGATATATTTGTTTAAGCGCATTTTATCCGGAGGGTTCTTCTTGTAGATGATATGCTCTTTCTTTAAAGAATGCTCTTTCTTTTCGGTGTTTTCATTGTTTTTTGATCGGTGTCCTTCCTGGAATCTTTCGTTTCGTGAGCGACGAACAGATGATTTATATTTTTTGGGGATTTTTACTTTTTTAGCCATCGTGTTTGTTGATTTTCTGTGTTTTGTTATTCAACACCAAACGGATTGAATTTTGATGGTGCAAAATTGTAAAAAAGAAAATGATTAATCAGGCATTTAGGATGAAATTAGTTGGTTGTTTCGGTTAAAAAAAACAGGGACTCACCTTGTGTAAGACCCTGTTTCTGTTATTTAAAAAAAATAATGCGATCTAAAAAAATCACAAAGTCAACGCCGAGGATGAAACTTTTACGATTGAGTTTGTCCAGATAAATGAGGTCAGGGTGTTCATTTTCATGTTCATATTTGGATCGCTGAAAATTATATCCCAAATAAACGTTTAGTCCGGTTTTATCTGAGAATGAAATTTCCTTCCCAATCATCAAGGCATAAACAAAGCCCTTATCCAAAGCTTCTGAGAATGCAATTTGCGTACCCACTTCTGCTGAAGCAAAAAAACTGTTTTTGTCGGGCGATAGATAGTAATTGCTCTGCACAACAAGGGGGGAGGTGTTGGCACTAGTACCCTCATACCTGTCCAGTCCAAATCCAAGGTTCAAACTTAGCTTTGGTGATGCAAAGTAACCGACATAGATTCTCAGGCTTTTACCATATTGACCGTCATTCGAAAAGGTGATATCTTCTTCATAATCTTCAGGGTTGGGAATCGATACATCAGTCCATCCCAAATAACGAGTGCCAATTTTGAAGGTCAGTCCTTTTCGGTGTGCGGTGTTTTCCTGTCCGTAGATGGTTACTGCGAGAAATAATGCTGCAAATAGAATTATTGTTCTCATAATTAAAATTTAAAATTCAAATCTTACTGCTCTCCACTCTTTTCCTTTTCTTGCAGCTCCATATAACCTGGTGCCTTTTTCATAGGTGTATTTAGGAGCCGTTCCTTTTAGGCTGAAGTTGCTGATATCAAAAACGGGGTTGCTAACGGAGGTTGAGTATCCAACAACCCCACCAAAATCTTTTTTGAAAATATATGTTACTTTATCATCATTTCTGGAAGAAATTTCCATATTCCGGGCAATTAGGTAAGATGTTCTTCTGTCTTTATTAAATTGAATCAATCTAACTGCATAAAAATCCTTTTTTGCATCTGGCTCCAGATTCCATTTTTCATTGGCTTTTTCTATGCCAAAGTTTAAAGCCGCTATTGCTGCCGGTGCAAGATCTTTGTCAGAAATGTTATGCCCCCAAAAGTTAAAAGTCCAAAGAGGATCGCCATTTTTAAATTCTGTTAGCGTTTCTTTCAAAGGAGAGATACTGCCAAGGCCATTTGGTAAATAGTGTTTTTCCAAAGGATCTTCAACTGGTGGTATAAGATCAGAATTCCACTCTTCCTTAAATACTAAAACTTCAAATCCACATCTTATTTCATCCACTTCCTTCTTATGCCAAATTCCTGTCCACCCCTTTTTTTGGGTTTTGGTTTTTATACCAGCTTCTGAATAAAAGCCAAAGTCAAGAGAATAAAATTTAGCGTCCATTCTGTATTTGGAGTCGTAATAATTTCTCACGCTTTTGGAGAACCCCCATATTGAGTCCCATAGTTTCCCGACAAATGTTCCTTTAAATGATGTTACTTTAAAGTCTTCTTCCTCTAATGCCGGAACGGTACTTGAAGAGCTACTTCCTCCCCCAATGGCACCATAAGTGTCATACACACCAATCTCTTCATAATCTTTACTCAGAAAGTATTGAGGAGCTGCTATTTTAAGATTTGAATATCCGTGTTGAGCTACGTAATCATTTGGATCAAACGGACCGGTAACAACCTTTACGAGCAGTTCATAATTTTCCACATCAGCAAAGAAGGTACCATGGGGCGTAATTCGATAAACGGTATTGCCAACTTTAATTTCTCTGTTTATGTTGAGAAACTTGCTCAATCGATCACTAACCACTAATGTATCTTCAAATTCGGAATTATCAGTGCTTTTTAGGTTCCCGGAAAGGGGTACGAAATCCGGTATTGATTCCAAATCAATATTTTGATTGTTGATGGTGTTGTCAAACAGACTTTGATCTTCAAAAGAAAGCATGTTGTTGAAGGTTGCAATACCTGTCTCTTCTTGAGGATCTTTTATGGGTTCTTCAATTTGCGGGGCTTCACAAGAAAAGATTAATAATAAGATTAACAGGGGGGTAAGTTCTTGATTTTCATAAGATTAAGTTTTTGTTGTTGAATTTAATTGAATTTAATGTGTTTTTTTCGAATGGATAACTTTCTCCTACTATTCTTCTGAGAAAATTAAAGAGAATGTTAATTTTACATAGGCAATGGTTTAAGTCGGTAAGTTTTAGAAAGCATATTAAGAATCCGGTAAAATATAAAATACCACAGTAGTTTTGGGAATATTATCAAAAACTGAAAAATAAGTAGAAATCAGAAGGTGGAGTTTTTTAATTGAACTCATAGGTTATTGTTTTTAGGTTATTTATAGCAAATATATATAAAGTTATTATATAATAAAAAATATTTCTACTCTTTATTTTAAGAATATGATACAATTTTTTAATTCGTGCTGAGATTGTTTTGTTGTAATGTTCAAATTTTTAATTCTCTATTTATTTTATTGATTTCTATGCAAATAAATTGTTGCAGGATGATCTATTGCTTTGGCCTTTTTAATATAGTGTCTTTCCATAAATTGCTATTTACTGCGTTACGCTTACCGTCAAAATACTCATTTACAAAAAGTAAACTGCTTTTTTGGCGGCTTCGTAAGCGTTGCAAATGGCACTTTCTGAGTAGATACACATTTTGTAAAAATTTTTGAGAGTTTATACAATAGTTCTTTAGATTTTTAGATGCAAGATGTAAGATAATTCATCAGTATAAATTATGTATAAGTTATTGATCTGATGGAACTCGCATGCAAGCATTTAT
>NZ_AHZV01000157.1 GCF_000250735.1 Anaerophaga thermohalophila str. Valhall
GAACTCCCGAAAGCTTGTTGCACCCCTGCATGAAGGTTTCGGAAAAGCCCGAAGACTAATCCGGGGCAAATCAGGTGTTGTCCAACAACGTTCTACCTTCCTGCCTTTCCACTCTTCTTCCTTGCGATCCTTTTCCCGCATCCAGCGTCAAAGGCCACTATATGAGGCCATCTCTATCCCCCATGCCCTCTGCCCTATGCCCTCTGTCCCATTCACGAAGCTTCAAATCTTAGTTCTTCCTGCGTGGTAATTTTTTCGCAATAGTGGCATCTTAAGGCAACATCTTTTTTGTTAACAACTTTAAAGTGAGTAGTAACGGCTTCGTTGTTTGTAATACATTTGGGGTTAAAACATTTCACAATTCCCACAATGGTATCTGGAATGGTTACGTCTCTTTTCTCAACCACCTGATAGTTTTTTATTACATTCAGCCGGGCATGAGGGGCCACCAACGAAATTTTATTTATTTCGTTATCCTCAAAAAATACCTCCGAAACTTTTATTATGGCTTTTCGTCCCAGTTTTTTGCTGTCGAGGTTGGCTCCGAAAGTTACCTGAGTCGTAATTTTATCAAGCCCAAGGATGGTAATTACTTTAAACAGGTTATCCGAAGGAATGTGATCGATGACTGTTCCGTTTTCGATCGCACTTACTTTCAGTTCTTTATTGTGTACCATAGTTATATTTCCATTTTTAAGTCAATACCTCAGAATAATAGATTGTTAGATTGTTAGATCATTAGATTTTTAGATATAAGATGCTCCATAAACTATTTCAGACATTTGCCAATGAAACGAGCATGGCAAAGTTTGCCACAAAAGGAACATATATAAGTTCTTGCATGCGAGTTCCATCAGACCAATAACTTAGACTAATTCTATACTGATGAAAGGTTTACATAGCAGATGGCAAAACCACCATTCTTTCATTAATAAAAACTTTGCGCCTTTGCGTTTAGGCATTATTTAACCCTCTATTTGTATCCCATCACAACTGCAATGAGTGCCATTCGTGTAAAGACGCCGTTTCTGGCCTGATCGAAATAATAAGCTTTGGGACTGCTATCCACATCGGTATGGATTTCGTTAACCCGGGGAAGCGGATGCAGCACACGCATATTGTCTTTGGTCTTATTAAGCATGTTTTTCCTCAACACATACGCATTCTTTACTCTTTCATATTCCATGGGATCGGAAAAACGCTCTTTTTGAACACGTGTCATATAAATGACATCGGCCTCATCAATAATTTCCGACAATTCACCATGTTCATAATAAGGGATGCCATGTTCTTCGAGGAAGAGTTTGTATTCTCTTGGCATTCTGAGTTCCTCGGGAGAGACAAAATGGAACGTGGGATTAAAATTTGACATTGCCATAAGTAAAGAATGGACAGTGCGGCCATACTTTAAGTCTCCTACAAGAAAAATGTCGAGATTTTCCAGTTTGCCCTGCGTTTTCCTGATCGAGTAAAGATCAAGCATGGTTTGTGTCGGATGCTGATTGGCACCGTCCCCGGCATTGATAACCGGCACGGATGATTGCTCCGAAGCATATCGGGCACTGCCTTCGAGCGGATGTCGCATGACAATCAGATCGGCGTAGCGGCTCACCATCTGAATGGTATCTTTCAGGCTCTCACCTTTAGTGGTTGAAGAGGATGCCGAATCAGAAAATCCGACCACCCTGCCGCCTAAACGATTGATGGCAGTTTCGAAACTCAATCTTGTCCGGGTTGAGGGTTCAAAAAAAAGACTGCCAACCACCTTCCCTTCCAGTAAGGGTTGGTTGGTGTCCGACTCAAATTCTTCAGCAACATCCAATACATGAAGAATTTCCTCGCGACTGAAATCATTGATGGAGATAAGACTCCGGTTTTTCATCTGAAGCATGGATTCTTTTTATGTGTGGTTTAAAAAATATGGTTAAATCAAAGCACAAAAAAAGACCCGGCCAAAAAAAGCCAGGTCTTTAATAAATATTTTGAATAGCGAAAAACGGAAAAACCTGCATGTTTGAAAAGTGATTCTTCGCTTTTCACCAGTAATATGTGGATTCCCTATTTCCCGATGTGTTAACATATCGGGACAAAATTACATTTTTTCCCCGATAATGTAAAGATTATTCTGCAATTGCTGGTGAGATGACGAGCTGACAAGCTGGTGAGCTGATGAGCTGATGAGGGAATACCACACTTACCATCCAACCCTTCCACCCTTCTGCCATTCTGCCATTCTACCCTTCTTACCCTCTGCCCCATGCCCTCTGCCCTCTGCATTTCTCTCTCAAAATTGCTACTTTTGCAGAAAATCCAATAACCTATGCAAGGAAAACTTTATTTGATACCGAATCATCTTGGTAATGAACAAACAAACTTTACCATACCCTCCGATGTAGCTAAGGTGACCTGCAGGTTGCGTCATTTTATTGTGGAAAATTTAAGAACGGCACGACGTTATCTCAGACTGCTTGATCCCCAAATGGACATTGACAATTCTACATTTTTTGTGCTCGATAAACATACAAAACCCAAAGAATATGCCTCATTCCTGGAACCAATTATGCAGGGACACGATACCGGTATTATCTCAGAAGCAGGATGTCCGGGTGTAGCCGATCCCGGAGCCGGGATCGTTAAAATTGCTCATCAAAATGGCATTAAAGTGGTACCATTAACCGGCCCTTCCTCTATTCTTTTAGCCCTTATGGCATCAGGGTTGAACGGCCAAAATTTTGCCTTCAACGGGTACCTTCCCATAGAAAAAAATGAGCGTTCTAAAGCTTTGAAACAATTGGAAAGTCGCAGTGTTAAAGAAAATCAGACACAACTCTTCATTGAAGCTCCCTACCGGAACAATGCAATGGCCAGAGACATACTAAATTATTGCCGTCCCGCGACTTTACTTTGCATCGCCTGTAACATCACACTGCCTGATGAATTTATAGAAACCCGGACTGTTTCGGAATGGAAAGGTAAGCTCCCCGATTTGCATAAGAAACCAACGATGTTTCTGTTACAGGGATAAGTTCTATTTGGCTTATCGGTTGAATAATGGCATTCATCTGACTGCCATTTTTTCTTCAAACATGCCTTTCAGTATATTACCATACCTCCGGTATTCTTCTTCAAAATTAGGTGTCAGCATATTTTTCTCCCTTGCTGCTTCCAGATCGGAAAAAGCCCAGGCCTTGCCACCGTCAAGTTCATTAAAATTCGGGATAATAACGTTATCATGCCATAAAGCAAAAACGAAAACCAGTTCACGTTCAATTTCACTTCGCCAAAGATAACGTCCTAAAAAAATTGCATTATCAGGCTTAATCCCAATCTCTTCCATTGCTTCTTTCCTAAGCGCTGTTTGTATGTCTTCCCCTTTTGATACATGTCCGCCGACCGCAGTATCCCATTTTCCGGGTTGAACAGTTTTGTGCCCGGGGCGCTTTTGAAGCCACAAGCCATCAGGCGTAATAACCTGAAGATGAACCACCGGGTGAAGCCAGTTGGTTTTACCACTATGTACTACACTACGCGGTGCATGTCCCTGCACTTTTCCTTCTTCATCAACTATAGGCAACCACTCTTTGCGGCTCCACTTTTCTTTACGTTGCCTGTTTTTCAGCCATGAAATTAAAAGCATCAGAACAACAACCACGTAGAAACCGGGTCCGCTAATGGCAGCCCACCAGGCATGTGGCAGCCAGAGCGCTGAAGCCAACGTAATAAAAGTATGCGCAGCCATCAACCAGAAGAAGACCTTAAGCATTTGCTGCATCAGCCACGACTCAAAAGGCCCGGCAATAAATCCCTTGAAATAGCGCTGACTCATCAGCATAACCAGATTGTGATCTGAAAAGGCAGAATAACCAATTAGCAGCAATATAGCGGCTCCTATAAACACCGGCTTTAATTTAAACAGCAATGCATTATCAAAAAGAAGCGCCAGTCCACCCAGAACAATAAGAAATCCGATGTCAGCGAGAACAAACTTATCGATCCGCTGTTCGCGAAACCAAAACCATAATAATTGAACAACTCCCAGAGCCAATGCTGCTGCCAGACCCGCAGTGGTTCCCCACATCAGTTCTACAACGACGAAAAGGATCAGTGGTAACATGCCCGGCAGTAATTTCCCTGCCAGAGCAAGCTTTCTTTTTGTGTAAAATTTCAAGATGCTCATTAGTGCCTGTCTATAAACTTGCAAAAATTTTCACAAACTGTGTGTCTGTTCATAAAGTACCAGTTGCAAGGCTTGCGAAGCCGCCAAAACCGGAGTTTACTTTTCGTAAATGAGGATTTTGGCAGCGAGCGTAACACAGCAAATGGTACTTTATGGACAGACACTAATTAATGGCACGCGAATGATACAGATGAAACTGATTTTCGCGGATAATCTCCGCTCTAATCCGCCATATCCGTGTCATCTGTGTTCTATTTCGGTAATTCGGTTTTAACTTAATCTTACTTTTTGGACACTCTTGTAAGTTTATTCTAAAATGCGATTCAGATATTCGGTCACATTTTTTCTCAATCCGGGAGGCAACGTCTTCGGCTTTGGCCTTTTGGAAGGTTTCTCCGGTAATCTTTTCATAAAGCTCGATGTAACGCTCCGATACCCTGGCAATATAATCATCCGACATTTCAGGTACATTCTGCCCTTCCTTACCCTGGAAACCGTTCTCGATCAGCCACTGGCGAACAAACTCCTTCGACAGCTGATGCTGGGGTTCACCGTTTTTCAGTACGGTTTTCGTATCCATCGGCATAAAAATAACGCGATGAATCGGGGGTATGAATTTCATCGATCAGGTAAATTTTGCCGTCTTTTTTCCCGAACTCATATTTTGTATCGACCAGGATAAGTCCTTTCTCAGCAGCCATTTCGGTGCCCCGCTGAAACAGGTCTTTAGTATATTTTTCCAATTGAATGTAATCCTCTTCCTTAACCAGCCCCTGCCTCAATATTTCCTCGCGTGAAATATCTTCATCGTGCCCTACAGTGGCCTTGGTGGTGGGTGTGATAAGCGGTTCTTCAAACTTTTGGTTCTCCACCATCCCTTCGGGTAATGGATTTCCGCACAACTTACGTTTTCCTGCTTTGTATTCCCGCCAGGCGTGACCCGTGAGATAACCGCGTATTACCATTTCTACCTTGAATGGTTCACAATAATGTCCGACAGTTACCATAGGATCGGGAGTGGCCACTTTCCAGTTGGGAACAATATCGGCAGTGGCATCCAGAAATTTGGAGGCAATCTGGTTTAGTACCTGTCCTTTAAAAGGTATTCCCCTGGGCAACACAACATCGAAAGCCGAGATACGATCGGAAACAACCATGACCAGAAACTCGTCATCAATGTTGTAAACATCACGAACTTTCCCTTTGTAAACTTCTTTCTGACGGGGAAAACTGAAATTGGTTTCTACAATAGCGTTTTGCATAGATCAAAAATATATGGTTATTCTTTTTCGTAAGCTTCAACTATGTCCTGCACTAACCGGTGACGAACAATATCTTTAACTGAAAATTTGATACGCTCAATGCCATCAATGCCTTTCAGTATTCGCATTGCCTGCACCAGACCTGAAGTCAGCGGGTTGGGAAGATCAATCTGCGTGATGTCGCCCGTAACCACAAACTTGGCGCTTGTTCCCATTCTGGTGAGAAACATTTTCAGCTGATTGGTAGTTGTATTCTGTGCCTCATCCAGAATTACAAATGCATTGTTAAGTGTTCTTCCTCTCATGTATGCCAGGGGCGCAATCTGAATGGTTCCGTTTTCCATATACTCCTTAAGCTTCACCGCCGGAATCATATCCTGCAGGGCGTCATACAGCGGCTGAAGATACGGATCTATCTTCTCTTTCATATCACCCGGCAGAAACCCCAGTTTTTCGCCGGCCTCGACTGCAGGGCGGCTGAGTATGATACGACGCACCACTCTGTTTTTCAAAGCCCTGACAGCAAGTGCGATGGCGGTGTAGGTTTTTCCCGATCCGGCAGGGCCGACGGCAAACATCAGATCATTGTTTTCATAAGCCTCCACCAGTTTACGCTGATTTTCCGTACGGGCCTTTATCGGTTTTCCGCTGACACCAAACAGAATAATGTCATCGGGATTCCCGGGCTGAGAAACTTTTTTCCCTGATAAAATATTATTAATCGAATCCTCAGTTAATACATTATAACGCTCATAATGTTCAAGCAATTGATTGATCTTTTCTTCAAAATCTGCCACTTCTGCGGCATCACCCATCGCTTTTAACCAATTGCCCCTTGCAACAATCCTCAGTTTTGGAAATCTGGATTTAATCAGATCCAGTTTGGTGTTTTTCACGCCCAAAAACTCTATCAGATCAACCGATTCAAGATAAATTAGCTTTTCTATCATACACGTTTTATGGTACTCTTTTTACTATATGCAAATTAACAACAATTTGAGGAAATAGAACAGAAAAGCTGCTTTGAGATTTTTGTGTTAAGATGATTTTAATGCAGAAAAATTGATCGATAGGGCAAAAGATTTTTAGAATATTAGTTTTTAAGCTGCAAGATGAATCGTATAATGCTGTAAGAATTGTTGATATTATGGGGTATCACGTCACAAAACAGGAGGCAATAGCGTTTTTTTGCCGGATCAATGAAACGAGCATGGCAAGATTTGTCACAACAAGAACCTGTATAAGTTCTTGCATGCGAGTTCTATTCGACCTTAATAAACAAATATTATACGAATAAATTACATGATAAGACTTCTTTGATTATCACAACAAATAAGTCTCCCAAAGATTGGGGCAAATTCCACGAGGATAACGTGATTATTACCGCCATTCCTGACAATTTGTAAACGAGGCATCCTTATTAAAAAATTTATATCTTTAATTCTAATTTAAGAAAAAATTACGGCTATGGCATTTTATTATTTCGAAAAACAAGATCCAAAGAATCCAGCTAAAAAGATTCGACAATATTTTGCCGACGATGTCGTTGATGCGGATGATATAATTTACAAACTACCAGGAGGTATTGAAAACTACACCAAAATGAAACAGGTCATGGGGATACTGAAAGACCCCATGAAAGATACTTTTCTGAAGAACATTTCGATCAAAACGAACAGGGGTTTTAGCTTTATTCCCAATTTAAAAAATCAAAGTACCAGGATCCGGAACTGGCAAAAATCGATATGAGCAACTCCCCTATTGATGTCAAAGTGATACCTGACGATCCCGAAACATTTAGTAAAGGGCAACAGCACATAAAAGTGGAAGGGCAACACATACCAGAAGACGCACGGATAGATAAATTGATTGATTTTGATGCACTGCCGAAATTCACCGAGCTAAAAGAGGAAAATTTTCAACACTACAAAAAAGTGGAAGAAGAAATGCCTTCTCTTGATAAAATCCAAAGAGGGATGAAAGTTAAGATTTTAGGAGCCCATTTAAAAATACTCCCTACCGATAAAAAGGATCACGGTTTCTTTCTTGAAAATGAAGCAGGAAAACAATTAGAACTAACTGATTTTTTAGAAGTAAACTCAACTTCCGTTTTGCTCCTGTCTGTGCCTAAAGATTTGCCAACAGGTTGGTATAAAATTCGTATCAAATCAGGTTGGTATGCTGATGACACGGTTATCAGGAATGGGAAAAGCAGTCCCTTTCTGGTAGTTTAAGTATTGATACCAATAAATTTTTAAATAGGAAGGATATAATAAAGATATAATTATGCATATATAAATTTATGGAAAACCCTACAACTCAATTCAGGAAAAGAAAGCGATGATTTTTCATTAAAAAAGCCGCATGAACACCAATGTTCATGCGGCTTTTACATTATCTTCCGGTCTTAGAAATTTTGACCAGTCGGGGTGGCCGGATTCGAACCGACGACCTCGTCGTCCCGAACGACGCGCGCTACCGGCCTGCGCTACACCCCGCATTGCATTGCTTTTAATTCGGCCACAAAAATATGGTTTTTTTACAAAAATGCCTTTACATTTTTAATATATTTTTGGAAATTTGCGCGAGATAAATATTTAGCACTGTATGCTAAAAAGTTATACTCAAAAACTAATCCAAAAGTTATTACTGAAGGAAAGCAACTATTCAGACCACTTTTTCTGTTTAGTTGTTTGTCTTTCCTTCTGTTTTGCATGTGTTGTTACCATTGGAAATTTACTGATTGGCATCCCCAAAGAAGTCTCTTTTTGGAGTGGCGGGGTTGCTTTAATATTTCTTATTGTTCTTTTTCTTTACAAGCAGAACAACAAAAAGCTTCAGTTTTTAGGGAGAATGCTCTTCTTTCTTTCTTCTATTGCTGCACTCAATGCACTCTGGATTTTTAACGGAGGCTCAATGAGTCCTACACCGGCCACTTTTATAGTTTTCATGGCCCTTATTGTTTATCTTAACCCGAAACCCGGTGCTTCGGTTATCTCTGTTTTGATTGGAATAAACATTGTAATATTACTTCTGATTGAATGGAAATATCCACAACTAATACAACCATATTTCTCAGATAAACAAAGAATTTTGGATCATATCATCGCCATGGCTTTTCTTTTCACCACAGCCATTCCCGCTTTAGCCTATGCCAGGAAAGTTATTGTAAAAGAAAAGGAACAGGCAGAAAGAGATAATAAGCAAAAATCTGCCTACCTTGCCAATATGAGCCATGAAATACGCACACCCATGAATGCCATTGTGGGTTTTGCCGAGCTTTTACAACATCCCGACATAGAAAAGGAAGAACAGCAGGAATATATTTATATTATAAGGCAAAACAGCGACCTTCTGCTTAATATGATCAACAACATTCTTGATCTTTCCAAGCTGGAAGCAAACCTGATCAATATAAAACCGGCAAAATTTTGCCTGAACTCGCTTTTAACACAGGTTTACAATGCGCACATCAACCAGGCACGTAAGAGAGGTATTTACCTGGAAAAAGACCTGCCCGACGATTTAAGAACTGCAGTTATAGAAATTGACCGGACATTACTGTTTGAAGTTTTCTCCAACCTTATTACCAACGCGCTGAAAGTAACTTCCGAAGGCGATGTGAGGTTCGGAGTTCGCAGGAAAAAAGAGAAGCTCAGCTTTTTTGTCTTCGACACGGGACCGGGCATTCCGAAAGAACAACAAAAAAAGATTTTCGAGCGTTTCAGCCAGCTTGATAACGGTCATTCATCCCGTAATAGTACCGGTGGAGTTGGATTAGGCCTCTCTATTTGCAAAGCTATTGTAAAATTATTAGGTGGAGAATTAACCCTCTATTCGGAGGAAAATAAAGGATCAACATTCTTGTTTTCATTTTCGCAGGAGATACTTAAATTCCACAGCAATCAGTGTTTCAGGGAAGAAAACATTGAGCTTTTCAGCGAACCTGAAACATCTTTTCGTCAAAATTAAATCGTGCTCCATTCAATTCTGTAAAGCTAACAACGTACCTTGCTCATCCTTTACTCTTCAGGCGAAGGAGCCAGATTTGATGTTTTATCGACCAGGGAGCAAACCGTTGCATCGCCCGTAACGTTCACCACGGTTCTCAGCATATCCAGTATCCGGTCTACCGGTAATATAATACCTATCCATGCGGGATTCAGGCCCACTGAACTCAGTACAACCATGAGCATTATCACGCCTGCGCTGGGAATTGCCGCTGCACCGATGCTTGCCAATGTTGCAGTCAGCACAACAGTCATTTGCTGCCCTATGCTCAAATCGACCATGTGCATCTGCGCAAGAAAGACCACGGCGACTGCCTGATAAAGACTTGTTCCATCCATATTTACCGTAGCACCAATGGGCAGCACAAAACTTGAAATGCGTTTATCGACTTTCAGGGTTTCTTCAACACATTCTATCGTCACCGGCAAAGTTGCGGCACTGCTGCTTGTTGTAAATGCCAACATCTGAGCCGGACTTATGCCTTTAAGAAAATCTTTAAAGGAGAGCCCCCTGACAAAGATTCCCATGAAAGAAGGATATATTACGAAAGCCATAATAAACAACCCGCCTACCACCACCAATACGTACCATGTAAGACCTTTAAACAGCTCCAGCACATGAGCGGGATTATCGCCTGCCATCTGGTTGACCATTCCCGCCATCAGAGCAAAGACAAAAAACGGGGCGGCTTTCATTATTATCTCAACCATTTTCAGGAACACTTCTGCCACGGCATCCAGTCCCCCTTTTAACCGGGATGATTTTTCCCCGGGTACAAACAAGATGGCGATTCCGAAAAATATTCCGAAAAAAATGACCTGCAACATGTTTCGATTATCACTCAAACTCAAAAATATGTTGCCGGGTACCATCTCTTCAAGAAAAACAAGTGGCCCTTCATCACCGGCCTTTTGAGCCGTTTCGAGGCGTGTTCTTACCTCTTCGGTTTGTTCGAAACCCCGTCTTGAAGCAACATCGTCAAGAATACCGGCATAAGCCGAATCCCTGGAAAACCAACGTCCGTCTTTTGGAGTAAGTCCCTGCTCGTTAAGCCACAACTCATATCCCAGACGGTTTTCTATCCTTACATCTGAATCAAGACTTTTGCCAGGTGCAATGATGTTGACTAAAAGAAGACCAATGGAAACTGCAATTGCAGTAGTCGCAAGATATAGAAGCAGCGTTTTTCCTCCCAGTTTCCCAAGGTCTTTCGGGTTTCCCAGGCTCACAATCCCTCCAATAATGGAAAACAAAACCAGAGGGACCGCAATTAATTTAAGCAAATCAATAAAAATGCGGCCCCAGGGTGCAATCCAGTTTTCAGTAAAGTCAGTCCATCCAAACCAACTACTTAAAACTGCCCATAAAATTCCAAGTACAAGACCTGTTATGATTTTCCAGTGTAACGGTAGCTTCTTTAGCATTTGAAAGATTTTACAAGTGGACTCATTTATAGGTTTTGTTCATCAACCATGCATCAGCCAAAACCATGGCAGCCATGGCCTCAACAATCGGGACAGCACGTGGCACAACGCATGGATCATGACGCCCTCTTGCCTTCATAACCACTTCGTTACCACTCTTATCAACGGTGTTTTGGTCTTTAAGAATAGTAGCAACAGGCTTAAAAGCTACTCTGAAAATAATATCTTCACCATTTGAAATACCGCCCTGTATGCCTCCAGATCGATTCGTTTTTGCCTTTATTTGCCCGTTTTCGTTAATAAATTCATCATTGTGCTGCGATCCCCGCATTGAAGCTGCCTGAAAGCCCATGCCATATTCAAATCCTTTTACCGCATTTATCGACAGCATTGCCTGTCCCAGTTTGGCATGCAGTTTATCAAAGACGGGATCACCGAGACCGGCAGGGACATTTTTAATAATGCAACTTACAACACCACCAACAGAATCTTTCTCTTCCCGGATATTATCGATGTATTCAATCATTTGCTGTGCAATCTTTTGATCGGGACAACGGACCGGGGTTGACTCAATGGAAGACAGATCGGATGGTATTGCGGGCAGTTCTATCTCGCCAACCTGCGATACGAAAGCTGTAACTTCAAGTCCGGTTTCACGCAGCATCAGTTTGGCCACGGCTCCTGCAACCACTCTTGCAATGGTTTCCCTTGCCGAAGCTCTCCCGCCGCCGCGGTGATCGCGAATACCATATTTGGCATCATAAGTATAATCGGCGTGCGAAGGGCGATATAAATTTTTAAGATTATCGTAATCGCCCGATTTCTGATCCTTGTTCCAGATGGCAAACGCAAGAGGGGTTCCGGTTGTCCTGCCATCAAAAACGCCGGACAAGAATTCCACCTGGTCTTTTTCATCACGTGGTGTGGTTATTTTCGATTGGCCGGGCCGACGCCGATCCAATTCACGCTGAATAAAATCCATATCGAGTAACAGCCCTGGCCTGACACCCTCAATTATACCACCGATTCCTTTTCCATGAGATTCACCGAATGAAGTCAGCTTAAATAAGCTACCGAAAGTATTTCCTGCCATCTTTATTATTTTTTAATGTCAATAGTGCGGTAAAAATAGCTGATCAGATAAACATGAGCAAAAAAAAGGTGCTTCATCACCAGTGAAACACCTTTTCTTTAGAATTATCTTGTTTTGTCAGCAGCTACAACCATCACCGCAATTGCCTGAACTGCATCCGCCTCCGACGGCTTCAACCAGTTCCTGCTCTGTGGCTTCACGTACTTCAAGTACCTGACCTGAGAAATGGAGGTCATCTCCAGCAAGGGGATGATTAAAATCCATTTTCACGGTATTGTCGGTTACTTCGAGTACCATTCCGTTCAGCCGGTTACCATTGGCATCCTGCATCGGGATCATATTACCTATCTTAAGCAGCGATTCATCAATCTGCCCGTTGACTTCAAAAATATTCTTCGGCAGATCAACAATAGCATCAGTATTAACTTCACCATAAGCCTCATGAGATTTAAGTTCAAAATCGAAGTTGTCGCCTTCTTTAAGGCCTTCCAGCTTGTTTTCGAACATCTCAATCATTTTACCGGTTCCAAAAACGAATTGAAGTGGATTGCTTTCGCCGGTTTCCTCAATTAAATCACCTTCGGCACCATTGAGACGCAATTGATATGAAAGCGATACAAATTTGTTTCTTGCAATTTCCATTCTGATTAACTTTTTGTTTTGTTTTGATTGAGTTGCAAAGTAACAGAGATTTTGACTCTAAATCAAATTCACGACCTAAAAAATTATCTAATCTTCACTCAATCAACTGGTCGAAATCAATTTCTTCGGTGGCCGACTCGGTTAAACGGGTATTCTCGCATCGAATGGTTCTTCCCGGAAATTTTTTGATTAACCCGTAATTGTGGGTTGCCATAACAACGGTTTTTCCATCACGACAGATGGAGTGAAGAAGTTCCAGCAAATCATCTGAAGTATCGGGATCAAGATTTCCGGTGGGCTCATCGGCCAGTATCAGGTCGGGCTGATTGAGCAAAGCTCTTGCAATTCCCACGCGTTGTTGTTCGCCTCCGGAAAGCTGATGAGGCATTTTGTAACCTTTGTGCACCATATCTACTTTCGACAGCACATCCCTGACCTGATGATCCATTTCTTTCTGATTCTTCCAGCCGGTGGCTTTCAACACGAAAAGCAGGTTATCATAAACATTCCGGTCGGTCAACAACTGAAAATCCTGAAAAACAATTCCCATCCGTCGCCTCAGATATGGCAATTCACGATTTTTGAGGCTCTTCAGACGATATCCTGCCACAAATCCATATCCGTCATTAAAAGGCAAATCACCATAAAATGTTTTTAACAGGCTGGATTTACCGCTTCCTACACGGCCTATAAGATAAACAAATTCACCGGGTTTTATATGAAGGTTTACATCCCGGAGAATTATGTGTTCTCTCTGACGAACCAATCCATCGTTTATTTCTATAATATTGCCGTGGCTGTTTACAACCGGAAGTGTTTCTTTTCCCATAGTAGCAAAATCTCCATTAATGAGAAAGGTAAAGATAAGACCTGTGTATGACTTATCAAAAACCCTGAAGTTATTTTAGTGCCTGTCTATAAACTCGCAAAAATTTTTACAATATGTGTGTCTGTTCAGAAAGTACCAGTTGCAAGGCTTGCGAAGCCGCCAAAAACGCAGTTTACTTTTCGTAAATGAGTATTTTGGCGGCAAGCGTAACACAGCAAATGGTACTTTATGGACAGACACTATTTTAGTCGGGCCAGTCCTTCTTTAATTCTTTTCATGGCTTCCCTGAGTATTTCATCACTGCTGGCATAAGAAAAACGGATGCACGTATCACAGCCAAAGGCCGTTCCTGTAACCGTTGCTACATGGACTTCTTCGAGAAGATAAAAACTAAGGTCGTTCGAATTATTTATCGTCTTATTCTTATAGCTTTTCCCAAAGAATGAGCTGACATCGGGAAACATATAAAATGCCCCCTCTGGGTTGTTGTTTTTCAGACCGGGAATTTCGTTGGCCAGTTTGACCACAAGATCGCGACGCCTTCTGAAGGCTTTCACCATTTTACGGGTATCGTCCAGCGGTCCGTTTATGGCTGCCAAAGCCGCTTTTTGAGAAATGGTACTGGTGCCGGATGTATACTGCCCCTGCAAACGCGAACAGGCCGATGCAATCCAGTCGGGAGCAGCAATATAGCCCAAACGCCAGCCGGTCATCGCATACCCCTTTGAAACACCATTCACGATAACAACCCTCTCCTGCATTCCCGGGAAAGAAGCAAGCGTATGATGTTTATCTTCATAATTTATGTATTCGTAAATTTCGTCGGATATGACAAAAACCCCCGGATGTCGGGACAAAACTTCTGCCAGACCTTTTAATTCGTCACTGGAGTATACACTTCCGGTTGGATTACAGGGACTGTTTATCAATAACACCCTGGTGCGTGAAGTGATGGCCTCTTCCAATTGCTCAGGGGTGATTTTGAAATCACTGTCTATGTCTGCACTCACAAAAACAGGCTTCCCACCTGCCAATTGAACCATTGCCGGGTAACTCACCCAATAAGGCGCTGGAACAATAACTTCATCCCCTTCATCTACAAGTGAGTAGATGGCATTGGCCAGGGCCTGCTTCCCTCCCGTTGATACAACTATTTGTGAAGGGGTGTATGTCAGGTCATTGTCTCTTTTGAATTTTCGTGCAATAGCCTCTCTTAACTCGGGAATTCCGGGAACAGGCGGATAGTGTGTAAAATCGTCATCGATGGCCTGCTTCCCCGCTTCTTTTATGTGATGCGGGGTGGGAAAATCCGGTTCTCCGACACTCAGATTAATAATGTCGATCCCCTGGTTTTGCAATTCGCGACTCCGTTGCGACATGGCAATGGTTTCTGATTCAGGCAAGCGGGATAGTCGTTCCGATAAATAGGTTCTCATTCGTATAATATTTTATTTTCAGGTCAATTTTCTATAATATGCTTATATGCTGCCAGTCGTTGAGCATCGTAAAAGAAAATTTATGAATAATGCAGGTTAAAAAAGAAAGCTCAAAAATAGGCTTTTTTTCAGTGGTAACAAGTGCCTGAATTATGTTTTGGTAAAAGATTAGTGACACTGAGATTCAAAAAAAATTCGGAAAAAGGCCATTGGAAAATAAAGGTTGATTAGTTTTGTCTGTCCTGATCTATTTAGTGTCTGTCCATAAAGTGCCATTTACTGTGTTACGCTCGTCCGAAAATTACTCATTTACAATAAGTAAACTCCGTATTTTCGGACTTCGCAAGCCTTGTAAATGGCTCTTTCTGAACAGACACATGATAAGTAGGAAACTTTTCCTGCTTTATAGACAGCACTATTTAACCTTTGAAACAAAACAAGAGATATGGAAACAACAGAAATCGTTTGGATTTTGGCTCCCTCAATTATAATAGTTGCATTTACCCTGATTCTGGTCAGGTGGTTTCTAAACCAGGAATCGCGTCGAAGAAAGCAGGAATTTTTGATGAAAACCGGAGAAATCATTCTTAAGCAGAAGCTCCAGGCTTTTGAACGATTTGCTTTGTTCCTGCAAAGAATTTCGCCCGAATCATTGGTTTTAAGAGAACAAAGAAAAGAGATGAACGCTTTTCAGCTTCAAAATCATCTTCTAAAAAGCATCCGCAATGAGTTTAATCACAACATGGCCATGCAAATCTACATCCCGTCCGATACATGGGAACTGATTCGGCAGGCCCGCGAAGAGGTTGCCAGGCTTATTAATACCACCGCAACACAGGTACCTCCGGGTGTGCCATCGTTTGAACTTGGAAGGCGTATTATTGAAGATGCCGGTGAATCTGCTAACCATGCCGTTCGAAAGGCGCTTAACAGTCTGCATAAAAATATAGAAGAAATGGGGTTGCGGTAGGTGCTTGTTGCTGGTTGCTTGTTTGTTCGCTCTGCAAGAATTGGTCGATTGGTCGATTAGTTAATTGGTTAATTGGTTAATTAGTTAATTGGTAATTGATAATTGGTAATTGAAAAATCCGTGTAAATCCATGATATCTGTGGTGCAATTTCTCTCAATCTCAACCTTAACCTCAACCTTAACCTCAATATCAGCCTCAACCTCAAGAAAAAGGCCATCCCCAACAATGCAGGGACAGCCTCGGTCTTAAAGGAAAGGAAAAGAAGCTCTTTTTACTTTCTTTCACTTATCAGCTTTTCAGCTAAATTCTTGCCCAGTATACGGCACTCATCGTATTTTTGTTTCTTTAAAGCGTGTTTTTCTTCAACCGGCTGGCCAACTATCTCCCAATTAAGGGATTCACCGAATTCTTTGAGTTGTTTCGTGGCTGTTCCTGCCCATGTAAAAGACCCCAGGATGCCGAGATAATGATTTTTTACCCCCATGTGCAAAAGTTTGTTGACCAGGGCCTCCATATTGGGATGTAACTTACTGTTGTAAGTCGGACTTGCCAAAACAACACCTTTATATTTAAAAATATCGGAAATAATAAAAGAAGAATGCGTTTTGGAAACATCATATATCCTGATTTCTTTAATGCCTTCTTCAGCCAGGGCACGTGCTGTAACTTCAACCATCTCTTCTGTATTTCCATACATTGAAGCAAAAGCAATAACAACACCTTCATCTGTATCAAAACGGCTCCATCGATCATATAAATCAATCACCTCGTTAATATGACTGCGGATAACGGGGCCGTGAGCAGATGCTATCGTGCTAACAGAAAGTCCTTTAAGTTTTTCGAGGGCTTTCTGAACAGGACTTCCGTATTTACCCACAATATTGGAATAGTAACGGCGCATTTCATCTGCGAAATATGAAAAATCCATCTCATCATCGAATATTCCGCCATCCAATGTGCCGAAACTCCCGAAGGCATCCGCCGAAAAGAGGATTTTCCGGGAAGCCTCATAAGTCACCATAGTTTCGGGCCAGTGCACCATGGGCGCCATATAAAACTGTAGCCTGTGTTTTCCAAGGTCTAATTCATCACCTTCCTTTACTTCGATGATATTGTCGTTAATACCGAAAAAACCTTCGACCATTGGCAGTGTCTTCTTGTTTCCCACGATCCTGATCTGCGGATACAGTTCGCGAATAATGCTGACAGCTCCGGCATGATCGGGCTCCATGTGATTAATTATCAGGTAATCAATGGTCTTATCGCCGATTATGGCGTGTATTTTTTTTAGAAATTTCTCTACCTGCCCTATTTCTATTGTGTCGATAAGGGCTACCTTTTCGTCGTTGATCAGGTATGAATTGTAGGCAACACCACGTGGCAAAGGCCAAATATTCTCGAATAGTTCGGTGCGGCGATCGTTAACACCTACATAATAAATATCATCGGATAAATGAACGGGTTGATACATTTTCTTTTTTTATTTATTGTTATTGTTTTCTGATTAACAGCCATACATCGCTATATTTCGGGTAGTTTCGACGAATGGAGGCAATATTACGGCGAGCCGGTTCTTCATCATTATATGCGGCTACCGACACTCGAAACAGGCCGTTTTCATTTTCAAGAATTACCGGGACAAACCCCTCATCAATGAGCGTGTTTTTGTAGTTCCTGGCATTATCAAGATAACGGAAAGAACCAATGATAACATAATACCGGTAAACATTTTCACTTGTTTCAGTCATATCGACCGACCTCACTTTTTCCTCTCTGACAACTATCTCAGGTTCTTCCGTTTTTCTTCCACTTTTTCTGCTGTAGGCATTTGGTCTTCACGAACCTCAATGCCTTCATTTTTAACGCCATCTGCATAAGGCGATTCATTCATCCTGGATGATCCCCTGCGCAAAGAACCACATGATGCCAACAGCATCATGATTAGTCCTAATATGAATATTCTTCTCATCAGCATAAAGTTTGTCTAAGTTATTGCTCTGACGGAACTCGTCCCTCCCTGCCCCGATTTATCGGGGTGTGATCGGGGCTTGTTTCGTCATGATTTTTCTTACATCTGAAAAACTAACCATATACGCTCATAACAAAAACTTTGCGTCATGGTTTCTCAGCGTTTATTTCTTCTAAACAGACTATTGTTTCAGGAAACGGCACCAAAATTGCAAAAAAAATCAGTGGAATCAAATAAAAAAGATAGTGTTGTCATTGACAGGAAAAACCTATTTTTGCTGCCTGAAATATGAATCCAGATTTTTCGATAACCAGGATCAGAGGCACTGTTTTTGCTCCATCATTGGTTTGGAGTAAATACCCTCAGATCAATGAGTAATGAGTGTGGTATAAAAAGACATA
>NZ_AHZV01000156.1 GCF_000250735.1 Anaerophaga thermohalophila str. Valhall
TTTGTTGCCAAACTCGTGTTGTTTTAAATTTTTGTCATCCTCATTAGTGTCTGTCCATAAAGCACCATTTGCTGTGTTACACTCGCCGCCAAAATACTCATTTACGAAAAGTAAACTGCGTTTTTGGCGGCTTCGCAAGCCTTGCAACCGGCACTTTCTGAACAGACACATGATAAGTAGGAATCTTTCCCTACTTTATAGACAGGCACTCATTAAGATGGCAGGCCGCATCAAATTTACCATTAACATAGAGAGTAACGAAAAAAAGAACCAAATATTTTCCCTGATAATATGGGATTGTATAAATGAGTGCGGTCTAAAAAGCATCTTTGTTGCCAAACTCTGTGTTGTTTTAAACTCTTGTATCCTCATTAACAGTTAGTTAACTCCGGTACAAGAATTTAAAACACCTTGATTTTGGCAAAAATATGTCTTTTTATACCACACTCATAAATTCTTATAAACAGGAAAAGTGCCCTCCGGAAAATCCGGGGGACACTCCCGAGTCAAAACCTCTTCCCGTTCATTAACGGGCAAACAAAAGCTCTCTGTATTTTGGCAATGGCCAGATACCGTTATCAACAGTTAACTCCAGCTTGTCGATATGGTAACGGATATCTTCGAGGTAGGGGCGTACTTTCTGATCGTACATCTCAGCCTTTTTCTCCATATCATCTATCTTATTGGCAACTTTCCGGGCTTCCACCATATCATTGGTTTTATTTTTGATATTCTGAATATGGTTTGATATTTTCTTGATCAAATCAAGACGATCGGAAGCCAGTTCCTGATAATCCGACTCTTTTCCGAATATATCCTTCAGCCCCTGAACATTCTCAATCAGCGTGTTCATGTACCGAACGGCAGTGGGCACAATATGGTTCAATGCCAGATCGCCCAGAACCCGGGCTTCAATTTGTATTTTTTTGGTATATTTCTCCAGTTCAACTTCGGTACGGGCTTCCAGTTCAACTTCGGTAAATACACCATTTTCAGAAAAGAGCTTTTTAGCCTTATCGGACAAATAGGCTTTTAAGGCTTCGGGCACATTTGATACATTTATCAGTCCGCGTTTAGCAGCTTCTTTTACCCACTCTTCACTGTATCCATCACCATCGAAGCGAATGTTTTTGGAGTGGGTAATGTACTCCTTAATAACCTGAAAAATGGCTTCGTCCTTTTTCGCTCCTTTATCGATCAGGATATCCACTTCTGTTTTGAATACCTTGAGCTGGTTTGCCACAGCGGTATTGAGCGCAATCATTGCTGAAGCACAATTGGCCGATGAGCCGACTGCTCTGAATTCAAAACGATTTCCGGTAAAGGCGAAAGGCGATGTACGGTTACGGTCGGTATTATCGAGCAAGATTTCGGGAATTTTGCCAATATCGAGTTTGAGTGCCGTTTTTTCGTCCGGTGTCATTTTTTTATCCGGAACCCTTGTTTCCAACTCGTCAAGCATAGCGGAAATCTGGCTGCCGAGGAAAACCGAAATAATTGACGGCGGTGCCTCGTTGGCACCCAGTCGGTGCGAGTTGCCCGCCGACATAATGCTTCCGAGCAGAATATCCTGGTTATCATGAACTGCCTTGAGAACATTAACAAGGAAAGTAAGGAACTGTAAATTGGATTTCGGGTTTTTGCCGGGTGACAACAAATTCACCCCTGTATTGGTACTCAATGACCAGTTATTGTGTTTCCCTGATCCGTTAATTCCTTTAAACGGCTTCTCATGGAAAAGCACGCGGAACTTATGCTTGCGGGCAACCCGTTTCATCACATCCATAACCAGCTGATTGTGGTCGTTGGCAAGGTTGGTCTCCTCGAAAATCGGTGCTACCTCAAACTGATTAGGCGCTACCTCGTTATGTCGCGTTTTTACCGGAATACCAAGGCGGTAGGCTTCAATTTCAAACTCCTCCATAAATGCGATCACTCTTTCGGGAATAGAGCTGAAGTAATGATCGTCGAGCTGCTGATCCTTTGCAGAGGAGTGTCCCATAAGTGTTCTGCCGGTAAGCACCAGATCGGGTCTCGACTGGAACAAAGCTTCATCAACCAAAAAATATTCCTGTTCCCAGCCAAGGTTACTGATAACCCTGGTCACATTCTTATCAAAGTATTGACAAACCTCCACTGCAGCTTTATCAACAGCATGAAGTGCCTTAAGCAAAGGAAATTTATAGTCAAGTGCATGGCCTGTGTACGAAACAAAAATCGTTGGTATACACAAAGTGCTTCCCACAATAAATGCCGGAGAGGAAACATCCCATGCAGTATATCCGCGTGCCTCAAAAGTATTTCGGATTCCACCGGAGGGAAAGCTGGAAGCATCAGGCTCCTGCTGTACCAGCAATGAACCGGAAAAACTTTCAACCATAGAACCAAATTCACCGAATGTCAAAAAGGCATCATGCTTTTCGGCAGTACCGTCGGTAAGCGGATGAAACCAGTGTGTATAATGTGTGGCACCATTTTCCATAGCCCATGCCTTCATGCCAAGTGCAATCTGATCGGCCATACGACGATCGATACGTGTTCCTTTTTCCACGGCTTCAATAACGTGTTCAAAGGCTTCTTTTGAAAGGTACTTTTTCATTTTGGGACGGTCGAAAACCAATTCACCAAAATAATCTGAAGTAGGGATCCTTGTTCCCTCCACTTTTTTGGTCTCCCTGTTCAGGAGCTCTTCCAATGCAGTAAATCTTAATTTTGCCATAACGATATTTTTTCGAGTTAACTTTGGCAAATATATTAATTTTACACATTACTCCTATTTTTTTAGGGGTATTTTTTAAATTTTTGAATACTTTTTTGATAAAAACCCGATTTTTGAAGGGGTATTTTAAATTATAGAGTATTTTTAGTAGTGAAACGAGTATGACAAAGGTTGCCTTAACAGATCATTATATTTTTAGATATAAGTAATCGACAGGCAGAAGTTTGCCAGGCAGAAGTCTTTCTTTCTAACCGTTTCCCACTCTATGCTCTATGCCCCATGCCCTCTGCTCCATGCTCTCTGCCCCTTGCCCCATGCTCCCTAACCCATGCTCTCTGCCCTCTGCCCCATGCCCTCTGCCTGCCTGACACTTATAGAAACACCTCTTCGGAGACGAGAGACAAAAAAACCCCTCGACCGGAATCGAGGGGAAAATTAGGCTTGCCGTTCAGAAATATTCAATTACCCTATTCTGAAAAATACTTATAGAAATAGGGGATTGTTTCTATTCCTTTAAAAAATTGTTCCAGGGGATAATTTTCGTTAGGACTGTGTATGGCATCACTACTTAAGCCAAATCCCATCAAAACGGATTTCATCCCTAAAATCTGCTCAAAAGCAGAAATAATTGGAATAGACCCGCCACTCCGAACCGGTACGGGACGTTTTCCATAAGTTTGCAGGTATGCTTTCTCTGCCGCACGATAAGCAGGCATATCTATCGGACAAACATAAGCTTGTCCGCCATGAAGCACAGACACCTCCACTTTCACAGAATCGGGTGCAATTCCTTTGAAATATTCTTTGAATTGCTCTGCTATTTTTTTGTGATCCTGATTTGGAACCAGTCGTGCCGACAGTTTTGCATGTGCCGTAGAAGGCAGCACAGTTTTTGCTCCCTCGCCGGTGTAGCCGCCCCATATTCCGCACACATCAAAAGAAGGCCGAATCCCTGTTCTTTCATGGGTAGAATATCCCTCTTCACCTTGTAGTGCTTCCACGCCAATGGCTTTTTTATAGGCTGCCTCATCGAAAGGTGCTCTGTTCATTAGCTCACGTTCCTCATCACTTACTTCCAGCACATCGTCATAAAACCCGGGAATAGTTATATGGCCCTTATCGTCAATCAGACTGCCAATCATCTTCGAAAGTACGTTGATCGGATTTGCCACAGCTCCGCCAAACATTCCTGAGTGAAGGTCACGGTTAGGACCCGTTATATCAACCTGCCAGTAAGCCAGCCCCCTTAAACCGGTTGTTATTGATGGGACATCGGGTTGGAGCATGGTGGTGTCGGAAACCAAAATAACATCTCCCTTCAGAAGGTCTTTATGGTTTTCGCAAAACTCCGGTAAATGCGCAGAACCAATTTCCTCCTCTCCTTCTATAAGAAATTTAACATTGCAGCGCAGCTGATTGGTATTGACCAAATATTCAAAAGCTTTAAGGTGCATAAAGGCTTGCCCCTTGTCATCGTCAGCACCCCTCGCCCAAATTTTTCCATCCTCAATTACCGGCTCAAAGGGATCGGTATTCCATAGTTCCAATGGATCAACAGGCATTACATCGGTATGTCCGTAAACCAAAACAGTAGGTGCATTCTCATCAACCCGCTTCTCGGCGAAAACGACGGGATGGCCTTTGGTTTCCATCACTTCTGCTTTATCCACACCAGCCTTTAACAGAAGTTCTTTCCATTTTTCAGAGGCACGACGCATATCTTCTCTATGAGCCGACTCACTACTTATCGAAGGAATCCGAATCAGTTCGAAAAGCTCCTCCAGAAAACGCTCCTTGTTTTCTTCAATGTATTGTTTAATGTTTTGCATATCGTTAACTTTTATTTTACGGAAAATGACACAATTATCAATATAAAACCTAACCTGCTTTATCGTCCCGGGTAATCGGGGCCCGTTTCATAAGTTTTCGTCATGAGATGCTCAAACATCTAATAATACAAGCAACCGCAGACAAATTTGAAGCAGGAAATAGTGAACTATTTTTACATTAAATTTGATGAGAACGCTTGAATTCTGCCGATAGTTGAGCATCGTAATAGAAAGTTCATGAATAAAGCAGGTTAAAGTACGGAAATTTTACCGCCAAACGGTATGAGAGATGTCAACTCATGAAACGGGCCTGACAAAAATTGTCATAATTTTCCCGGTTCCTGGGAATACTGACAAAAATGAAGCGTTCTTTTATTTAAAAATAAACAATTCAACATATCTATATGTTTTAATTGACATTAAATGGATTTAAAACCGACAAGCCATGAAAAAGTTAACAATTTTATTACTCTTAGTTGTTGCAGGCACAACATTCAATGTTTCCGGCAAATCTAAAGATGCTGCCGCCTATGAAAAAGAGAGCATGTTTGATTTCGCCAAAACAGTTGAAATGATCAGGCAATCAGCAACTAAAACCGGATGGGCAATACCTGCCGAGCACGACATGCAGGCAATTCTGAGCAAAAAAGGCAAGGAAGTTCTGCCTTCTACCATTATTGTTTTGTGCAATGCCAATTTTGCATACCAGTTGCTCAAAAATGATAAAACCAGGAATGCACAAACACTCCTTCCCTGCAGAGTAGCAGTGTATGAAAAATCAAACGGAAAAACATATATAGCCTGGGGAAACTATCAAAAAGCCGGAACAGATTTTGACGAATCGGCCGAAAGTGTTTTTAATGATATTCAGGCGGGATTAAAAGAAATTGTAAAAATGGTACTATATTAGATATATAGACTTTCAGATCATTAGATTTTTAGATATAAGTAATCGACAGACAGAAGTTTGCCAGGCAGAAGGCAGAAGTGTTAAATTTTACAGATAAGAATTTTACCGTTAGTACCGAAAATTGGCCTGATAAGCAAAAATCCAACTCCTCAAAACAAATAATTGATATAAAGTGTTTTGTAATTTGAGTTAGATAAAAGACAATTCATATAGTCTTGACATACTGCATTTTAATAAATACAACCTTTTAATAAAAAGCAATTGGGTTGCAACGTATTGTAAAAGTTTAACGGACTATTGAGGAGCAGATTCATCAATTATTTTTTTCAGGCCATATTATGGAAGACATTCGTCACATCATCGTCGTCTTCAAGCCTGGCAAGCAGTTTTTCTATATCTTCAGCCTGATCGGACGAAAGTTTCCGTGTGTTTTGCGGGATTCTTTCAAAATCGGCATTTTCGATTTCAAAACCGTTTTCTTCCAGATATTTCTGGATAGGCCCAAACGCTTCAAAATCGCCATATATTATAATAAGATCCTCCTCAACGAAGACTTCCTGTCCCCCTGAATCTATAAGTTCCAGCTCGAGTTCTTCCAGATCAGTGTCTTCTTTCATTTTTACTTTGAAGACACACTTGTGCTCAAACATATAATCGACGCTGCCTGAAGTGCCGAGTGCGCCGCCAGCTTTGTTGAAATAGCTGCGGACGTTGGCCACAGTGCGCGTAGGGTTATCTGTCGCAGTCTCAACCAGAACAGCAATGCCATGTGGTGCATAGCCTTCATAAACAACAGTCTTATAATCGGACGGGTCTTTCCCGGAAGCTTTCTTTATGGCCCTTTCCACATTTTCCTTGGGCATATTGGCCGTCTTGGCATTCTGAATCAGCACCCTGAGACGTGGATTCCCTGAGGGATCAGGACCTCCGTTTCTGACAGCAATTGCAATTTCACGGCCAATTTTGGTAAAGGTTTTGGCCATATTTCCCCAACGCTTGAGTTTTCTGGCCTTACGATATTCAAATGCGCGTCCCATTAATTTTTAGATTACTGTTAGATACTATATGATTAGATGGTTAGATGGTTAGATTTTAGATAATTGGTTCTCGTCTATAAACTCGCAAAAATGCTCACAATATGTGTTTCGGTTCAGAAAGTGTCGGTTGCAAGCCTAACCCAACAAATATTACTTTACAATACTCCGTTAAACTCTTACAGATATCTGGTAATTAATTTTTTACACGATTAATGGCATAAATCACAACTCTCTCACCCAAAATCCGCCAGCAAATGGTTAAAATTGTGATGTATTCCTTTCGGATTCGATAAAGTAAATCATCTCATTTGGTCTCATGCTTCGCCCAAATGAATGATTTTCTAAATCGTTGAGCGGAAACGTTCAAGTTGGGTTTCATTATTCTGCGTCCCTCACTGATTTTGATTTCTGCTTTTCAAGATGGATAGCTACCTCTGCCATCTCCTCATAAAACCGTTCACCATATTTTCGGATTATCGGTTCTTTCAGAAAACGGAAAACGGGAAATCCCATCTTTTTCCCCAATTCGCGGGCAGGATCACATACCGGCCAGACATGATAATTCATCGCTTCATAGTTGGGATATTTATCCACACGAATGGGGTAAAGATGACATGATATTGGCTTTTTGAAGTTTATAAGCCCTTCCTCATGAGCCTTTTCTATGGCACATTTACAAATTCCGTCGCTGTCGAAATAAGTATAAACACATTCCCGACCGTGAATAATGGGAGTTACTTTGTCACCGTCGGCATCGGTCTCCCAGGTGCCGCTTCTTTCAATTATTTCAACCGCTTCGGGGGAAAGCAGATGTTTGATTTTCGGGTAAATATCTTCAAGAATTGCTGTTTCTTCATCGTCCAGTGGAGCACCCGATTCACCTTCCACACAGCAACTACCTAAACACTTTGGTAAATCGCATAAAAAATGCTTTTCAAAAATGTCGAGGCTGATAATCTTGTCATCAATTTGAACCATTTATTTTTTTGTATTCCTTTACCGCGCTAAAAACACGAGGTAAAATGTTTGGAGTGCAAATTTAAAGAAATATTGATATCAAAAAAGGACAGCCCCCGTATGGAACTGTCCTTACAATACTTTAAATTAAATTTCTTAAGCAAGAGTAATCAGACTGTGTCCTGTCATTTCTTCGGGTTGTTCTATTCCCATAAGTTTCAGAAGTGACGGTGCCACATCGGCAAGAATTCCATCTTCCACTTTCCCTTTACGGTCTTCCGACACCCAAATAAAAGGCACGGGATTAAGAGAGTGAGCAGTATTTGGAGTCCCGTCAGGATTTACCGCATTGTCGGCATTCCCGTGGTCGGCAATAATAATAGCTTCGTAACCATTCTTTTTCACAGCTTCCACCACATCTTTCAGGCAATTGTCTACTGCCTTTACCGCTTTCTTAATGGCATCGTAAACGCCGGTATGTCCAACCATATCGCCATTGGCAAAGTTGAGACAAATAAAATCGTACTTGTTTTTGTTGAGTTCACCCACTACTGCATCTTTCACTTCATAAGCACTCATCTCCGGCTGCAGATCATAAGTGGGTACCTTTGGGGAATTTATCAGAATACGGTCTTCTCCTTCAAACACCTCCTCGCGACCTCCTGAGAAGAAGAATGTCACGTGGGCATACTTCTCAGTCTCGGCAATACGTAACTGCTTCAGACCGTTTTGAGAAACGACCTCTCCCATGGTATTTTTAACATTCTCCTTATCGAATAACACGTGCATATTTTTAAATGTCACATCATAAGGTGTGAGTGTGCAATAATGCAACGGAATGGTCTTCATATCGTACTCCGGCATATCCTGCTGAGTAAGTACCTGAGTAATTTCACGAGCACGATCATTTCGGAAATTAAAAAACACAACTACATCACCCTCTTTAAGGGTTCCAACCGGATTTCCATTGTCATCTACGTGAACAATTGGTTTAATAAACTCATCGGTGACATCATCATCATATGATTCCTGGATTGCAGACTGAAGATCCTTTGCCTGCTTCCCCTTACCGTGAACCATCAGGTCATAAGCTTCTTTGATACGTTCCCACCGTTTGTCACGGTCCATGGCATAATAACGTCCGATAACCGATGCCACCTGGCCAACAGATGATTTAAGGTGCTCCATCAATTCGCCCAGATATCCTTTCCCGCTTTTGGGATCGGTATCGCGACCATCCATAAAAGCATGAACAAACACTTTCTGAAGACCAAAATCTTTGGCCACATCAACAAGTTTATATACATGCTCCTGACTGCTGTGCACACCTCCTTTGGAAACGAGCCCCATAAAGTGAACCTGCTTGTCGTTCTCTTTAGCATATTGATAGGCTTTGACAAGTTCCGGATTTTTGGAAATACTGTTGTCTTTAATGGCAAGATTAATCTTCACCAAATCCTGATAAACAATACGTCCGGCACCTATATTAAGGTGTCCCACTTCCGAATTCCCCATTTGTCCTTCGGGTAGACCAACATTTTCGCCGGAAGCCTGAAGCTGAGAATTGGGATATTTTTTCAGCAGGCTCTCAAAATAAGGAGCTCCTGCTGTGTGAATAGCATCTGTTTTGTCTTTTTTGCCGTATCCCCAACCGTCGAGGATGATCAGTATGGTTTTTTTGTCCATGGTTATTTTTGTTTAATTACTATTTTTCGTCACAGAAGGAAAACAAACAATATGTCTTTCAGTTTACAAGAACGGGCAAAAGTACCTAATTTGGCATTGAAAAAAAAGAAGTTGATGTTAAGGAAGTTAAAAAAACAAATGCAACGGAATGATAAAAAAAGACAATTCCGAAAAAGTCATTACTTTTAATCCGGAACGGAGATACATATTATGAGCATAATCACGAAAGGAACGGATTTTCAGCCCCCTTTAAGAAAAGCAATATATTACCTGATAATACCTGTGTCTATGTTCGCCGTTTCGGTGAATGCCCAAAGAAAGCCATTCAAACCACAGAACCAGAAAGGCAACCAGGCCTGTTAACGATATCTTAGTTCGATGTTTCACTTAGCAAAGTTACTGTCATTTTCTCCCGATTGTTATCATCCCGGCCAGAAAAATTTTATCAGATACTATTCACTGTTCACTTCCGAACATATTCTTGTTACATAAACGAACATTCTAAGATTAAAAACACAATCATACGCATTTGTAACATACTATTTATCAATATTTTTCATCTTTTGGCATGTCGATTGAAGCTATTCTGTCAGCAAAACAATTACAAACTAAACAGGAGGATCAAAAAATGAAAACTTCAGTTATTACTTCAATGATCGCATTCGCCATATCAATAAGTTTAAATGCAGCTAACCCAGGCACTACTGAACTTAATCCATCGTCAACAACGAATACTAATTTATTGGCATCATTAAATTATGCAGAGGAAACAGTTGTAGAAATGTCGGACTGGATGTTTAATGAAAAGATATTCGAGACGGAAAACAAAATGATTGAACTTGAAGACTGGATGTTTGATGTTGATTTCATGGTTGAGCCAACAGTTATTATCGAAGATTGGATGCTGGATCATACCCTTTTTGATGTTTACGAAGAAACATTTATGAATGTGGAAGAGTGGATGCTCGATGAAAATGCTTTTCAACAATCTGAAGAAATAATTCCCATAGAAGCATGGATGTTGGATGCAAATAAATTTAGCAGCCAGGAGAAAGACGCTGAAGAATTGGTTCAAATCGAAGATTGGATGCTTGATGTGGAATCTTTCAGATAAATTCCTAAATTTGATCAACTAATAAAGTTAAAAAAGCCGGCGATTTTGCCGGCTTTCTATTTTAATTGTGGGTGGTACCACCTGGAATCGAACCAGGGACACACGGATTTTCAGTCCGTTGCTCTACCAACTGAGCTATGGCACCATGCAGTTATTTTTTTATCCGTATAAAATTCATTTCTATAGTCGGATGGAACTCGTCCAGAAAATCGAAACTCGTTTCAATTGGTACAAAAATAACCAAAAAACCAACTCATCAATAACCCTTTTCTTTTTTGGAAACAGTCCAAACAGTTATGAATCATTTCCTCACATCAATAAGGTCGGTCCAATCAAAAAACCAACACCTGGTGGTACCACCTGGAATCGAACCAGGGACACACGGATTTTCAGTCCGTTGCTCTACCAACTGAGCTATGGCACCGTTTCAAAAGCGGTTGCAAATATACTGAAAGATTTGTTTTAACAAAACCGTTGCTGCATTTTTAATCCTTCCTTTTTTCCGATTCCAACATGATATTCCCTGATGTTTAGTTATTTTTGCGCTCAAAATTTCCAATACAGCACATGGATTTATTTTCACATACACTTCCAAATGGTATCCGAATTGTTCATCATCGTGTTCCATCTCCCGTCGGTCATTGCGGACTCATTATCAATACAGGCTCACGCGACGAGGATGAGAACGAACACGGAATGGCACACTTTATCGAGCATGTTATCTTCAAAGGTACACAAAAGCGCAAAACCTGGCACATCCTGAGCCGGCTCGATGATGTAGGTGGAGAACTCAACGCTTATACCTCAAAAGAAGAAACAGCCATCTATGCCTCTTTCCTGATTCAGGATTTTGAAAGAGCCCTGGAGCTACTTCATGACATCAGTTTTCATTCCGTGTTTCCTGAAAAGGAGATACGAAAAGAGAAAGAGGTTATTATCGATGAAATCAATTCATACAAGGACAATCCGGCCGAATTGATTATAGATGATTTTGAAGAACTTATATTTAATAATGGTCCTATGGGGCATAATATCCTGGGAACGGCAGAATCGATAAAGAATTTTACGCGGGAAGACATCTTAAAATTTATTCGCAATAATTATCACACCGACCAAATGGTATTATGTATGGTAGGAGAAATGGCTCCCGGAAAATTCCTAAAAGCCGCCAATAAATATTTTGGTAAGGAAGCGCCGAGTTTCCGTAAGTCATTGCGTCCGCCGACACCCAGTTATAAGCCATCGAGCTTACGCAAAGAGCTGGATACATTTCAAAGTCACATAACCATCGGAAATATTGCGTATGACCTTGAAAATCCCAAACGGCTGGGGCTATCTTTACTCAATAACCTCCTTGGCGGACCAGGAATGAACAGCAGGCTCAACATGGCACTCCGCGAAAAAAAAGGCATCGCCTATAACATTGAGTCTATTTATTCACCCTACTACAGAACAGGTGTTTTTTGTATCTATTTTGGTACCGACCGGCAAAATATTGACCGTAGTATACGCATTGTCCGCCGGGAACTGGCCCGCCTTCGTGACAAAAAGCTCGGACAGATGCAACTGCACAAGGCCCGTCGTCAACTGAAAGGACAAATCACTATTGCCAACGAAAACAAGGAAAACCTGATGCTCAATATAAGTAAAAGCTTCCTTCTCTATAATAAGGTAGACTCACTGGCCGATATCTATAAAAAAATTGACAACCTCACAGCAACAGACCTGTTGGAAATAGCCAACGAAATTTTTGATGACAATCAACTCTCATACCTCATCTATGAGCAATCATAACCACATTACGGGAAATCAAAAACCTGAGCTGGACAATTACATCGAAGCATTCTCCACCCCGGAGGATAAAGTGCTCCACGATCTGCGAAGACAAACACATTTAAAGATACTGCGGCCACGAATGATTTCCGGCCCGGTTCAGGGACAACTATTAACGATGCTTTGCAGAATGATCAGGCCCAAAGCGGTTTTGGAAATAGGTACTTTCACCGGTTATTCGGCCATCTGCATTGCCCGGGGAATTGATCAGGATGCTGTTCTTCACTCCATCGAACGTGATGACGAGCTCGAATCTTTCATCAGGCAATATATCCAAAAAGCGGATCTCGAAAGAAAAATTGTTCTCCATATCGGCGATGCTCTCGACATAATAAACAATCTGAATGTTGAATTCGATCTTGCGTTCATCGATGGCGACAAAAGAGAGTACCCCGCCTACTATGAGGCGGTAATGAAAAAAATGAACCCGGGAAGTTATATCCTGGCCGATAATATTCTGTGGAATGGTAAAGTTGTGGATGCCGATTTACAAAACGACAACTACACACGGGGAATAATTAACTTTAACGAAATGGTTAAAAACGATCCCCGCACCGAACAGGTTATCCTCCCATTAAGAGACGGGCTGATGTTGATCCGGGTGAAAGAGTGAACTTTTGGAAAGGGTTAACGTTTTAGCTTAATGGATAAGATTTGAAAGAAAAGTGGAAAATATGCCAAAAACAGCCATCATATACGGATCATCAGTAGGGAATACCAGATTTGTTGCAGAGAAGGTGCATGCCGCATTCCCTGAAGCCGACCTGATTCCGGCAGAAAGTGCTGACCTGGAAAAACTGAAAGACTATGAGTTTTATATTTTAGGAACTTCCACATGGGGAGTAGGTCAGCTGCAGGACGATTTCGAAACTTTTGTTGAAGGCTTCCTGACACTTGATTTGTCGGGTAAAACCATTGCATTGTTTGGTCTGGGCGACCAGCATACTTATCCTGACACATTTTGCGACGGCATGGGAAAACTTTATGAACTTTTAGCCCCAAAAGGAGCAAATTTTATTGGACAGTGGCCGGGCGACGACTACGACTTCAGTGAATCTAAAGCTTTCAGGGACGGAATGTTTATAGGACTTCCCCTTGATGAAGACAATGAGCCGGATCTGACCGACGGAAGAATTGCTGTCTGGAGTGAAGAATTGAGGAAAGAGTTTTGAGTTGTGGGTTGTGGATTTTGACCTCGGGTTCAGGGCCCCTTAAATTCTCCCAAAAGGGGACTTTGAGTTTGGAGTTTCAATATTGATCATTATCCCGGTTCTCTACTCTGAGTCTGTCAAGATCACTTTTTTCAAAAAGTGTAGGATAATCTTCCATGAACTGATCCATAACGACACGCATAACCGATTCGCGTATAAAACGTGCCTTGTTTTTTACCTTGTATCTTTTACAATACACCTCAAATGCTTCCAACTCTTTGTCATTCAACAAAATAGTTGTTTTATGCTTTCGTTTTAAAGCATCATCGCGATTATTGTTATTATTTCCCGAATCTTTGCCGTATTTGGCCATAAAATAAAGCAATTCTTTATTAGATGCGACAAAAATAAATAAAAATAAGTGAATTACACAGCAATAAAGAGTAGATTAGACATACAAAAGGATAAATCAGACAGTTTTTAATACGATTATCAATTGACCTTCACATTCTTATCATTACAATTCCCTTTCCTGGCAGGAATAAATTGATGCCTTGCAAGCGGCACTTTCTGAAAAGACATACATTCTTTTTATAAAATTTTTTGCACGTAACCAGACAGGAACTAATTTTATTTAGTGTCTGTCCATAAAGTACCACTTGCTGTGTTACGCTCGCCGCCAAAATCCTCATTTACGATTAGTAAACTCCGGTTTTGGCGGCTTCGCAAGCCTTGCAACTGGTACTTTCTGAACAGACACATATATTGTGAAAATTTTTGCAAGTTTATAGACACGCACTAATTATTATGGCAGTACAAATAAAAAACACCAGTTTTGGAAATATCACAACAACGGCCGGCACTTATGATCATGACATAGTTATCACACCAGAGGGAGAAATATTGAAACGAAAAAAGAAACTCTCAAAAGAGATTTATGGTACTTCACATATAATCTCTCTTGAAGAAGCAAAACATATCTACCGGGAAGGTGCCGAAAAACTAATTGTGGGAACCGGTCAGACCGGGTTTGTGGAACTATCGAAAGAAGCAGCAGACTTTTTCAGGGAAAAACGGTGTAAGACATACTTACGTCCCACACCTGAGGCCATCACACTCTGGAACAAAACCGATGGCAAAAACATCGGGCTGTTTCATGTAACCTGCTAATTTTTGTTTTAATCTGCGGTGATGATATCAATACCGGTTATTCCAATCCCTGTCCATCGACCAATACCACCTTCAATATTGGTCTCTATCCGGTTGCCGTTAAATGCAAACGGGTTTTCCTGATTGGCACGGTCGACAAAGAGGCTTTCGATGACCCGGCAGGAAACTGAGTCAACCGTCCCGACAATAATTTCTATCGTGTCGCGACGATCGTACTCAAACCGGTCATAAGAATTATAAAAGGATGATTCGGGCTCGCTGAGATAATGACCAAACTCAGAAGCCCGGAGTACTCTTTGCCATACAGGGGGTTTTTGAGTGGATTTTACCTCCGAAACAGGGTTAAAAGATGGATGGAAATCCCTATCGGCGAAACGACTTTTTACCCGTGTAAATAAATAATAACTCCCCTCTCGCGGCGGATCAATTGCAAATTCGACAAATCCTGTTGTATCGGAAATCTGAGTTATCCTGGTATCAACAACTGCCACAGCCGGAGGAATAGTCGTGGTAGCTGTTACTATTCGTCCTTTGACCTCTGCGCTCAATTGATAGGTTTCGCCTTCCTGCCCCATTATCGATACGCTTTTGTAAACAAATGGCGGGAAAAAGCGGTCTTCACGAAACAATGTCAGCACCTCCTCTTCACCTGTCGATGATGTCAAAGTCACCTTTGCATAATTAAGAAATGTTTCCCTGATTGATGCGGAATCATAATGCGTCAGATAAGGAGAACTCAGCGTAAGGAAAACATGTGCCTGCCGTCCCGTTTCAATGTAACCATCCACCACAATTTTTCTCTGGTAGGATGGCTGGTCAAGTTCTACTTCCTTTTGGCACGAAGACAAAACCACTACAATCATAATGGAGAAGCGTAATAACTTTATAGTTGGCAAATTACTGTTTCAAAACTTAAATTTCCAGCTTACCGATGGCATCAGGGGAAAAAGCGAAACCTGTGCCGCACGGATATCTATATCATAATTGCTGTCGCCACGAATAACCTTGTAAAAAACAAAATACGGATTGGCACGGTTATAGGCATTGATGACCGAAAAATCAAGCGTTGACTCCTTAAAAGTATTGCTTTTTAAACGTAATGAAGCGGACAAGTCGAGACGATGATAAGGAGGCAACCGAAAATTATTGTATCCGTCGTAATCGTTCATAATACTCCCCATCATCCACATCCGTCCGGAGGGCAACGTCATTGACATTCCGGTGGCATAAGTCCAGTTGGCCGAAAATGACCACTTCTCCGATAGTTTGAAAGAACTCATGAGCGACAGGTCGTGTGTGCGGTCAAACTTATCATTGAACCACGCTCCGTCAAATATATCAGGAAAAGACCTTTCTGATTTTGACAACGTGTAATTGATGTTTCCCCGGAGATCACCAATATTCTTCTTCGCAGAAAATTCTATTCCCCAGGCTCTTCCCTTACCGTGGAAGAAATGGTCTTCAAAATTCATTTCATTTCCGTCGATGTTAAAATTAAAAATCACCTGGTTTTGCATCAACCGCACAAAAATTCCGGTTGAAAAATAAAACACAGGTGTTTCTCTCTCATACCCGACCGACCACTGATGCCCCATTTGAGGTTCCAAACGCGGAGAGGCCATCATCCACAAGTCGTTGGGAAGAGGCATCGAACTCAAAGTTGCCAGATGCCGCATTTGAACCGGGCGCGTCCAGGCAATCTTAAATCCGTCACTGCCCGTAATAGCATACGACAAAGCTGCAGAGTAGCTCCAATACCATTTTTGATCGGCAATTTCTCCGTTATTGCTGTAAATAAAAACATCATCATTGTCGTATTGATATGGCCCCCACGAAGTATAATAAAACCCTCTGACACCTGCATAAAGGCTTATATCAGGGGTCCACCTGTAGGTATCTTCAAAATATAATGTTACCTCACTGTTGCGAAATACATCTTTATAACTGGTTGTATCTTCCAACACCGTCAGATGCATATCCTGAGGTGTTGTTTTATACCATGCACCCCCGACACCGTATCGTAACAGATGCTTCTCATATTCATTCGTCATACCGGCACCGAACGACAATTTTTGATGCCTGCTCTTGAAATTGAGATCGTTTTGAATGATCTCCCCTTTGAAATCAGACCATGCCGAGGTATATGCTGCTGAAACCTTTAAGGAACCATTACTTCCGGTTCTTTTAACCCATTGCAAGGCCGCCGCATTGTTCCCATAGTTTGTTCCGGCATCATAAGTCAGCTCATCATCATCAATTTTAAAATCATCCTGCCCCACGTACCAGCTTAAAGTAAAACGCGAACCGGGCTGCGGCTGAAAAACCATTTTACCATTGAAGTCATAAAACGAGTAAAAACTCCGCTTAAAATAGTTTTCTTCCTCGCTAAGAAAAAGGCCGGCAATTCCACGATACAATTCCAGATAGCTGCGCCTGAGACCTGCTGTGATGCCAAACTTTTCGTTTTTACTTCGGCTTGAGAAGGTAAGGTTGGAAGCTATGTTACCCAAAGAGCCCATCACCCCTCTAAATCCGGACAGCGGATCACCTGACGAAACAATTATAGAAGAAGATAGTCCGCTTCGCACCGAAACCGGTGAGTGCCCTTTATAAACGGATACATCCTCTGTTGTTAGTGGGTTAAACACCGAATAAGCCCCCATTAAATGAACAGGATTCATTAATTCCATCCCGTCGAGAAGTACGCGGTTCTGGCCCGGACTTCCTCCTCTCACATAAATCCCGCCTATCCCTTCTCCTACCGATTGTATCCCGGGTAATTGACGAAGGGCACTAACCACATCGGCCTCTCCTAAAACCGATGGAAGTCTTAAGATATCCCCCCTGGCAATCTGCCCGGTCGCCGGAACCGATTTATCAATCAAAACATCTCTCTGCCCTGTGATTTTCACTTCATCGGTCAAAATTTCTTTTTTTTCAACTACAATAGTCAGCGTATCGTTGCGCTCATAATTAAAAGCAACTCTTTTTGATTGATAAGCAGTATGGCTTAATACCAGCACGTCATCACCTTCACCGCAAATCTGAAAACTGCCGTAACGGTCGGTAATTGTACCCCGCTCCGACCGGCTTGCCCATAGATGAATATCCGGTACCGGTTTTTTCGTTTCCGAATCAACAACCCGGCCGCTAATGCAATAACTCTGTGCAAAAGCATGAAATGCCATTCCAGCAGCAAAAAATAAAAACAACAGGGTACGTAATGTCATCGGTCTGGTTGCTGAAAAAAGTAGTTAACTTAAGATGAGTCCGGTCCAAAAAGCCTCTTTATAGCCAAACTCATTGTTGTTTTTATGCCACACTCATAAATAAAAATTGGAGACCACGATTTAACCGGGCCTCCAATTATCTATCTTAACCTGATCCCTTCAAAAAAGAGTCCATTTCTAAATCAGGCAAAAGGTGTTATATTTATTGCGGGGTCAATCCGTAATTGGTCTCCATAGTGGTAATAAAGTCCTCGGCTTCCTGAACAAATTCGGCGAAATTATCTTCAGTGAAGAAAGATTCATCCATATATGAACCGTCGGCAAACTTCATTCTCATGCTAAAATCCCAATATGAACCATAATCATCGGTACGCTCAAGAGCATAGAACTCGCTGGCCGCGATAATTTCGTTCGTGTCGTTGTATTTCACATACATGTCAACGTTTTCGTTCATGACGTTAGCCATTTCTTCGTAAAAGTCCTGTTCAGTCTCAACATCTTCGAATTCTCCTTCGGCATTTCGGAGACCTTCCCAGTTGGCCACACCCTGCAGTTTTAAGTTACCAACAGCCACCCATACGTTGGAAGCATCAACAATTGTCTGACTTCCTGGAAACTCTTCTTCACTATTGAAGTTTTCATTAAAAGTTTCATAATTGAAGGTTCCGTCACTGTCGAAATGAGATGAAATGATATTGGCATCATCAGAAGTAAACGATTGATCAAATGAAATTTCTGAAGTACTCCTTTCTACAGAAGTAGTTATTTCGAATTTACCGATTAAGTAGCTTTCGGTAACCGACAGAGGAATGTCGTTTTCATCATACGTAGCATTAAAGATAAACTTCATCTTTTGCTGTTCATCAACTGTCAGAGTCACCTCAACCGACTTAAGTAAATCCTCCGATATGTTCTGCGCTACATCAGGATTGTCGGTAGTAAAACTTTCGAAATTAGTCACCGAAATGGTAGCATTGTTTGTATCGCTATTTTTTGTCGGGAAATGATACGTGATCTCTTCTGTCGATGATTCTTTATCTCATGAGTCTGTTTCAAAATTGTAGGTATAAATTCCCGCCTCCTGAAGAAACAGTTGTGCTAAAGATTCTTCCTCGACAGTAGTCGTCTTTAAAGTCAATGCTGCATCCAAACCGTCCTGCAACGCAGCTACCGGTTCCATTACGGCCATAGTGCCCGATTCATAAGTAGTATCAGCCAATTCCATGAAATCCACGGCAACATGAATAGCATCCATGTCACGCAGATCGTTCAACTGATCCAGCACATCCATGCCGGTTTGTTCAATATTAGCCTTGTGCTGTTCAACTGTCAGGTCACTGAACTCCTCAGTGTTCTTGTCATCATCTTTACAGCCTGTCATAAGTGCAAGGGCCAGTAACCCAAGTAAAAGGTTTTTGATTTTCATAGATCAACTATTTAAAATAAACAATGATTTAAACATGATTTTATACGCAAAAATATGACGAATGTTGTTGTAAATGCAATAAAAAAACAAAAACCACAATCCTTTTCAAAGAATTGCGGCTTGGGCTTCGTGATCCCGGGAGGACTCGAACCCCCACTATAGGAACCGGAATCCTACGTTCTATCCAGTTAAACTACGGGACCATTTTGCGCCGCAAATATAGGATTTTTTATGCATTAGTCAAACTCATCGAAATGTTAGACCAATAACTCAGACCAATTAAAAAAAGGAAAAAACAAAAACAAATCTTCCTCTGTTATTCTAATTGCATTTATGTGCCCGGTCTAAAAAGCATCTTTGTTGCCAAACTCTGTGTTGTTTT